>NZ_KV791083.1:0-144859 GCF_001807855.1 Streptococcus sp. HMSC10E12
CGTATTTCTCTGGTTGGAACTTAGGTTCTTCTGGTGGAGTTACAGTGTTGTTGAACTCTTTATCAGCTGCATCTGTCACGTTAGCAACGATTGCTTTAGCTGTACCGTCGTGTGAAACCACAACTTTAACAGTAGCAACCATTGTGTCATATTTGACAGTTGCATCTGTACCAGGAGTTTCTTCTACTGTGTAGTTGTAAGTCTTACCAAGATCATCGCGACCGAACTCGAGAGTCTTGAAGACAATCTTACCAGCAGCGTCATTCTTCACGCGTTCAACTTCAACGCCGTCTTTCTTCAATACGAATTCGAATTCGTTAGCTTGAAGTTCACGACCTTCCAAACGTTTAGTGAAGTTCATTTCAACTGGAACTGGAACACTGTTAACACGTTTTTGTGTTGGTTTTTCAGGTTTTTCAACTGTCTTGCTTACTGGATTGTAAACGTGAACTGTTTGGTTGGCTGTATTTTCAATATCAGCACCAGCTTTAACAGATTCTTTAACAGTTGCTGGGATATCAAATTTATAGTAACGTCCAAAGGCGAACTTAGTAGTATCGATAACAGGGTTGTTTTCTTTATCTTTGATAAATTCATCTTTAGAAGTTGCAGTGATTGTGCCGTTTTCAACTTTGATGTCGAATTTAGCTGTCACATCTGCACCAGTTACTGAATCGTATGCTTTAATGTCAGCTGCGTTAACGTCCAATTTATCTGCGTCGTATGTATCAGATACACCAACGTATTGGATGTTGTTAGCTTCTGTGAATTTAGTAGTATCAAGCCATACTTGGTATACCAATTTAGAACCGCGTTTAACAGTCTTAGTATTCAAGTTTTCTGGTTCGTTGTTTGCAACACCATCAACATATGGATCAGCATTTGTTGCTGTGTACTCGTTACCAGGGACATCATCATCGTCATCCATCAACTTGTTACCAGTGATGTCGTATTTCTCTTTAGAAACGACAAATTTTTCTGGTTGGAATTCAGGAGTTTCTGGAGGAGTGACTTTGTTGTTGAATTCTTTATCTGCAGTACCGTCAGTTGCGTTACCGTTAGCGTCTACACCACCAGTTGATGTAACGTTTGTAACAGTAGTCAATGTGTGACCGTTCTTAGCAACTTCAACTGTCACTGTAGCTTTCATCTTATCGTAAGTCATTCCGAATTCTTTGTTTTCAGGAATCACTTCTTCTACAGTGTAAGTGTGTGTACCAACTTTAGTATTGTCGAATGACAATTCTGAGAAGGTTACGTTACCAGCAGCATCATTCTTAACAGTTTCAACGACGTTACCAGCAGCATCTTTCAATACGAAGCTAAATTCACCAGCTTTAAGTTCACGACCAGCCAATTTCTTAGTGAAGTCAAACTTAGTTACAACTGGAGAAACCACATAGTTGTTGAACTCTGTGTCTTCAGGCATTGTAACAGCAGTACTTAAGAGACCTGTAGCAGCATCTTTAGTAACTTTAACCTTCACTTCTGCGTTCATTGTATCGTAATCGATGTTTGTATCGTTACCAGCTTTTTCACGCACAGTGTAAGTGTGTTCACCTTCAGCGCTGTATTCAATAGCATCAAATGTGATTGAACCATCTGCTGCATTTTTCTTAGTTTGAATAACGTTGCCGTTTTCAAGCAATTCGAATTCGAAGGCACCTGCTTCAAGTGCTTTACCTTCAAGACGTTTAGTGAACTTGAATTGAGCTTGAGTTGGAGCTGATGTGAAGGTATTGTTGAACTCTTTATCAGTTGGAAGAGTTGCAACAGCAGTAAGCGCATGACCTGACTTAGTAACAGTAACTGTTACGTTAGCTTTCATTGGGTCATAAGTCATACCTGCTTCAGTTCCTTGAACTTCTTCTACAGTGTACTTGTGGTCACCAACTTGAGCATTTGTAAATGTCAATGCGTCAAATTTAACTTTACCGTTGGCATCATTTTGTTTTGTTTGAAGGACTTTACCATCTTTGTCTTTCAATACAAAGCTAAATTCGCCAGCTTTCAAGTCACGACCTGCAAGAGCTTTGCTGAAGTCAAATTGTGCAGTTACAGGAGCTACAACGTGGTTGTTGAAGATCTTGTCATCAGTACCAGTTGCTTCACCGCCTGTTGAAGTCATTTCAGTCTTAGCAACCAAAAGACCTGTAGCGGCATCTTTAGTAACTGTTACTTTAACTGCGATAGTCATTTCATCGTAGTCTACATCGGCATTGTTGCCTTTCACTTCTTTAACAGTGTAGTTGTAGACACCTTCGCGGTCAAATGACAATTCGCTGAAGTTAATCTTACCGTTAGCTTTGTTAGTTACAGTTTCGTTAACATTGTTGTCACCAGTCAATGTGAAGCTAAAGTCACCTGCGTTCAAAGTACCGTTTGAAAGTGATTTATCAAATTCAAGGTTAACTTTAACCGCACCTGGAGTGAATGTATTGTTGAACTCTGTATCTGATGGAAGAGTGTTTGTTGCTTTAAGAACGTGACCTTCCTTAGTAACAGTGATTGTTACTTCAGCTTTCATTGTATCATAAGTCATACCAGCTTCTTTATTTTCTGGGATAACTTCTTCTACAGTGTATTTGTGAGTACCAACTTGAGTATTGTCAAAAGTCAAATCATCAAAGGCTACAACACCTTCTTTAGTATTTGTCTTAGTTTGAAGAACTTTACCAGTTGAATCTTTCAATACGAAGCTAAATTCACCGGCTTTCAATTCACGACCTGCAAGAGCCTTGCTAAAGTCAAATTTAGTCTTAACTGGAGCTACAACGTAGTTGTTGAAGACCTTATCATCTGCACTTGAAGCGAATCCACCAGTACCACTGTATTTAACTGAAGCTTGCAAATCACCTTTAGAGTTCTCAGTTACAGTAACAGTCATCTTAACTGTCATACCATCGTAATCGACGTTTGTATCTGCCCCTTTAACCTCAGTGATTGTGTAAGTGTAAGTACCAACTTTATTGAAGCTTAATTTACTAAATGTAGCTTTACCGTTTTTGTTAGTTACAGTTTCTTCATATCCTGGTAGTGATTTATTTTCTTGATCTTTTTCAATCTTGAAGCTGAATTCACCATCAACAAGTACACGTCCTTCAAGTTGTTTTTCAACTTCTGGAGTAACTGTTACAGGTTCTTGTTTGACATAGTAATAAACAGGTTGTTTATACGGTGTCAAAGAGTTAAGCAAGTCAACGTTGGTACCGATACCTCCTACACCACGCTCTAATTGAGCATTTGGAGAAAGGTGACCGATGTTGTCTCCCAAGAATGGGACAAAGACTGTCTTATAAGGTGTGTATCCAGCAGCTTTTTGGAAGTCAAATGGAACATCTTTACCGTTTGGATATTCAGTTTTTGCTCCAGTTTTTGGATCAGTTACTGTATGCGCGATAGTCTTAAGAGGTGACTTCTTATATGCCAACTCCTGTTTGTTGTAATCACCTGGTTTAATAGGTTTAGTTTCTGCTAGCAACATGTAGCCATCAGTGCTCAAGGTGCCATCAGAACGCTTGCTTTGTTGTTTTGGATCTAGAAGATAAACACGCACGACTACAGTTCCATCTTCACCTACGATTTCTTTAATACGTTTAATTCCTGCACGCTCAGCGTCCATGAATTTCGTACCAATAGTGTAAGGACGGCTTACATAACCTGATTGATCATTTGCATCAGCTGCTTGATAAAGTTTGTATCCATCAAATTGGCGCTCTCCAGATGCTGTGAAGTTTTGCCCTTCCATAGCTTTAAGAGTGTATGAAGCTAAGTCTACTTCGTTACCATTTGCTACATAGTCTTGAACAGTTTTATCTGTTTTATTAGCGTTAAATGTTGGGTTGTTTTTATCAACTACTTTATAGTAAGTTGTTTTATTAACTGATACTGGAATCTTAGCATTGGTATCTGTAATTTCACGACCATTGTATGCGGGTTCTACAACGTTAATAATATCTGTAGAATTACGTGCATCATAAACTGCATCATAAAAAGCTTTCTCAGCAGGAGTGAGTTGGTGCCCAGAAGATACTAAAGCTTGGACACTTGCCCCAACTTCATAACCAAATTGAATGAAAGGTTGGTCAGTCTTACCAGGACCAACACCGATACCTGGGCTGTAATCAACTTGCCAAGTCAACTCTCCGTTAGAAGCTGCTTTTGTAGTTGTGAATTTTTGAATACCGCTTGAAGCTGTAATAGTTCTTGTTTCAACTACACTACCAGTGTTTTTATCGATTAATTCAACAGTCGTATCTGTTGAAGCATCAAATCTCTTGTAAGCACGTGTATAGTAGTTTGTATTGTAACGTTTATTAAACTTAGTAAGGTCTACAATACTATAGGTGTAGACATCGCCTTCTTTAGCAGCATATCCTGATGGTACTGTTTGTGAACGAACACTTGCACCATTTGGATCCGTCATATCAGGTGTAGCAACTTCACCGTCTTTTAGGAAACTTGCTACAGCAACCGGCTCGTTATTGTGGTCTGTAGCGGCACGACGGTTACGACGGCTACGACTTATTGCCAAAGCACCAGCATTCGTCAAATCAGTTGCAGCGCGGTCAAGTGTTGCACTTCGATCTGCTGCTGATCCTACAGAATAAAAACGTGCAGAACCACGTGTGTTAAGACTTGTAGTTGCTGCCGCAGTTTCGGCTGCTGCTGTTTCTTCAGCTACTGGAGCAGCTGTTGTTGCAGTACGATTAGCCGCTGTTGCAGCTGGAGTTGCTGCAGCGGTTGTCGCTGAAGCTGTTGTTTCAACGTTGTTGCTAGCTGCATTTGTAGATGCCGCTGTAGCTGGCTTAGCTGCTTCTGGAGTAGCTTTCTCAGTTGGTTTTGCAGTCTCTGAAGCTGGTTTAGCTGCTTCAGGTTTTGCAGTTTCTGTAGCAGCTTTCTCAGTTGTCTCTGCGGCAGCCTTATCTGTTGCTGATGCTTCTGGCGTCAAGTTAAATGTTGACGCAGTTGCATCAGTTGAAGATACAGCTGCAGTAGGATCTGCTTGAGCTGTTGATGCTGTAGACGTCTCAACAAGGTCTGACGAACTTTCGCCCTCAACTGATGAACCAGGGTTTGATGAAGAAGCATCAGGTGCTGTGACTTCATCAGCCTGTGCAGTATGAGCAGCAAAGAGTGCCGTTCCTAGCAAGACTGAAGCGACACCAAACGAATATTTACGCAATGAAAATCGTTGGCGTCTGTTAAAAATGTCTTTCATTTCAAGTCTCCCTCTGTATGAAATAGTTAGTTATAGGTCACGAGTATACAAAAAATCCTATACGTGTACTCATGATACAATTACATTCTAACATTCTGACAATTTATGGTCAAGTGATTAAGGCAACTTTTTTAAAAAAAATCAAGTTGTCTGACAATTTATCCGGCAACTTTCGTTCATTTTTTACCTTTACAAGTGTAAAAACCTTGATTTTATTTACTTTATACCGTTTCCAAATTTCTATTTTATTTTCTTTTCATTCCTAACTTTCTCATGTTTTTCACGGAAGATGTTAGACTTATGAGAGGATTTAACTCATTTTATTGGCTGATTTTCTCACTTTAATTCTAATTTTTACCTTCTTATTACAAACCATCCGATTCTGTAACACCCTAGATAAACCATTGATATACAATTTAATAATTGCCTTTCACGACTATAGTCACCCACTACATTTTTTAAAAAATAAAAACCCAAGCATCACATACTTGGGTTAATCATCTTATTGGTTCCAGAAGTAACTTCCTCTATTTTTTTCTGATATGGTTGTCATTCCAAGACTGCAATTCTTGATAGGACTTGACTTTACCTTCTTCCTGAGTCGGTCTAAAAGCCCTAACGGGTAACTCGTAGGCATCCTGCCCTTCAGGTGCCATCCAATGGAGCAAGGTATTGAACCAGCTTTCGTTATTGATTTTACTTGGAAGCGTATAGATTCTAGCATGTTTGGTCTTAACAGCTTCATAAGCTTCCTTTTGCTCTTTGGCAAAGTTTGTACTATCCATATTGAGGCTCCTGTCTTTTTCAGAAATGTAATAAAGAGCAGGTAGACTCGCAATTGGTGTTCCAGACGGATTATCAAAATCCTTACCATTAGTTGCACCTGGCCACATCTCAAGACCAAAAGGCTCTAAAGTCTTACGCATATCAACATTAGCGTACTCCAATTCCGAGTCCAAAGTATTCGAGTTAGCTGAGATATTCATCTCCTCGATTTTTTGAGTTTTGAGATTGAGGTATTTTTTATTAGAAGCAAAATCAGCTGACGATGCACCAAAAGGCATTTGTAAGTAGGCTTGGTCATTAAGCATGAAAAGCCTTAGACCTGCCTGATTTAAATAATCTTCATCCCCAGCTTTTTTAGCCAATTTCAAAAGGTCAATTTGTTTAGGTTTCTGATTTGTTTTTTCCGTGTCATACACATAGATATTAAAGTAGTCATATTTATAAAGAGTTTCACCCTTGGCATTTTTCTTACCAGATACATCACCCTTGTACTCTTGAGTGACTAGGTATTGACCAGCTACCCCCACAATGTTAAACATGTTTCTATCATGACCAGGATTTGGTGTCACGAGTAGAAATTCCTTATTATCCCCGAAGGTTGTCAGGGTGATTTTAAACAAGGGATCTTCTGCATTGCTGCCGGAATAGACAGTTGTACTTGACTTGCTAGATGAGGCTGAGCCCTTGGTAGCCTTACTGCTACCACTCACAGCAAAAAAGATAGCCGTTCCTGCGATTACAAAAAGCAATGCCACTAAGAGACCTATAAAAACAATTTTTGTTGTCTTATCCCCCTTAGGTGTTGGCTTCTTTACAAACTTATTTTCCATAATAATCTCCATTTTTCAGTATTACTTCTAGTATAGCATAGGTGGGGACTATTGATAAGGTGCATCGGCGGTCTAAGAGGGCTGGATTTTTGATTTTCATTTGACAAAATCCGTTAGACAGCGTAAAATCGAGACAAGTAACATTCGGAGGTAAATGGAGACATGAACAACTAAGTCTATTCACAATAAACCTGCTTTATTTGATAGATTGTTTTCATGTCTTTTTTGCGCTCTTTTTCTGTAGAAAACTTGTTGATGGTATCTGCGCTTTTTTGCGTCCACACCATCACTATCTCCTAGAGAGCTTTTTAGCTAGATTCAAGGCAGTTCTATCTTATAAGGTAGGACTGTTTTTTGACCTTTGATATTGTTTGAAGTAAAAAACTACTTCAAACAATATCCACAAACACTCTGACCTAGGAGGTCCTATGATACAGATTCAACACCTAACCATAACACATACCAAAGATTTGCGTGAACTTGTTCATGATCTAAATCTAACGATAGCTACAGGCGAAAAAGTCGCCATCATTGGGGAGGAAGGCAATGGAAAATCTAGTCTCCTTGCCGTTATGGTCAATCCAAAAGCACATTTTGACCATCTGTCTTACGAGGGAACTATTAACAAAACAGATAGCCCACTGGTCTATATTCCCCAACAAATTTCGGATAACTTGCAATCTCTAACCCTTAACGACTACTTCTTTGCGGACACTTATGACCTAGACTATGCCACCCTCTATCGTCTGGCTGATGAACTTCGTTTTGATAGTGAGCGTTTTGCTAGCAGTCAGCTGATCTCCACTCTATCAGGTGGTGAGAAACTCAAAATTCAACTCATCCGAGAATTAGCTCGTCCCCACGACATCATTTTTCTTGATGAGCCTTCAAACGATATGGATTTAACTACTATGACTTGGTTAAAAGACTTTATCAAGCACTCTGATAAAACGATCGTCTACATCTCACATGACGAGGATTTACTCAGTCAGACAGCTGATACCATTATCCATCTGGAACTCCTTAAACGTCGTCAACAGGCAAGGACCAGTGTGGAACACCTCGACTATGATAACTACAGCCAACATCACACTGATAGCTACCAACAACAGATGCAGCAAGCCAAAACTGAGAAAAAAGCCTATGACAAAGCCATGGCCAAGCATCGCCGTATCAAACAAAATGTCCAAACCACCCTACGCAATACGCATGACAGCACGCAAGGACGATTGCTTGCTAAAAAGATGAAAGCAGTCCTCTCACAAGAAAAACGCTTCGACCGCCTTGCCCAAGATATGACACAGATGCCTGATAAAGAAGACAGCATTGAACTTTTCTTCTCTCATATCGACCCTCTACCTCAGGGAAAATATCTCTTAAATCTGGATGAAAAGCAGATAAACATTGCTCCTCACCTGACCATTGACCATCTCAAACTTTCTTTGAAAGGGCAAGAAAAAATTGGTATTGTTGGAGATAACGGCTGTGGGAAATCCACTCTCTTACACTATCTCTACCAAAAACTTAGCCAAAAGACAGACCTGACCATTGGCTACATGCCCCAACATTATGACACTATCTTGCCACTGGATTTGTCTCTAATAGCGTTTTTGAGTAAGACTGGCGACAAGTCTGAACGAGAGGTTATAAGCTCCCATCTCGCTAACCTCAACTTTAGTCATGATGAAATGAACCATGCAATCTCTGATTTATCTGGAGGACAGAAAGGAAAACTTCTCCTACTGCACCTGGTCTTAGAAAGCCCTCAGCTCCTTATCTTAGATGAACCAACCAGAAATTTTTCCCCCACCTCTCAACCCCAAGTCCGACAGCTCTTCGAGAACTATTCAGGGGCAATTCTGACAGTATCGCATGATGTCAACTACCTCAAACAAGTCTGCCAAAAGATCTATCGTCTAGACTCACAAGGTTTAGAAGAAGTTGAGATTTAGGATATCAAATCTATCGTTTTTACAAGAAAAGTCTCAAAAGAAACCTTTTCTTCAGATGCAAAAAAACTCAGGCAAAACCTGAGTTTTTTAGTCTTAATCAATTTCCAGACCACCGGTATAAAGTCGGTAGTAAGTACCACCTTGTTCCATAAGGCTATCGTGGTCACCACGTTCAATGATACGTCCGTGGTCCATAACCATGATAACGTCAGAGTTGACTATGGTTGAAAGACGGTGGGCAATAACGAAGACCGTACGTCCTTCCATAAGTCGGTCCATCCCTTCTTGTACCATTTTTTCGGTACGAGAGTCAATAGAGGATGTCGCCTCGTCAAGGATAAGAACCGGTGCATTGGCAAGGGCAGCACGCGCAATGGCGATAAGCTGACGTTGCCCATTAGACAAGCCTGCACCGTCATCTGTAAGAACAGTGTCATACCCATTGTCCAAGTGTTGCACAAAGGAATCCACGTTAGCAATACGGGCAGCTTCAAGAATTTCCTCGCGTGTCGCATCGGCACGACCATAGGCAATATTTTCAGCGATAGTCCCTGTGAAGAGATGGGTATCTTGAAGCACGATACCAAGCGAGCGACGAAGAGAATCTTTCTCAATCAGCTTGACATCAATACCATCATAAGTAATCACACCAGATTGGATATCGTAGAAACGGTTAATCAAGTTGGTAATCGTCGTCTTACCAGCACCTGTCGCACCGACAAAGGCAACCTTTTGCCCCTTGTCTGCATAGAGATTAACGTCATGAAGGATTTGTTTCTTACCATCGTAAGAGAAATCAACGTCTTGGAAGACCACATTTCCGACCAACTCGACCAATTCGTAGTCGCCATTTGGACGTGGGTGTTTCCAAGCCCAAAGATTGGTTTTCTTGTCTGTCACAACCATTTGACCATCTACCAATTCGTAGTTGACCAAAGTGACCTTACCTTGGTCAACTTCTTCTGGTTCGTCCAGAAGGTCAAAGATACGGTCAGCACCGGCAAGTGCCATAAGAACAAAGTTCAGTTGTTGAGAGACCTGAGTAATAGGACCGTTGAAAGAACGGTTCAATTGTAGGAAGGCCATGAGACCACCGATAGTCAAACCACCAACACCATTAAGGGCAAAGAGTCCACCAACCAAGGCGGTCAAAACAAAGGAAACATTTCCTAAGTTTCCAAGAATTGGCATGAGAACATTGGCATAGCGATTGGCCAAGTAAGAAGATTCAAAGAGTTGCTCGTTAATCTTGTCAAAATCAGCCATGCTTTCTTCTTCGTGAACAAAGGCCTTGACCACTTTTTGACCTGACATCATTTCCTCGATGAAACCATTCTCAATCCCCAAATTCTTTTGTTGTTCACCGAAGTAACGGCCTGATTTGGCTGATACATTTTTGATGACCATAAACATGATACCTACCATGACTAGGACCACGATAAAGAGGAGAGGACTAACCGTAAGCATTGTCACTGTTACCCCGATAAGGGTAATAGCCGTTTGTAGCAACTGTGGAATGGATTGCTCAACAGCCTGACGGAGGGCATCGATGTCGTTGGTGTAAATAGACATGATGTCACCGTGTTGGTGAGTATCAAAGTAGCGAACAGGAAGCTTTTGCATGCGAGCAAAGAGCTGATTACGAAGGGAACGTAGAGAATCTTGCGAAATCGTTGCCATGAGGAGTGATGACACATAGTTGGCAATCACACCGATAAGACAGAAGACAGCCACTGAAGTCAAGAAATGTAAAAGCGGTCCAAAGTCATGGCTACCAGATTTGAGCATGGGTTGAACGTAAACGTCAACCAAGGACTGAATAGAAGCCGTCAAATTGACCGTTGCCAAGGAAGCAACCACAATAAGGACAAAGGCGATAGAAAGCGAAAGTTTGTAGTCTTGCCACAAAAAGCGTAGAAGACGTGCTAGAGAGCCCCAATTAGCTTTTTTCTTATTCTGCATCTGCTACTCCTTTCCCTTGTGTTTGCATCTTGTAAACCTCACGATAAATGGCATTGTTCGCCACCAATTCATCGTGAGTACCAATAGCATCGATACGGCCATCATCCATGACAATGATACGGTCTGCATCTTGGATGGATGAAATACGTTGACCAATGATAATCTTGGTTGTTTCCTTAAGACTTGATGCCAAACCTTGACGAATCAAACTATCCGTCTTAGTATCAACCGCTGATGTTGAATCATCAAGAATCAAGATTTTTGGATTCATGAGGAGGGCACGTGCGATACAGAGACGTTGACGTTGTCCCCCTGAGACATTGGCTCCACCACGTTCAATCTTGGTGTCATAGCCATCCTTAAACTCTTGAATAAATTCATCAGCTTGGGCAATCTTACAAGCTTCAATGATTTCCTCATCTGTCGCCTGTTTATTTCCCCAGCGCATATTTTCCTTAATAGTTCCTGAGAAAAGGACGTTGGTTTGAAGCACCATGGCAACTTGCTTACGCAAACTATCCAAATCATAATCCTTAACATCGTGGCCAGCAACCTTAACTTGACCGGCTTCCACATCATAAAGACGAGGAATGAGCTGAACCAAACTTGATTTACCAGAACCTGTTCCACCAAGAATACCGATAACCTCACCAGACTTAATATCAAGCGAAATATCTTTGAGGACATGGGTCTTGTCACCATTTTCATCAGTGTATGAGAAATCTACATGATCAAAGCTGATAGAGCCATCTGTGACTTCTGTTAAACCATTTTCAGGTGAAACAATGGTTGATTCAGTATTAAGCACTTCATTGATACGCTCTACAGAAGCCATAGAAATGGACAACATGACAAAGATCATCATGAACATCATGAGTGACATGAGGATGGTCATGGTATAGCTGAACATGGAAGTCAATTCACCTGTAGATAGCTTGCCGACAACGATAAGATGAGCACCAAACCAAGAAATCATGAGGAAGGATGCGTACATAGACAACATCATGGCTGGGTTAGACATGACAACCACACGAATAGCACGCATGAACATCTTGTAAATACGACGTGAAGCCTTCTTGAATTTATCCGTCTCTTCCTGCTCTTTAACATAGGATTTAACCACACGCATGTTGGTGATATTTTCCTTGATACTATTGTTAAGGTTGTCATAAGCCTCAAACACTTGAGTAAAGAGAGGGTATACAATCTTGGTAATAATGGCCAAAACCAGACCAAGGAAGAGGGTTACACCAACGAAAATCCAAGCCATTTCACCATTGATAAGGAAACTTGCTGCAATGGCAAAAATCAGATTAAGTGGTGCACGTACACAGATGCGGATAATCATCTGGTAAGAGTTCTGCACGTTGGTAACATCAGTCATCATACGTGTTACCAAACCACCAGCTGAGAACTTATCGATATTTTCAAAAGAGAAGGTTTGAACCTTTTTGAAAATGGCCTGACGTAGATTCTTAGCAAATCCAGCAGAAGCAAAGGCCGCATAGCGTGCCGACTGCATACCGCAGAAAAGCGACAGGAAGGCACAGACCAACATGAGGCCACCATAGAGCCAAATGTTAGACATGTTAGATTGCTGGACACCTTTGTCCAAAAGATTGGCCATGACAAAGGGAATGGAAATCTCAAACATGACTTCTAGCGTCATGAAGAGAGACGCTAGGATTGAGGGTTTCTTGTATTCCTTTATCTGGGCGATCAGGGTTTGAAACATAATTACCTCCGTTTTTATTCTTTTTCTTTTTTTCTTTTGATATTTTTCTTTTTTGATGCTTTCTTAAGTGATGGCGGACGTCAGCGACCGACTCAGTCGTTCCATGACTAGTTATCGAGCCAAAGTCTCGATAACTCCGCTTCCTATAACTGCTTCTGCAGTTATAGGAATATCATCACGGCGAAAGCATCGTTATTGGGCAGAGCGAACTGTCGAATCGTGAGCAATTCGAACAAGTGCAAATAGATTCAGGATGAGCCCTACCACGACGAAAAATATCGCCTGCTCTGTGCAGAGCGTGTTTCATGCATTGATAGATATACACCATTTTTGTAATCTATCACGGCGAAAGCATCGCTGTTGGGCAGAGCGAACTGTCGAATTGTGAGCAACTTCGAGCAAGTGCAAATAGGTTCAGAATGGTCTCGACCACGGCGAAAAATATCGTCTACTCTAGGCATAGCAAAGCTTAAAACTAACAGTCTTATGCTTATCATTTATCTATAAAAGAACGGTCATACCCTTTTGAGAGCATACAAAAGCCCCTGAGGGCAGACCCTAGGGATTTTTTCGTTCTCATATATATGTCATTAGTATAGGTTAAATTGAGTAAAATTGCAAGTACAATGTCATTTCACTAACATTTGTAAGCATTTTACGATGTTTGATAAAAAATCTCTCTAAAATCTGCTCATTTTTCACAAACTCATCATAAATGTTCGTAAATCATAGCCAAACGTAGCAGAAATTTGTTTTCTGTTCCTATTTATAATAGACTAACACTAACATTAGATGAAAAGGTGACTCTATGACTATAAATCAACTGCTTCAAAAGCTGGAGCCTACCAGCCCTATCCTTCAAGCTAACTTTGGAATTGAACGCGAAAGTCTTCGTGTCGATAGACAGGGAAAATTAGCACATACGCCTCACCCTTCTTGCCTAGGAGCTCGAAGTTTCCACCCTTATATTCAAACAGATTTTTGTGAGTTTCAAATGGAGCTCATCACACCAGTTGCTAAATCTACCACTGAGGCTCGTCGTTTTCTTGGAGCCATTACCGATGTAGCTGGACGTTCCATCAGTAAAGATGAACTTCTCTGGCCCTTGTCCATGCCACCTCGTATCAAGGCCCAAGAAATCCAAGTTGCCCAACTGGAGAATGAATTTGAACGCCATTATCGTAACTACTTGGCCGAAAAATACGGAACTAAACTTCAAGCTATCTCAGGTATCCACTATAATATGGAACTAGGGAAAGATTTGGTTGAAGCCCTATTCAAAGAAAGCGACCAGACTGATATGATTGCTTTCAAGAACGCCCTCTATCTTAAGCTGGCTCAGAACTATTTGCGCTACCGTTGGGTGATTACCTATCTCTTTGGTGCTGCACCTGTTGCTGAGCAAGGCTTCTTCGACCAAGAAGTCCCAGAACCCGTGCGTTCCTTCCGAAACAGCGACCATGGTTATGTCAATAAGGAAGAAATCCAAGTATCTTTTGCAAACCTAGAAGACTATGTCTCTGCCATCGAAAACTATATCGAACAAGGTGATTTGATTGCGGAAAAGGAATTTTACTCGGCTGTTCGTTTCCGTGGACAAAAGGTTAATCGCTCCTTCCTTGACAAGGGAATCACCTACCTGGAATTCCGTAACTTCGACCTCAACCCCTTTGAGCGTATCGGTATTAGCCAAACTACCATGGATACCGTACACCTACTCCTTCTAGCCTTCCTCTGGATGGATGCCCCTGAAAATGTTGATCAGGCTCTGGCTCAAGGTCACGCGCTGAATGAAAAAATTGCCCTCTCTCATCCTTTAGAACCTCTACCTTCTGAAGCTGAAACTCAGAACATTACGACAGCTCTAGACCAACTGGTGCAACATTTTGGGCTTGGTGACTATCATCAAGGGCTGGTTAAACAAGTTAAAGATGCCTTTGCAGATCCTAACCAGACACTAGCAGCCCAACTTCTTCCTCATATCAAAGACAAGTCCCTTGCTGACTTTGCCCTCGACAAGGCTCTTGCCTATCATGATTACGACTGGACTGCCCACTATGCCCTTAAGGGTTATGAGGAGATGGAACTTTCTACCCAGATGCTGCTCTTTGATGCCATTCAAAAAGGGCTTCATTTTGAAATCCTAGATGAGCAGGATCAATTCCTTAAACTCTGGCATAAAGATCATGTTGAGTACGTCAAAAATGGTAACATGACCTCAAAAGACAACTACGTGGTACCCCTTGCTATGGCCAATAAGACCGTAACCAAGAAAATCTTAGCCGACGCTGGCTTCCCGGTTCCTGCTGGAGACGAATTTACCAACCTAGATCAAGGTCTAGCCTACTATCCTCTTATCAAGGGCAAGCAAATTGTGGTTAAACCAAAATCAACCAACTTCGGTCTGGGCATTTCCATTTTCCAAGAGCCTGCCAGCCTTGATAACTATAAGAAAGCCCTCGAGATTGCCTTTGCAGAAGATACAGCTGTTCTTGTTGAAGAATTTATCCCAGGAACCGAATACCGTTTCTTCATTCTGGACGGGCGTTGTGAGGCTGTTCTCCTTCGTGTCGCTGCTAATGTTGTCGGTGATGGCAAACACACCATTCGTGAATTAGTCGCTCAGAAAAATGCCAACCCATTGCGAGGCCGTGACCACCGCTCACCGCTGGAAATCATTGAGCTAGGAGACATCGAACAACTGATGTTGACTCAGCAAGGTTATGCACCTGATGATATTCTCCCAGAAGGGAAAAAGGTCAATCTCCGCCGTAACTCCAACATCTCTACGGGTGGTGACTCTATTGATGTCACTGAGACCATGGATTCATCCTATCAAGAATTAGCTGCAGCTATGGCGACTAGCATGGGGGCCTGGGCTTGCGGGGTTGACCTCATCATTCCAGATAAAACTCAGCCTGCTAGCAAGGAAAAACCTCATTGCACTTGTATCGAGCTCAACTTCAATCCCTCTATGTATATGCACACCTATTGTGCTGAAGGTCCTGGACAAGCTATCACTCCAAAAATCCTAGACAAGCTTTTTCCAGAAGTTACCACAAGTCAAACCTAAAACCTAATTCTTAGGAACAAACAAATCACCTTTATCTCGAGATAAAGGTGATTTTGCTTTATTAACCAAACTCTCCTGTTTCTTCCTCAGGATGCGTTTCCATGTACTGGATGTGTTGTATATAGGCATCTTGAGCCTGATTGAAGGCTTCCTGATTACTATATGGATAATCTATGTAAAATAGGTCCCGCCAGCCATTAAAGGTTTGGCTATTGTAAAAACCCTGAATCTTAGTCGGAAGGAAATCCTTGTTGTAGCTGATCCGCAGCTTAAGCAAGGTCTTATCCTGAAACTGAGTGATGATACTATTGGAGGTTTCTTGACCTTCCAGACTAGACCAAACGTTATTCAGAACGATGTCCTGACTATAGTGATTAGCCTTGATACGATTTTTGTCCACTGGGAGCTTCTGGGTGGCCTCTAAAAGGTAGGACAGCTCCCCCTGAAAATAAGCCTCAATGGTCAAATCTCCAAGACTGGAGCCATATAACAGACCATCTTTAATAGCAATATTTGACCCAAAGAGTCTCTGACCAGCCACATCAAAGGACATCCCCTCATCCTGCCCGTAGAGCTTGATGGCATAGGCATCCCTTACACGATAGAAATTTTTAGCGACAAGAACACTATCAAGGGTTTCAGTCTTTTTTGTCTCCACCTTGGGGGTTGTAGGTTTCTTGGTAAAAGCTGTCAAACCCATTAAGCACAAGATGAGAGCGAATATAATCAAGGTAAGCATTGTAGACCTGGAGGCGGTCTTCAGCTTTAACTTGTCTCCATGTTTCAAGGTCTTTCAAGCCTCCTTTTTTAACAATATCAGCATAGCGCCCACCATTTAAGACATTCTTGGCATTTTTCCACTTTCTAACCATCTTACGTCTAATCGCATTATCCGCAGGGTGACGAACATCAAGATAGGTATGGCTATTATTGAGATAGGCTGGTAAGTCAGCATTTAGTCCCTTAGATAGGCCGTAGTTAGCAGAGTCCGTATCAGCAATATCAGCACCATCTTCAATCTTGTAATGCTTAGGATTAGAGTCGATACTACCGTCTTTCCTTTTCTTGTAGACATTCCACTCAGAAACAAATTTCCCTGTATCCATATTGACAATAAATTCAATAAAGCGGGAATTGCTGACACCGTAAGGTCCCATGACACTGGTCTGAGGTAGCTGGATTTTCATATTCTCTGGATAGGTAAAGTCTCCCAAGCTTCGATTATGGTAGGAAGCACCTGTAGTATAATCCAAGTTTATCTTCTTGTCCTTACTATAGGATAGAAGTTTATCCAAGTCTGTCTTGCCCTTGTAATTGCTCCTAATGTAATCCATAGACTGTTTATCAATCCAAGACCTAAAAAGGTGGAGCTTGATGCCCAACTCATCCTCGCCCAGTCCTAAATCCGTCTGATAAGTCTCCATAATAGCCTCGCGGAAGTAACTGTAAAAAGGGCTGGTTGGCTCAAGTTTCTTGGAAAATTTATAGCCTGACTTCCCTAATTGAAGGAACTGATACTTATCCACATAAACCTGCATGTGCTCCATAACCAAATTGAGCTTGTCGTGATTAGGCAGTTGAGAAGCTTGGAAAAAGGCCGTATAGGTATCGGAGCCCACTTCCTTACTTTCTTGGTCAACGTCCTGAAGAACCTTGTCTAGCTGGGTTAGGGAAGTCTTCTTCATCTTACTTCTGACCTGAGCCACATAGGCTGGCTTAATGGCCTGATCCCAGTGATCACGAGCCATAATAGCATCTGCCTTTTGCGAAATTAAGGTCAACCGTTTCTGATAAGACTCGTCCTCCAAGGCTAGCTTCAAAGCCTTTGATGGCGTCGCTTCAACCACAGATAAATCACCGTAGATATCAGACTTTAGGACAAGATTTACCTGCATATCATAGGAATGATTGATATGGAGAACGAGGTGAATCTTTCCATCTTCCTTCCTAACAGACAAAGAATCGAGCTGATAGGATTGGATAACTCCAGCCTGACTAAGGGCCAGTCTATCTAGATTTTCCAAAGAATCCTGATAGATATAGGAAATCTCAGGGTCTTTGACCTTCTTTACCAGAGGGTGATTTCGCTGTCTGTTGAAAACCACAAGACCAAGTATAAGGATTACAGTTAGAGCACTTGCTAGATACTGTAAAATTACTTTCTTCATAGTACTTCCATTATAGCATAGGAGGACAAAATATTCTGAGAACGATTGGCAAACGCTGAAAACAAATGAAAAACAGGTTAACTAAGACCTGTTTGGTTTGATTATTTATAAATCACTCAAGCGACGATGTTTAATACTGAAGTCAAAATAAGCATTTTCCTGAAGTTTGCGGAATATCTCTCTGTAGGCTTCTTCGTCAAAGTGATCTCCACGATAGAGAATCTCAAAACTCAAACCTTCATATTCCAAGAAAGCATTGGAAGTCTTGAACCCATTACGCTTATAGAAATCCCAACGTGCCTCACGTTGCTCAGGATTGTCATTTGGTTCATCCAAACGCTCTACTTCCAAGACCATAGACCGAGATGGTCCATAAAAGTCCACCAGTTTATCAATAATCTCACTTCCGTAGCCATGACTCCGCATTTGAGGAACGATGGCAAAGAAACTCACATAAAAAACTTTGGCATTGTAGAGAACTGAGGCAAATCCAACAAAATCATCCTCGTCATAAAAGGCAAAGAAATGATAATCATCACGACCATCCAATTGTAAAAACTCACTTAATGGAATACGTTCTTCTTCTGGGAAGGCCTCGTTATTTAAGCGCTCTACCCTATCTAATTCTGGAAACTCCTTAGTAATTAATTGGCTGCGTAAAGCCATGTATTGTCCCCCTTTTTGATGCTTATACCTATAGGTCATTATAACACCTTGATAAGCAAGTGCAAGTTTCAAGGGCTAAGATAGATCTGCAGATAAACTACCCTGCCATTTATAAATGCTTTTTGGCTGTCTATGACACCCCTCTTCTAAAAAAATAAAAAGACAACGACCATTTCTAGCCTTTGTCTTTTTGTGATTCATGAGCTAACGCCTATTTTTTCAATTCCCAAATTTCTTTAGCATACTCTGTAATCGTATCATCTGAAGTGAACTTATGAGATTTAGCAATATTTGCCAAGCTCATGCGTGCCCACTTGTCATGATCACGATAAAGCGCATCGATTTTCTCTTGAGCTTCTACATAAGCTTCGAAGTCTTCCAAGAGGAAGTATTCATCGTTGTGGGTGATGAGTGCTTCATAGATTTCAGTACCTTCAGCTTGAGCATCTGGAATCGTACCGTTGACAAAAGTATCAACAACACGACGAATGACAGGATTATTTTCATAAACTGCACGAGAGTAGTAATCGTGACGTGCATAGTGTTCATAAACTTCGTCCTTGTCCATACCGAAGATGACAACATTCTCATCTCCAACTTCATCCTTGATTTCAATGTTGGCACCGTCAAGTGTTGCCAAGGTGATAGCACCAGTCATCATGAATTTCATGTTTGACGTACCAGATGCTTCTTTAGAAGCCAATGAGATTTGCTCAGAGACATCAGCTGCTGGAATGATGAGTTCCGCAAGGCTTACACGGTAGTTTTCTAGGAAGACAACTTTAAGTTTGCCTTGAAGGCTTTCATCATTGTTAACAAGGTTGGCAACTTCGTTGATGAGTTTGATAACAGATTTAGCGAAGTGATAACCAGGCGCAGCTTTGGCACCAAAGATGAATACACGTGGTACCATGTCTTTATCTGGGTTATCTTTAAGATCCCAATAAAGTTTGATGATATGAAGAAGGTTAAGCAATTGACGTTTGTAAGCGTGAAGACGTTTCACTTGAACATCAAAGATAGCATCAGTAGACACTTCTACGCCTGTTGTTTCCTTGATGTAGTCTGCCAAACGTTGTTTAGCAGTCTTCTTAACTTGATAGAACTGGTTCAAGACTTCCTTGTCATCCAAGTAAGTTGTAAGGTTTTCAAGCTCATGGATGTCTTTACGCCATCCATCACCAATCACGTCATCAATTGCTGCTGAAAGTTCAGGAGCTGCAATTTGTGTCCAACGACGTTGAACGATACCATTTGTCTTGTTATTGAATTTTTCAGGATAAATAGTATAGAAGTCGTGAAGGGTATCTTCTTTAAGAAGTTCTGTGTGGAGTTTGGCAACCCCGTTGACTGAGTGACCACCAATAATCGCCAAGTTAGCCATATGCACTTGGTTATCCTTCACGATACGAGTGCGTTCGATAACATCTGCAGCAACACCACGTCCAGCCATTGCAGCTACATAACGGTTATCGATTTCCAAGATGATTTGGTAAACACGTGGAAGAACACGTTTGAAGAGCTGTTGATCCCATTTTTCAAGAGCTTCTTGAAGGATTGTGTGGTTAGTATAGCTCATGGTCTTAACAGTCGCATTCCAAGCATCTTCCCATGAAAGACCGTATTCATCAAGGAGGAGACGCATGAATTCAGCTGGTGCAACCGCAGGGTGAGTATCATTGATGTGAACAGATACCTTTTCGTGGATATCTTTCAATGGCAAGCCCATCTTGAGGTATGATTTGATAATGGTTTGGAGACCTGCACTTGTCATGAAGTATTCCTGAACCAAACGCAATTCTTTACCTTCAATCGTTGTATCATCTGGGTAAAGAATGGCTGTAATATCTTTCACACGACGCCGAGCTTCCAAAGTTGGGTAGTCCAATTCATATTCTTCAGGAATTTCTACATCCCAAAGACGAAGGTTGTTAATCACACCATTTTGATAACCGATTTGTGGCACATCGTAAGGCACAGCACGAAGAACTTGAGCATTCTTATAAGTTGGAACAAAACGACCATCTTCGTCACTTTCAAGGACAACATCACCAAAGAGTTTTACATAGACAATATCATGGTCTTTACGTGTTTCCCAAACATTTCCTGTTGAACCAAACCAACCATCTGGTAGCTCTACTTGGTAACCATCAACAATACGTTGTTTGAAAAGTCCGTAACGGTAACGAAGACCATTACCAAAACCTGGATAACCAGTAGTTGCAAGCGAATCCATGAAGGCAGCAGCCAAACGACCAAGACCACCGTTACCAAGTGCCATATCATGCTCAGCTTCTACCACTTCGCGGAAATCGATATCAAGTTCTGCGAAACCTTCTTTAACAAGGTCAAGAATACCAAGGTTGAGGAGGTTAGTTTCCAACATGCGACCTGGAAGAAATTCAATCGAGAAGTAGTAAGCAATTTTTTCTTGATTGTCTGAAAGTGCATGGTTACGTTCAATCCATGTATTTGTGTAATATTTACGGATCAAACCAGCCAAGGCTGTAAAGATTTCTGTTGGTGTCGCCTTAGCAACTTTAATCAACTGCTCTTGATGGAGAGTATCTTTAAAGTCACGGATAAATTGTTCTTTTGTTAAATTTTCTAGTTGCATAGAATTCCTTTCTTACTACTTCTATACCTTGGATCCACCTCTAAAAGAGAATAATTAGGATAAGGGGGATTGGAAATTTTTAACTCCCAAACCTTGCCAGATAAGATTCAAAACAAAGGTTTCAAAATCTTTTTACAAAACTGCTAAAGCAGTTAAATTCATTATAACATGATTAGAGTTATTCTTCTATTCAGATTTTTAGATGTTATCTCCATAATTGCTTTCAAGCGAATCTTAAAGAACTAAATAAGTATAGAAGCATTTTCAAACTCTTTACATGAAGATAACTTTTCCCTCACGAGAAAAGTTATCTTTGGAACTATACTAATTGTTTGTACAAATCAACATATGCCAAACTTGCTGTATCCCATGAGAAGTCACGTGTCATCGCATTGTGTTGAAGTTGTTTCCAAGCTTCAGCATGATTTTCGTAGACATCGAGAGCTTTTTCAAGGGTTTGAACCATCCAGTAACCTGAGAAGTTACCAAATGAGAAGCCTGTACCTGAGCCTGTCACAGGGTTGTAAGGTTCAACAGTGTCACGAAGACCACCAACCTCACTAACCACTGGCAAGGTACCATAGCGCATAGACATCATTTGAGAGAGACCACATGGTTCGAAGGCTGAAGGCATAAGGAAAATGTCACAACCAGCATAAATTTGTTGAGCCAACTCTAGGTTGAAGGTAATGTTGGCAGACATTTTCTCTGGGTAGGCATGACCGAACCAAGAGAAAGAATTCTCATAGTCACTGTAACCAGTACCCAAAAGAACAATCTGAACATCATGTTGCAAGATATTGTGGAGCTCATTGACCACCAAATCGAAACCTTTTTGGTCTGTCAAACGAGACACCATACCAATGACTGGTACATCTTCACGAACTGGAAGACCAAGACGTTCTTGAAGCGCTGCCTTGTCTTTGGCTTTACCTGACAAATCATCCACTGAGAAGTGGTAAGGAATGTGAGTATCCGTTTCTGGATCAAGGAGGTCCGTATCGATACCATTAACAATACCAGATAACTTACCAGATTCCATACGCATGATTTGATCAAGGCCTTTACCAAATTCAGGTGTTTGGATTTCTCCAGCATATGAAGGTGAAACTGTTGTTACACGGTCTGCGTAAAGAACAGCAGCTTTCATCCAGTTGAGGCAGTCATTCCAACGAAGGGTACCATCTGCATAACGCTCATAACCAACACCGAAGATTTCCCAAAGCATACCACTGTCAAATTGACCTTGGAACTCAATATTGTGGATAGTGAAGACTGTCTTAATACCTTGGTAAGCTTGAATCCAATGGTATTTTTCCTTAAGAAGGAATGGAATCATGCCTGTGTGGTAGTCATGAACGTGGAGAATATCTGGAATAAAGTCCACTTTTTCCATCAACTCAAGGGCAGCCATTTGGAAGAAGCCGAAACGCTCACCATCGTCCCACTCACCGTATACCGTACTACGGTTGAAATACTGCTCATTATCAATGAAGTAGAAAGTCACACCATCGCGAACGATTTTCTTGATGCCGACATATTGACGCCGCCAACCAACATTTGTATAGAAGAAGCCAAGGTCTTCAACTTGATCGCCAAACTTAGCCGAAACCACATCATAATAAGGGAGAATTACGGCAACTTCGTGACCATTTTTGACTAGAGATTTAGGGAGAGCACCGATAACGTCACCCAAACCGCCAGTCTTAGCGAAAGGTGCACCTTCAGCCGCTACAAATAAAATTTTCATCGTACAATATCCTCTGTTACAACGCTACCTTTTTTGATGACAACTGGGTTGTTTTCTGTACCGCGGATAGTAACGCCGTCAGCGATTTTAACACCTTTATCCACAATAGCATATTCAACGGTAGCATTCTTACCAACTTCAACACGTGGGAAGATGACTGCATGGTTTACAGTTGAACCTTCTGACAAGTCAACATTACGTGAAACAACAGAATGATCTACTTTACCACGGACAAGAGAACCTGAAGCAAACTGAGAAACTTTAACATCAGATGAAGCTGCATAGTATGTTGGCTCTTCATTTTTAACTTTTGTATAAACTTTTTGGTTTGGTGCAAAAAGTGAATAGAATTTTTGTGATTCCAACATATCCAAGTTAGCATCAAAGTACGCTTTCACTGAGTGGATATTTGAAAGGTAACCAGTGTACTCGTAAGCAAAAGCATTTTCAGCAACTGCCAAATCACGAAGTACATAACGAAGCTTACGCGGTTCTTCTTTAGCTGCTTCTTCTTCCAATTTTTCAATCAAGAATGGTGTATCCACAACAAAGATATCTGTAGACATATTGTAAACTTCTTTATCTCCACCCTGGAAGAGTTCATGGCCAAGCACTTTGTCAGATTCATCAATTTCCAAAATGCTGTTTACATCTGAAATGAGTTCTTTCGGAAGTTTTTTGTAGACAACAGTAATTTTTGGTTCTGCTGTATTGTGAAGGTGGAAAACTTGGTTAAGATCAATATTGACCAAAACATCACTGTTAAGCGCTACCGTTTGGTCTGACCCTGAACGTTTAAGGTAAGTCAAAATTTGACGATAGTATTCTTCATCAACCGTTGAACTTTCAACTGGAGTGTTATAAATACCAAGGTAGTAGTGGCTGAGGAGTGTTGATAAGCCCCACTCACGACCTGAACGAATGTGGTCGAAAACAGAACTGATATTTTCGTTTTGGAAGATACCAAAGACGCTACGGATACCAGCGTTAGCCAAGTTAGACAACGGGAAGTCGATGAGGCGATATTTTCCACCAAATGGTAGGCTGGCAATAGGACGGTGCTCAGTCAAACCATCCATGTCATGGAATCCTACGGTATTTCCTAGAATTGCAGAATATTTATCAATCTTCATCTTTTGGTACCCCCACTACTTCATTGTATCCTACGACTTGCACTTCTTCTGTACCGTCAATTTCCACGCCATCAGAAATGTGTGCCCCTTCACCGATAATCGCACGTTTAATTTTTGCACCTTTACCGATAACTGCACCACTCATAATCACTGAATCTTCAACGACCGCACCTTCACGGATTTGGGCACTTGTTGAAAGCACTGAATGTTTAACAGTTCCATCAACCAAACAGCCATCAACAACGAGTGAGTCTTCAATTTCAGCATGTTCACCAAAGAAGTTTGGTGGTGCAATCATGTTACGTGAATAAATTTTCCATTGACGGTTACGGCTATCCAAAGCATTTTCTGGAGAAATATACTCCATATTTGCTTCCCAAAGGGATTCGATAGTACCTACGTCCTTCCAGTAGCCTTCAAATTCATAAGCATAGACGCTTTCACCTGTTTCAAGATAAGCAGGAATAACGTTCTTACCAAAGTCAGACATATCAACTGCACTCTTTTCAGCTGAAACCAACATATTGCGAAGACGTTTCCAGTCAAAGATGTAAATACCCATTGATGCCTTCGTTGATTTAGGATTTTCAGGTTTTTCTTCGAATTCGACGATACGGTTATTAGCGTCTGTGTTCATGATACCGAAACGGCTAGCTTCCTTAAGTGGCACATCAAGAACTGCTACAGTAAGACTCGCGTTGTTGTCTTTGTGTGCTTGGAGCATATCATCATAGTCCATCTTATAAATATGGTCACCAGACAAGATTAAAACGTATTCAGGATTGATGCTGTCGATATAGTCAATGTTTTGGTAAATAGCGTGGCTGGTACCTTCAAACCAACGATTACCTTCACTAGCTGAGTAAGGTTGAAGAATTGATACACCAGAGTTAACACCATCCAAGCCCCAACTTGAACCATTTCCGATATGGTTGTTCAAAGCAAGTGGTTGATACTGTGTAATGACACCAACATTGTTAATCCCTGAATTGGCACAGTTTGACAAACCAAAGTCAATGATACGGTAGCGTCCACCAAACTGAACAGCTGGTTTGGCAATACTTTGGGTCAATTTTCCAAGACGAGTTCCTTGCCCACCAGCAAGGATCAAAGCCAACATTTCATTTTTCATGAATAGTCCCCCTCATGATTTTTAGTTGCATCCTAAAAAGGATGACGAGACAATCAGTCGAAACTGATTATGACAATTAAAGTAAGTTTCTCATTCTGGCAATAGTTTGGGCATCAAACAGCTTCTTTCAACCGTGACTTCCTTGCTATCACCTCTGAAAAACAAATCGTGTACACGTTTAAGTCTACCCTTTATTTCAGGCGACGTTTCACACGCCAGATACTTGCTCCTAGAGCAGGTAGGGTGAAGCTAAGGGTATTTTCATAGTCCTTCCACTTCGCCTTTTGGGTACGGGTTTCAGGATTTCCTTTTTTCCAAACGCCACCGAATTCTTCCATCTCAGTGTTAAGCACTTCTTGGTAGATACCAGCTACTGGCAATCCTATAGTGAAGTTTTGTCGTTCCACTGGAGCTAGGTTGAAGACGCAGACGAGGAAGTCACCCTTATCACCTTTGTCATCCTTACGAATGAAGGAAAGAACACTTTCAGCACGGTTATCCGCATCGATAATTTCAATACCATCGTAAGAATCATCAATCTGCCAGAGAGATTTATGGTCCTTGTAGAAAGCATTCATATGGCTAGTAAAGGCCTGCATCTTCTGGTTCATCTCATCTTCAAGATTACCCCATTCGAGTTGATAATCAAACTTCCACTCCAAGAATTGACCAAACTCAGAACCCATAAAGAGCAATTTCTTACCTGGGTGACAGAGTTGGTAAGCATAGAGGTTACGAAGACCAGCAAACTGATTATAGCGGTCACCCCACATCTTATGCATCATGCTCTTCTTACCATGAACCACTTCATCATGTGAGAAAGGTAGAACATAGTTTTCATTGAAGCAATACATGAAACTGAAGGTCATCAGATTGAAGTCATACTGACGGTAAACTGGATCTTCTGCGTAGAATTTGAGGATATCGTTCATCCAACCCATATTCCATTTGAAGTCGAAACCTAGACCACCTTCTTCAATCGGTTGTGTAATTGGCGTTGCCGCAGTTGATTCTTCCGCAATCATCATGACATCTGGATAACGGTTTTTAATTTCACGATTGAGCTTTTGAAGGAAGCCGTAACCTTCCAAGTTACGATTACCACCATCCTTATTAGGCATCCATGGACCTTCATCATAGTCCAAATAGAGCATGTTAGATACTGCATCCACTCGGATACCATCGATATGATAATTTTCAATCCAGTAAAGAGCACTTGAAATAAGGAAAGACTGAACTTGATTTTTTCCTAAGTCAAAGTTAAGTGCGCCCCAACGATAGTTATGAGCTCGATCATGATCCTGATATTCGAAAGTTGGTGTACCATCGAAGTAGGCCAAAGCATCGTCATTCTGTGTATAGTGACCTGGGACCCAGTCTACCAAGACACCGATATTATTCTGGTGACATGCTTCTACGAAATCTTGAAATTCTTCTGGTGTGCCATAGGTATGCTCAAAAGCAAAGTAACCCATAAGCTGGTAACCCCAACTCATCCCAAGAGGATGAGCCATGAGTGGCATGAATTCCACGTGGGTATAGTTCATCTCAACCAAATATGGAATCAACTCTTCTTTCAATTCTTTGAAAGTATAAGGTTGACCATCCTCTTTTAGTTTCCAAGATGATGCATGAGCTTCATAGATATTAACCGGACGTTTTTGGAAACCAAAGCGTTTACGACGACCCATCCAAAGGCCATCCTTCCACTTCTTAGTTTTCTTCTTACGAATCACAGCTCCTGTTCCAGGACGAGGCTCTAAGTAAGTCGCAAAAGGATCCATCTTTTCGACGACTTGACCTCCCTTACGTTTCACCAAGAACTTATAGAGTTGTCCTTCCTCTGGGAGAGCTGAAGTCGCCTCCCAAACACCGATATGGTTTTTGGTCATATCCAGAGGTTCATCAAACCAACCTGTGAAATCTCCAATTACCTGAATCTGCTCAGCATGAGGGGCCCACACACGGAAGATAAAACCTTCTTCTCCCTCTAATTCATGCACACCCAAATAATTCTGAAGGTGGAAGTTCTCACCTGTTCCAAATGTGTACATGGCTTCATCGAGATTCATACCATCACTCCTTTCTTAAACTAGCCTTGATAGTTCTAACTATCAAGAAATTAAAACATTGAAATATATGTAAATACACTAGAAAACCCTTCAGACCGATAGGGCTTACAAGTAAACAAAACCACTTATGTAAGCGTTTACTGTATTATAACATTTTTTGACATTCTTGTCAGTAAATCTCCAAATCTTTTTTCATATTATCGAACACAAAAGTCTTACGTAATTTTCCAGAAATATGTAATTCAACAATACCTGAATCGTACTCAGCTTTTGCGACATAGAGATTATCGTAAATATCTGCATATGAACGATATGAAAATTCTTGTACGGTTTGCTTACGCTCAATTAATTTGGCAACTTTAGCAACCAAGTCTTTCTTAAGAGTCACTTGATTCCAATCCACCTGATTAACAGCATCAGGGGCATTGTAGCTATTCATGGCACGCTTAACATCCGCTTCCGTGTAATTTCCATCTTCACCTGTTGCAACCATCTTACTACGCTGGAATTCTTGTCCCAACTGCATGAAACACATCCCTTGCATACTTAGATTAAGAGCATTTGCCAAGTAAATACGTTTTTCAATATCTTCTGGCGAATCATGTGGATGCAAATGATGCATAAGGTCATTCAAATTGTAGTTGTCGTGCGCTTCGATATAGTTGAGGACCTGACCTGGCATGAGGTAGTTTACAAAACCACGGCTACCAAGCAGACTCTTGGCAATCTGGTCTTCCAATGGGGCTCCAGACACATAGCCGTTATTGATGTACCCATAGACCTCTGCCCCCTTGACCGCGTCACGCGCATTGTCATTGAAAAATCCGATTCTAGGCATCAAGGCTGCATTATCCTTCTTGCCCTTTTGGTCTACAGGAAGTCCAATTCCCATATCCCATCCTTCACCATAAAGAAGGATCCTAGGATCAATATCATCCATGGCCGAACGAATGGCATTCATCGTAGCAACATCATGTAAGCCCATAAGGTCAAAACGAAAACCATCCACTCCAAATTCTTCTGCCCAATAGGTTAAGGAATCAATCATATACTTACGGTACATTTCCTTTTCACTGGCTGTCTCATTTCCACAGCCTGATCCATCTTGGAAAGACCCATTGTCATGCATACGGTAGTAATAAGCCGGCACAGATAGTTGGAAAGGAGAGCTGTAAGATGAGTAAGTATGGTTATAAACCACATCCATGATAACCCCTATTCCTGCTTCATGGTAGGCCTGAATCATTTTCTTAAGCTCTAAAATTGGTGCCACGGGATTCTTTTGATCAGCAGCAAACTGACGATCCGGAACATTGTAATTTTCAGGATCGTACCCCCAGTTGTAGAGAAGCTTCCCACCTTTATCATAGGTTTTATGGTGATCAAAGACTGGTTGCAGTTGGACATAGTTGTAGCCCATACGTTTGAGGTAATCAAAACCAGTCACATCTCCATGGGCATTTCTAGTCCCTTTCTGACAAGCACCTAGATAGGTTCCTCTATAGGACTTCTTAACACCAGATGTCTCTGAGATTGAGAAGTCACGGAGGTGCATTTCACAGATAACGGATGAGCAAGCATTTGCCTTACGCCAGCTCGCTTTTTGCTTGGTAACCTTTTCATACCCTCTTGGAACAAGTCGCTGTGGATTGACCACCAAACTTTTTTTATTATCTAAGCTAAGGGCGATACTGTAGGGGTCTCTCGTATCCTGATAGAAGCTTTCCTCATGATACACACGAAATTGGTAGGCTACCCCATCCAAATCCTTTTTGACAGTGGCACTCCAAACACCGTGAGTATTCATCTCATGACGGTCCTTATTGATACTGGTTCCTCGGCTCATCTTAATGATCTTAGGGTTTTTACTGCCCTTTTTAAAAAGCAAGAGCTTCACACGACGAGCTAGAGGTGACCAAAGGCGAAACTCTGTAGCCCCTTTTTCATACTTATGACCTAACCAACCTTGAAAGCCCCACTTCTGATCAAATTCCTGTCTACGAAGTGCCATATCAAAGGCATGCTGGTCACGACCTTCGAAACTATGGCTAGTCAAGGCTGCCTGTTTAGAATAATAAACAGTTGGATCACCTTCAACTATCCAAATAGCATTGGGAGCATCCCCTAGGAAGCGTCGGACACGGTAATCATGTGTTTGCCTCGACCAGTCTTCCGTTTTGACCAAAAGATTGACAGAATCAATAAAACGATTGGAGGGAGAAGTAACCTGACCAACAAGGCCAAAATCATCCTCACGTGAAAAATGGGCTTCTTCGCCCCAATAACCATCTAGCCACTTCCACATACTGTATCTGGAATAGTCGCCATGCATACTATGAAAATGAACGGTTAATAAATTGTCCATTTTTTACTCCTTAGTTTTTGTTACTCACTTCTTCTCCTATTATAGCAAAAAATGTTCGTTTTGTAAGCGTTCTTATGGAATATTTTGCAATTTTTTGGTCTATTTTGAACATAAAAAAAGAATGAGAAAATAAATGGCAAAACACTCATTTTTATCATTTCTTTTGTCTATTTTAATTCTTTTAAAAACCAGGCTTGAGACTCTTTCCAGTTCATTATTCTTGAGTCATCAAAACCTTACGTGGTTTGGTACCTTCAGCTGGTCCGATAACGCCTGCTTCTTCCAACTCTTCCATCAAACGAGTGGCACGGTTGAAACCAACTGACAGACGACGTTGAATCATGGAAGCACTTGCTTTTTGTGTTTCAAGGACCAAAGCCTTGGCCTCTTCAAAGAGTGGGTCACCTTCTGAGCTACCACCATTGGCAGAGGAACCTCCACCAAAATCATTTTCAGAAACTTCACCAGGATCAAAGCTCTCATCATAGTCAGCTGAAGCCTGATTCTTGATAAAGGTCACAATACGTTCCACGTCATCATCAGAGATGAAGGAACCTTGTAGACGAACAGGGTGGTTCTCATCAATCGGTTTGAAAAGCATATCCCCACGTCCGAGTAGCTTTTCTGCCCCATTTTCATCTAAAATGGTACGACTATCTGTTCCCGAAGACACGGCGAAGGCCACACGAGATGGCACATTGGCCTTAATCAAACCAGAGATAACATCAACCGACGGACGTTGAGTGGCGAGAATCATGTGAATTCCCGCAGCACGCGCTTTTTGTCCCAAACGAATGATGGCATCTTCCACTTCCTTACTGGCTACCATCATCAAGTCAGCCAACTCATCAACAATAACCACAATTAATGGCAAGGGAATCTGTTTTTCTTGCGACTGAGCGTTCCAGTCTTCCACCTTGACATTGTAGCCAGCAATGTTACGCACGCCAAACTTACTAAAGAGTTCGTAACGATTTTCCATCTCATCTACCACTTTTTGAAGAGCCTTAGCGGCCTTACGTGGGTTAGTCACCACAGGGATAAGGAGATGAGGAATATCATTGTAAACTGAAAGTTCAACCATCTTAGGATCGACCATGAGGAACTTCACCTGGTCAGGACGAGCCTTCATAAGAATACTAGAGATAATACCGTTTACCGCAACCGATTTACCAGAACCTGTAGATCCCGCGACCAGCAAGTGAGGCATCCGACCCAAATCAAAGCTACGAGCCGAACCATCAACTGCCTTACCGAGAGGAACTTCCAAGAGCTTATTAGGATCCGTCTTGGACTGTTCCCAAAGTTCACGGAAAGAAACCGTCGCAATCTCTGAATTAGGCACTTCGATACCAACCAAAGATTTTCCAGGAATAGGTGCCTCGATACGGACATCTTTCGCAGCTAGAGCCAGAGCCAAGTCATCAGCTAGATTTGAAATGCGATTGACACGGACCCCAACAGCAGGCTTGACCTCGTACTTGGTCACTGACGGTCCAATTTCAGCCCGCTCAATCTTGACATCAATATTGAAACTCTTGAAGGTATCTTCTAAGATTCGAATATTCTTACGAACGATGTTCTTCTCTTTAGATTGACTCTTAGGCTTATCAGGTGCAAAGAGATCTATATGAGGTAATTTATACTGTAGGAGTTCCTTAGGCGTGAAATCAACCTCGACTGGCGCGTCATCTCCCTCAACCACCATAGATGGGGGAAACTCCTCGCTTGGCAGATCCTCTGGATAAGGTGCATAATCTTCTTGGAAATCCTCATAATCCTCTGGAGGCAGATTATCATAGTAATCCTCAGAGGCATAATCACTGATTTCAGGTTCAGGTGCAAAAATCTCAGCTTCTTGTGGCAAGGCCTCTGCGGCATCATCCAAGATTTCTCCCGTCTCCTCGTCGACAGTCAAATCAGCCAGACGCTCGGCTTCGGCACGTTCTTCTGCTTCACGTTCTTTCCGAGCCTGACGTTCTGCCTTCTTCTCCTGACGTTGAGCCGTCCGTTCCAAACGCTTCTCAGCCCCTTTTTGCCAAGCTTCCTTAGCATACTCCATGATATCCAAGACATCCCAAGGGCTAAGAATGAAAGCCCCTAAGAGAATAATCAATACCCCAATCATGAAGCTACCGATATTTGAAAAGAGGAAGGAAATCGGTTGGTACAGAAGAGCCCCCAACATACCACCACCCGCAAAACGAGCGACTTGCACACTCACAAGTTCCCCAAAAAGCAAGTCCTTGGTACCAGGGAAAATATCCAGACCGTTCATACGATCTAGACTAAAGAGATAGGCATGAAACTCCAACAAGAGCCCCGCGAAGACCATCCAAAATCCTGTGACATAGTTACTGTGTTTACGTAACCATTTAAAGCCAAAGAGATAAACATAGATAGCAAAAATTAAAGGGTAAGCCATACTCCCCACAAATACTCGAAAGATATTATAGAGGGTAACCCCAAAGAAACCCAATCGAAAGACTGGGAAAATTAAGACAAAGGCAAAAAAGAAGGTCCATAGCATTCGCTTAATCGCCTTCTGTCTGTCTAATTCTGCTTTTGTAAGACGCTTCTTACCGTTCTTAGAAGCCGTCCCTTTTTTCGTTTTTTTCGTTGTAGCCATAAGTGTATTATACCACGTTTTTAGACATGAAAAAAGAGAGACAAGTCTCTCCTTAGATTGAAGACAAAGTCTTCTTTTGACATTATTCTTCAATTAACGATGTTGAGTGAACCGGACGATTCTTACCATCTGGATCAATATATTGAATAGCTTGGTTGATAGCGATAGGAGCTTCACCCATTCCCACAGCAATCAAGTCAATCTTGCCTTCATATTCTGCTGCATCACCGATAGCGTAAACACCTGCTTGTGAAGTTTCAAACTGGGCATTGACAGTAATGCTAGAGCGTTTAAAGTCAACATTCCAGTTACGAAGGTTTTTATTGTTGGTTGAGAAGCCAAAGCTAACAATAAGGGTATCAAGCGGCAATTCCACAACTTCATCTGACTTCACTTTTTGAACAGTCAAACTTTTGGCAAGACCACTTTCACCCTTGATTTCAAGGGGTACATAAGGTGTCATCACATTAACTGATGATTGATGAAGAAGCTCTACACTATGCTCATGGGCACGAAAAGCATCACGTCGGTGAATCAAAGTCACGCTCTCAGCAATCCCATCTAGGTGATTGGCCCAGTCAACAGCTGAATCCCCACCACCAGCAATCACAACCTTCTTGCCAGCAAATTGGTCCAAGCTATGCACATTATAGAACAAGTTATTATCCGCATAATCTTCTTCATTGTCCACACCTAAAGGACGTGGAGCGAAGGCACCATTTCCACAGGCAATGACGATAGCCTTAGACAAGTGTTGACCCTTGCTAGTGGCAATTGTAAAGATGCCATCAGTCTTTTCAAAGGTTTGAACTTCCTCTTTCAAATGAATGCTGACACGATCTTCAAAACGCTTAAGCTGAGTCAAGAGGTTTCCTGTCAATTCCGCACCTGTTGTTTGAGGAAAGGCTGGAATATCATAGATTTTCTTCTCAGGGTAGAGAACGGCAGGCTGTCCACCAAGCTCTGACAGACTCTCAATAATATTAACAGTCATGCCACGTAGTCCAGCATAAAAGGCAGCCCAAAGGCCTACTGGTCCACCACCGATAATGGTAATATCATAAATCTTTTCTTCTGACATTTTATTTTCCTTCTGCTTTTATCTCTTCTAAAATCTGGCGTTCTTCATCCGTAAAATCATAGTTTTCCAAAAGATCTGGTCGACGCTCCCAGGTCTTACGCAAACTCTGCTCCATACGCCAACGTCGAATATTGACATGGTGACCTGACAAGAGCACATCTGGTACCTTCATGCCACGAAACTCAGCTGGGCGAGTGTACTGTGGAAATTCCAAAAGCCCTGATGAGAAACTATCATCCTTATGACTAGCTTCCTTACCTAAAACCTCAGGAATCAAGCGAACAGTAGCATCTACAATAGTCATAGCAGCCAGCTCCCCCCCAGTCAAGACAAAGTCTCCCAAGGAAATCTCGTCTGTCACCAAAGTTTTGATGCGCTCATCATAGCCCTCATAATGGCCACAGATAAAGACCAATTCCTCTTCTTGCGCCAATTCTTCTGCATAGGCCTGATCAAAGGTGCGACCCGCAGGATCTAGGAGAATAACGCGAGGCTTAGTGACATTTAGCTTGTCAAAGGTATCAAAAATTGGCTGGGCACGAAGCAACATGCCTTGTCCACCACCGTAAGGTTCGTCATCTACATGACGAGCCTTCTCCGCATTTTCACGGAAATTGTGATAGTTGATTTCTAGAAGCCCCTTATCCTTTGCCTTACCAACAATGGAATGCTCTAAGGGAGCAAACATATCTGGAAATAGGGTCAAGATATCAATCTTCATCGTCTAATCCTTCCATGAGCTCAACCTCAATACGACCAGCAGCGACATCAACATCGAGAACTACAGGTGGGATGTATGGCAATAGCAAGTCTTTCTTGCCTTTACGTTTCACTACCCAAACATCATTAGCACCCGGTTGGAGAATCTCTTTGACCTGACCGATCAAAGTATCACCTTCATAAACATCAAGGCCAATGATTTCATGGTAGTAAAATTCACCGTCATCAAGGTCTGTTAGATTTTCCTCAGCAATCTTGAGGCTACAACCTTTGTACTTCTCTACATCATTGATATGGTAAAGCCCTTTGAACTTAACGATATCAAAGTTTTTATGTTTTCGGTGACTCGCAATCTCGACATCCATGATGTAATTATCTTTGTCATCAAAAAGGGCTAGGACACTCTTCTTCTTAAAACGCTCATCCGCAAAATCTGTTACAGACAAAACACGAAGTTCACCCTGCAAGCCCTGTGTATTCACAATCTTTCCAACGTTATAGTATGTCATTGCATTTCCTTATTATCTGTTTTCTTATTCAAATAAAACCACGACTCGACCAAGGGCTTATCATCATCTGATAGCCATTACAAGACAAAAGTTTTTTTCGTCGGGTCGAGGTCTCGTTATTTATGATTTTAAAGTGGTATAAAATGTCTGACCTAGGCCAGTCAACCCCTCTATTTTATCAAAAAGGACACAAAAAAACCAGCTTTCTCTAGCTGGTACTTATAGTCCGTACGGGATTCGAACCCGTGTTACCGCCGTGAAAAGGCGGTGTCTTAACCCCTTGACCAACGGACCATAATCTGTGTCTCTACCCTCAGGTAGAACTGGGGTAGCTGGATTCGAACCAACGCATGAGGGAGTCAAAGTCCCTTGCCTTACCGCTTGGCTATACCCCAAAAGACTCTTATTATTCTACATAAAAACTAGTAGGCTGTCAACACTTTTTTAAACTTTTTTCAAAAAAAGCAACCGGAAGTACCGATTGCTAGGAGTTAGGAGATTTCATCATCTAAGCGAACTTAGATAGATGATATGAGGTCGCTTCAACCTCATATGAAAAAAGAAAAGTTTTAGGATGGTTTAATTATATGTTTTGCTAGAAATAAAGTCAAAAAATTTGACTCACAAAATCCGACTTAGGGTTAAGAGTTATGAAAACCCTCTCTAGCCCCTAGATAACAAGATTAGTTGATAACTTTATTCATCATCCTGCGAAACCAAATGATGTCTAAAGGCATAAACGACAGCCTGAGTACGGTCATCAACATTGAGTTTTCCAAGGATATTAGACACGTGAGTTTTAACGGTTTTCAACGAAATAAATAGCTCATTAGCAATGGTTTGATTGTCATACCCCTTAGCCAAAAGGGCCAAGATATCACGTTCACGTGCCGTCAAGTCATCGTGTAAGTCCGGATGACTATCATGGTATTTAATCTTATTGTCCACCTCAGTTTCGATAGCTTCTTCACCACGGTAAACCTTACGGATACTATTGAGAATCTCTGCCGCACTACTAGTTTTAAGCATATAGCCTTTAGCACCAGCTTCAATGACTGGGTAAATTTTTTCATTGTCCAAATAGCTAGTCAAAACCAAAATCTTGGCTTCAGGCCATTCTTTGAGCAATTCCAAAGTCGCTTGAACACCATCTAATTCAGGCATAACAAGGTCCATAACGACGACATCTGGTCTCAGTTCCAAGGCAAGATCAACACCCTCTCGACCATTCCCTGCCTCTCCAACCACTTCGACATCTCCTTGGAGATTCAAGAAACTTTTAAGGCCCAAACGGACCATCTCATGGTCATCGACCAAAATCACATTAATCTTATTCGACATTGTCTTCTCCTCTTAATATCGGCACACGGACATCAATAGACGTCCCCTTACCTTTAGCAGATAGGAACTGCACAGTTCCTGCCATTTCATCGACACGCTCTTGGATATTTTTCAAGCCATAACTCATCTCGTCAGTCGACGCATTTAAGTCATAACCAACACCATTATCCAACATTTTCAATTGAATTTCCTGACTATTTTGATAGAGATAAACCTCTATCTGGCTAGCCTTGGCGTGTTTAAGGGTATTAGAGATAAACTCTTGGGCAATCCTAAAGAGATTATTTTCAATACGCTTGGGCACTTTCTTAACCATATCCTTGTAGACGACGTGAATATTGGATTTATCGGTTAATTCCTTAAGAATCATCTGCAAGCCTTCTTGCAAGGTCTTGTTCTCAAGCTCTGTCGGGCGAAGATGCAAAAGCAAGACACGCATATCATTTTGAGCATCTGTCAGCATGGCCTCAACCGCCTGGATTTGATTATGCAAATCTTCCTTACTTAGCTGGTCTGCCATCTGAGAGACTCCAGATAGGATCATACTAGCCGCAAAAAGTTCCTGACTAACGGTATCGTGAAGGTCCCGAGCAATACGACCTCTCTCCTTCTTGATAATATCACGACTTTGTAGAGCTTGGGCATTCTCAGTTTTCTGCAAGTCCTTAGTCAATTTACGCATCTTATGAGACAGGCGCATCATATTCTTGTCTAACTCAATATCTCCCTGACGTTTGACTGGTTGATTATTGATAATGCGGCGCAAATCCTGATTGACTGAACGCATACTGTTATCATTGGCAATGGCCCAGAGAATATAAAGCAAAATGAGCAAACTCAGAACCACAAAAACCATGTTAAAAAGGAAGTGGAAGGCCTGAGACAGATTGCCGAAAACCAGTGAAAAGTTGAGGTTAAAGCTATCCATCACTACAAGGGTAACACCAACCAAAACTACAACCGAATAAATCAGGATTAAAAATAGGTACTGTTTCTTCATTTGCGACGTACCTCCACTGGTCCAGCTCCCACATTGAGAATCAATTTAACCGTCCGATGGGCATGCTCATACTCTGCCCCCTGCAAGGTCAAGCTTTCATAACGGAGATCGTATTCATCTTCATTAAAGAAGGTGACAGAGCTATAGATTGCCGATATGTTGAGTTTAACGGAAACATCAATTGGTACCAAGATAGTCGTCGGTCCATAGAGTTTCTGCAAAATCACGACATTATCTCGCCCCGAAACAATAACCTGAGTCAAATCAATCACATCTGTCCCAAAGAAACGGATGATATTGATATCATCAAAGTCATAACGATCACTGACAGGTTCCATACGAGTCCCAATCCACTGATTTCGGACAGCTCGAGGATTCAAATTATCTTCTTTGAATTGGATGAGGGCGTAGCGATTCTTTTTCTTGACCTGTGAAAAATGGTTAATCATGACATAGGCCACACCCACTAGGATAGCAAGCACCACATAGATATTCCACATGGAAACCAGAAAAAGGGAGATCAAACAGATGGTCAAGACAAAGTCACTCTTGGACTCCTTGTTAAAAAAGCGAACGGCCAACAAGGTCAAGACCAAAATGAAAATAAAACTGGTAATATCATTATTAAAGATGGTAATCAGGCCCAGAGTCAAAAGCAGGGCTTCCACCACTAAGAAAAAATTAAATTTGGTCATAAGGACCTCTCAAATAAAAGTATACAGGGTTCATTCTATCAAATTTTAAGGCAATTGACAAAAAGACCCAGTTTGAGCACCGACTAAGCAAGATAGAAAAGGGGCCGCAGAAAGCAAAAAAAGTGCCTCCATTAAAGGAAACACCGTCTTTCATTCAAAAATCTTAATCGTCAGTTTCGTCTATCTTGCTATTTATGAGTTGCACTGTACTTCTGATTTCCTCCAGTATGACACGTTGTTCCGCCAACTCCTTCTCAATCTCAGCCAATTTTCTTTCAGTCTGACGACCTGACCGCACAAAAATATTATTGAGAGAGCTAGTTAACAAGCCCAGAGTGGCAATCCCACTAAACATGAGAATAACAGCAACTGCCTTACCTACCAATGTTCGAGGAACGATATCTCCATAACCTACTGTGGTAACCGTTGCTACAGACCACCAAATAGCATCTATAAAATTATGGTGCTCTACTCGGGCAATAATAGCACTACTGATAAGGATGATAATGCTATTAACCGAAAGCAGAAAATAAAAGCCATTTCTGCGATTAATGCGATTGGAAATGTGCTTGAGCTTACTACTCAAACCAATTAAGCGAGAGAGTTTGGCCAAACGAGCAAAGCGTCCCACCCTTGAAAAACGGAAGAAGGTAAAGACTTCATTGTAGGGAATAATAGCCAACAAGTCTAATACATGCGTTTTAACAAAAATTCGCTTACGAGGTGCCAGGGAGAAACGAATCGCATAATCAATGGCAAAGATGAGCGTTATAGACTGATCTATCACTCTGAAAGGTCGCCTTCCAATTGAAATTAATCCAACCAAATCAAAGATAACCAAGCCAATGGAAATCAGGGCCAGGACCGTCATGACGATATCGTAGGTAATGATATACCTTCTCAGTTTTCTACGGTTTCTCATAGCGTCTCTCCTATATGTGATGTCTTCATTATAAAAGAATCTCTGACCCCTGGCAAGCAGGCTTTTTAAGCTATCGACAAGAACTCTAGATAACAAAAAAAGAGAGATGAAATAACCTCTCTTCATTATGTCTAAGTTTTTTTATCTATTGTAGCTCTGTGTGAGTAGCCTCTGTCGAGGTTTCAGTGCTTGAAGTTGTACTGTCAGTACTTGAGCTCGTCGATGACGAATGTGTCGTACTGCTTGAGCTTGACTGTAGACTTGAACTTGCTGTTGCAACTGAAACATAGAGGATCACTGTACCATCAACGCTTGTACCAGCTTGTGGATCTTGATATAGAACCTCTGTACTGCTAGGAATCTTATCCTTGTCTAACTTAACACCAGTATTATAGTCATGATACTCGATACTACTACTTGAGATACTCTTACGATTCAAGGTTTGAACCGCTGTTGAAACCGTCAAACCAGTCACATCAGGCATGGTAACTGTCTTAGGAGTTGCCACACGGAACTTGATTTTAGCCTTACTATCCTTAGGGTTGAAGGACTTGTTTTTTCCTGGACTTTGAGATAAGATTTCTCCCTCTTCAGCATTATCGTCTTCGACATGCTGAATATCAATTTGATCCTCAGAAACGCCATAATTCGAAGTTAAGTCCTCAATGGCATCCTTATAGTTTTTACCTTTGTAGTCTTTCAAAGCGAAACCTTTACTACCAGAAGAAACATAGACATCAATACTTGATCCTTCTTTTCGTGTAGTTCCAGCTGTAGGATCAGTCTTGATGACCTTGCCTGTATCGACAGAGTCATCTTCCACTTCCTTAACGTCTCCTACCTTAAATCCAGCACCCTCAATGTTAGTCTGAGCTGCGGACAACTCTTGACCGACCACATTAGGCACCTGGACATTATCAGGATTGGTAAATACCAAATAGGCAAAGATGATAATACCAATAAAGACAAGTCCTAGGAAAACCTTGAGCAAGGTTGAGAAAAAGTTTTTCTTCTTTTTCTTCTTAGCTGGTGTCGTTTTTTTCCTTGGTTGTTTACTTGGAGCAGGTGTAGGCTCTGATGGCTCAGCAGCAACGGCTTTTTTCTCAAGACTTGCAGATGGAACTGGATCAACCTTTGGCAAGGTCTTGGTATCCGTCATATCATCAAAGACTACCTTGGCATCGCGTCGATGACTAGGATGCAAACTCGTTACCAAGTCACGGCTCATTTCCAAAGTACTATTATAACGATTCTCTAGTTTTTTGGCTGTTGCTCGAATAACCACGTTTTCCAAGGCTTGGGGAACATTACGGTTCTCTGCCAAAATCGATGGGAGTGGCTTTTGGAAATGTTGGAGTGCAATGGTTACTGCACTGTCACCATCATAAGGAATATGACCTGTCAACATTTCAAAAAGCATAATACCCATAGCATAGATGTCGCTTTGGATAGTTGCTTTCGATCCACGAGCCTGCTCTGGTGAGAGGTAGTGGACAGAACCCAACATAGAGTTAGTTTGAGTTAGACTAGTCTCTGCAAAGGCAACCGCAATTCCGAAGTCTGTGACCTTGGCTGTACCGTCCTTAGTTAAAAGAACGTTTTGTGGCTTAAGGTCACGGTGGATAATGCCCTTTTGGTGGGCAAGAGTCATGGCGGAAAGAACCTCCCCCATGATACGCACAACATCTTGGTTAGAAAGTGGCGCATGGTCTTGAATATATTTCTTCAAGTCCGAACCATCCACATACTCCATCACCAAAAACTGCTGGCCGTCTTCTTCGCCAATATCTCGGATAGCAACGATATTAGGATGACTGAGTTCTGCCATGGCACGCGCTTCACGCTGGAAACGCGCCACAGCCACCTGATCCGTTTGGTAATTGGTACGTAGCACCTTAATAGCTACTCTTTCATTATCCAGAATCAGGTCGTTAGCCAGATAAACATCCGCCATACCACCACGCCCGATAGACTTAAGGATTCGATAACGTCCAGCAAACAATTTGCCAACTTGGATCATTATCCTTCCTCACTTTCTATTTTGATGAGAGCAACGGTAATATTATCATGACCACCAGCCTCATTGGCTGCAGCTACCAAACGACTCGTTTTTTCTTCGACGAAACCAGGGCTGTTGACAATATGAACAATTTGTTCGACTGAAATCATATTGGTCAAACCATCTGAATTGGCCAAAATATAGTCTCCTGGTTCCAATTGTTGGACACCAAGGTCAGCCTCAATCGGAGCAGCTTGCCCAATAGATTGCGTAATGATATTACGTTGTGGGTGAACCGCTGCTTCTTCTTCAGTCAACTGACCAGCCCTGATAAGAGCATTGACCAAAGAGTGGTCATTCGTCAATTGCTTATACTCACCATTACGGATAAGGGCAATACGTGAATCCCCAACATGGGCGAAAATCACAGCATTATCAACAAAGGCAAGAACCTCGATAGTTGTTCCCATTCCCTTATATTCTTCGTTTTGGCCAAGTTCATAGATTTTACGATTTTCTGCATCAATAGCAGCAATCATCCAATCACGAATTTGACTCAACTCACGAAAATCAGTGTTAATCCAGTCACGACCAAGGTCAGTTACTGACATCTCACTGGCAATATTTCCAGCACGGTGTCCACCCATTCCGTCTGCAACAACGACAAGGGTAACACCAGCTTGGTTGACAAATTTATTAACAAAATCTTGGTTGTTTGACCGTTTTTGGCCAATGTCCGTTAATAATGATATTTCCATAGTTTTCTTTCTGACTTGCGTCAGCATTTCCTCCTCTGTAACCCTAAGCTTTTTTACGCAACTGTGCGATGAAAAAACCATCAGTTAGATACTGTTCGGGGGTAATTGCCAAACAGCCATTGACCACGATGTCTTTACATGGATGGTCTAAGGCAACTTGCTCAAAATCAGGATGGCTCTCAAGAAAGGCTTGAATCACCTCTTGATTTTCTTCTGCTATGATGGTGCAAGTACTATATGTTATTATACCACCTTTTCGTAGGGTTTGACAAACGCTGGATAGGATATCCAACTGCACAGCCTTAAGAGACTCAAAGTCTTGGAGGTCCTTGTTATATTTGATATCAGGTTTCCGACGAATGAGCCCAATCCCTGAACAAGGAGCATCCACTAAAATCTTGTCAAAACTATCAGCTGGAAAGACTTGATGTACCTGACTAGCATCCAGTTTCTGTGTCTTAACCTTATCAGCTAGGCCAAGACGTTGGGCATTTTCTTCGATAAGGGCAAGCTTATGATCATAGAGATCAAGCGCCGTCACATGTCCACTCGTCAAATAAGAGGCCATATGAACCGTCTTACCACCAGGTGCCGCACAGGCATCCAGGATTTCTTCTTCACCTTGAATCCCTAAAGTTGGCGCAACCAGTTGACTGGTCTCATCCTGAATGGTCAACAAGCCCTCTTTAAAATAATCTGTTCCAGCAAAGTAACCGGAAGACTTAACAAGCCCGACTGGTGATAGAACTGAACGCTCAGCCCCAGTGGCCTCCTCTATCTCTTCCAAACGTGACGCATCCGTTACACGCACACTAGCCTTATTTCTCACAAAGAGGCTTTGGAAAATAGCAAGGGCACGGTCTTCCCCGTACTGGTCGATAAGTTTTTTAACCAACCATACAGGTAGAGAATACTGAACGGAATAGCGTTTATTGACACGTTTAATCTGGCTTGGATTTGGCAAAGGCTGGCTAGATAGTTTACGAAGAACCGCATTTACCAGCTTCTCAGCACCCTTTTTATTGCCACGATTTTTGGCAATAGCAACAGCATCGTTAACTACTGCATGGGCTGGAATCTTATCTAAATAGGCTAGCTGATAGAGACTTAAGAGCAAGAGGTCATAAACCCAAGGTTCAAGCTTATCACGGTCCTCAATAACATGGGCTAGAATCCACTCCAAAGTAATCTTACGAGCTAAAGTCCCGTAAACAATTTCCGTCACCAAGGCCTTGTCTTTATCTGTTAGCTGCGACTTGCTCAGATGTGCATTGAGAGCAATATTTGAGTAGGCCCCTTCCTGGAAGACTTCTTCTAAGACTTCGAGTGCCTGTCCACGAGCTGTTTTTTTCCAATCATTGGCCAAATGCATCACCTACTTCAAGATTGCGTCCGACCCCATTAAGGAAATCAGCAATAGCCATACGAGGTTTTCCAGCAGGTTGAACTGTCTTAAGCGAAATAGCTCCTTGGCCAGTCGCAACTACCAAACTCTTCTTGGTTTTTTCAATAATATGACCAGCCTGTCCTTGACCTTCTGCCAAATTCGCTTCATAAATTTTGAAACGTTTGCCATCAAGCAAGGTATGGGCCACAGGCCATGGGTACATACCACGGATTTGATTGAAGATGTCACGAGCCGGCTTATTCCAATCAAGGCGCTCCTCTTCTGGGCTAATATTTGGCGAAAATGTTACCTGACTGGCATCTTGAGGAACAGGTTTGATTTCCCCAGCGATATAGGCAGGCAAGGTTTCAAGCAAGAGGTCACGCCCCAAGACTGCCAATTTTTCAAACATGGTACCAACATTATCCTCGTCAAGAATTGGCAAGGCCTTTTGGCTAACCATGTCACCAGCATCCATTTCCTTGACCATTTCCATAATCGTCACACCCGCTTCTGCATCACCATTGATAATGGCATAATGGATAGGTGCTCCACCACGGTATTTTGGCAGGAGTGAAGCGTGGACATTCACAGCAAAATCCATGCTATCAAGCAACTTACTTGGCAAGAATTGTCCATAAGCCGCAGTAACAATACCATCAGCACCAAGTGACATAAGTTGTGCCATTTCTTCAGAACCTGACAACTTTTCAGGTTGATAAATTGGCAAGTCATGCGCCAAGGCTACTTCCTTGACCGGTGTCATGCGGATTTCTTTTTTACGGCCGACAGCACGGTCTGGTTGCGTCACCACAGCGACAATATCATAATGCTCATCGGTCAAAAGTCCTTCCAGCACTGTCGCTGAAAAGGCAGGCGTTCCCATAAATACTAATTTTGTCATATTCTTCCTTTTCTAGATTAGGTAAAATTCTGAGGTTCGTGATCAATAATCAAACGCAGGTCCTTGTTCTCAGGCTCCTGAGTCATGTCAAGGACCCTATTAAGCGTTTCTTCCAAGTTATCCTCAAAACGGTATTTGATAATAATCTGATAGTGATAAAGGTTATGTGTTCGGGCAATTGGCTTAGGTGTAGGCCCTAGGAAGGTCACCTTGTCTGACAGGTGCTCTCTTAAATAAGCCATAACCTCATAGCTCTTCCGAACCACAAACTCTTCATCCTTGTGAGAAAGCGTAATCCCTACCGTATAGAAATAAGGGGGATAGGCCAACTGACGTCGAATCCCCATTTCATAGGCGTAGAAACCTTCATAATCCTGTTGCTGTGCAAACCGAATGGCATAATGACTAGGATTATAGGTTTGAATAATAACTTCCCCTTCCTTGTCAGCACGACCAGCACGACCAGCCACCTGAGTCAAAAGCTGGAAGGTACGTTCAGCCGAACGAAAATCTGGTAAATTAAGCGATGTATCTGCATTCAAGACCCCTACCAAGGTGACATTGGGAAAATCCAAGCCCTTGGCAATCATCTGAGTCCCAAGCAAAATGTCAGCCTTGCCACTTCCAAAAGTCTCTAAGAGTTTCTCGTGAGCACCTTTCTTACGTGTCGTATCAACATCCATACGAATCACTCTGGCTTCTGGCAAAAGTTCCGTTAACTGGTCATAGGCCTTTTGTGTCCCAGTCCCATAATAGCGAATCTGACGACTCTGACAGTTAGGACAGACATGTGGTATTGCTTTTTGAAAATCACAATAGTGGCAATTCATGGTCTTGGTATCCATGTGCAAGGTCAGTGAAATATCACAATTCGGACAATCATCCACATAGCCACAGTCACGACACATGACAAAAGAGGAATACCCACGACGGTTCAACATCAATACGACTTGTTCCTTACGTGCCAAACGTTCCCTGATTTTTTCCAAAAGAGGTGGTGTAAAATCACTCGCCTCTTGACGGCCCACAAAATCCTTGAAGTCCACCACTTCCACCTGCGGAATTTTAGCATTAGGATTAGCCCTTTGTGTCAACTCAAGAAAATGGTAAACCCCTTTCTGAGCTCTCGCCCGTGTCTCAATAGAGGGTGTTGCTGACCCAAGGACGAGCACAGCTCCATGACTCTTAGTTCTAAGCAAGGCAACATCTCTTGCATGATAGCGAGGATTGGACTCTTGTTTATAAGTAGCCTCATGTTCCTCATCGATAATGATTGCCCCGATATTGTCCAAAGGAGCAAAGATAGCCGAACGCGCTCCTACCACAACTTTTGCCTGACCAGATTTAACCTTACGCCACTCGTCAAATTTCTCACCGTCTGACAAGCCTGAATGCATAATCGCCACCAAGTCCCCAAAACGTGAAATGAAACGATTAGTCATTTGGGGTGTCAAGGAAATCTCTGGTACCAAGACAATAGCCGTTTTCCCCATAGCCAAGGTCCTCTCGATAAGATGCAGATAGACCTCTGTCTTACCTGATCCCGTTACCCCTTCCAATAAGAATGGTTTGCCACCTTGGCCGATTTGGCGCGTCATTTCTTCAACCGCATGCGCCTGTTGAACATTAAGCTCAAGAAAATCCGTCTTCTCTACCTTTTCAAAGTAGCTGTCGGCACGATTGACCTCAACTTCAGTGATGACCAAGGCACCAGCTTCGATGAAAAACTTAACCACATCTCGTGAAAAAAGCTTGTGGAGGTCTGCCAACTTCCCTGCCTCACTCTTCTCTAACAAGAAGTCACGCATCTCCAAACGTCTCTTAGCCCTTTGCGAAATAGCCAAAGTCTCGAGAATACCCTTTTGAACACTATAGTGCTTCTCAGTCTTGATATTCTGCTTATCTTTAGCAAGGTAATCAACCGTTACACGCCCAGACTGGACCAGACGAGGAATGGCTTGACGTTGTACCTCTGACAACTGCGAGAAAAGAATATGATTCTGCCCTTGAAGGAGAGTCTCTTTTTCCTCTTCACCCAGTTTATCAGTTGCCATGATAACCTTATCGTACTGCGAATTAAGGAGACCAGGTAGCATTGACTTCAAGATGGAAATCTTATAAGAAAAGACCGTATGTCGCATCTGATCAGCCAAATCCAGCTGTTCCTGATTAAGCACTGGCTCATAATCTAAAAGCTCAGCGATGGGTTTTAGTTCAGGAAAATCTCTTAAATTTTCCTGCTCTTCCAAGCCAATAATAAAACCTTGAAGTAAACGATTTCCTTTACCAAAAGGCACATGAACCCGCATACCGATGGCGATTTGTTCTTGCATGGCTTCCGGTACCAGGTAACTATAAGGTCTGTCCGTCTGCATCAGAGGAACGTCGACAATAATATGTGCTACTAAAACCATAAATTTCCTCCTGTCACTTCCTTAAGACCAGTATCTTCCAAGCTCAAGAAAATATGAGCTTCCTATTATCGTCATAAAGAAGGAAGCTGAGACACTATGCCTCAGCTCCCCTCTCCTCATAAACCAAAGCAAGACTTTGATTTTAGATTTTATCGCCTTCTTCTTTTTCTTTAGCGATTTGTTCTTTGATTTTACGTTCTTCTTCCTCAGCAGCAAGACGTGCTTGAATCACTTTCAAACGTGCCAATTCACGTTTAGATTCTGGATCTGGGTGGATAGTCACATTACCAGATTCAATCTCTTCAAGGGCTTGAAGGGTTGGTTTTACTGACGTAAACTCTTGAGTTGGTTCAGCACCAGCGGCTAATTCATGGGCACGTTTGGCTTGCAAAATAACCAATGAATATTTTGAAGGCACTTTATCCAAAAGTTTGTCAATAGAGGGTTTCAACATCATAATTCTATACCTATTTCTAATTTATTTATCTGATAATTTCTTTTCTGAAATCATATTACGATAGCGACCAATCACACGGTCAACTCGGAAGTGTTCTGCTTCAATAACACGTTTGACACGCTCAGCAGCCAAAGGCACTTCGTCATTAACAATGGCATAATCGTATTCGCTCATGAGAGCAATTTCTTCACGCGCACGCTCAATACGTTGAGCAATAACTTCCTCAGAGTCTGTTCCACGACCAACCAAACGTTCTTGAAGCTCGTTCAAATCCGGTGGTGTCAAAAAGATGAAGACAGCATCTGGGACCTTTTTCTTAACCTGAAGGGCACCTTGAACCTCGATTTCAAGGAAAACATCAATACCTTTATCCAAGGTTTCATTAACATAAGTCAAAGGTGTTCCGTAGTAGTTACCCACATACTCAGCATATTCCAACATTTGACCATTACGAATAAGCTCTTCAAATTCCTCACGCGAACGGAAGAAATAATCCTTTCCATCAACTTCACCAGGACGTTGAGCACGTGTGGTCATTGATACTGAGTATTCAAATTTGTGGTCAGGTGTTGAAAAAATCTCCTGACGAACAGTTCCTTTTCCGACACCAGAAGGCCCTGAAAAAACAATCAAAAGTCCACGTTCAGACATGTCTTCTCCTTAAACTAAGATTAAAAATCTTCTTATGACTCACCTTAAAAAAGAGAAAACAATCATCTCTTTTTTTGGCTTAGGGGTTGTTCAGTGATTAAGTTACAGCTCACTTTTCAGAGCATGCGTTTTTCCTTACTATTTTACCAATAAAAGCGACTTTTTTCAAGGTGAGGACACCATTAAAAAGAGTGAATTCCTTTTCTCAGTACTCACTCTTTTTTAAATACTCTTTTAAACCAAACCAGTCAAGAGACCTTGCATGAATTCTTCTGAATGGAACTCACCAATATCATCAATTTTCTCACCAAAACCAATTAACTTAACTGGAATATCCAACTCTTGGCGAATGGCTAAAACCACCCCACCCTTGGCACTACCATCCAACTTAGTCAAGACAAGACCTGTAAGAGGTGTAATTTTTGAAAATTCCTTAGCCTGACTAAGGGCATTTTGACCTGTTGAGGCATCCAAGGCCAAGAGGGTTTCATGAGGTGCTTCTGGAACCACACGTTTGATAATACGACCAATCTTTTCAAGCTCTGCCATAAGATTATCTTTATTTTGCAAACGACCCGCAGTATCAATCATAAGGACGTCAACTCCCTCAGCAAGGGCCTTTTCCATACCGTCAAAGACCACTGAAGCTGGGTCAGCCTTCTCAGCACCAGTCACTACTGGCACATCAACACGACGTCCCCACTCAACCAACTGAGCAACAGCTCCCGCACGGAAGGTATCAGCAGCTACCAACATAACTTTTTTGCCTTCTTGTTTGTATTTATGCGCCAACTTACCGATAGACGTTGTCTTACCAACCCCGTTGACACCAACGAAAAGCATGACTGTCAAACCATCTTGGAAATTAATCTGCTCCTTGTAGACATCATCCTTCTCGTAGATATCCACAAGTTTTTCAATAATCAAGCGTTGCAAATCCTCAGTCTTTTTGACATTTTCAAGGCGGGCTTCATAGCGCAAATCTTCCGTTAATTGCGTTGCAACATTAACTCCAACATCAGAAAGAATTAGCATTTCTTCCAATTCTTCGAAGAACTCCTCATCAACACGACGGAAATTCGCAAAGAATTCATTCAAGCGGGCAGCAAAACCAGTACGCGTCTTCTTGAGGGTACGGTTATATTTCTCTTGTTCTGTTTCAGTTTTTGAATCCTGAACTTCTTCAGGTTTTTCCTCAACTTTACGGGTTTGAACGGCTTCAAAAGTGACAGTTTCACCTTTTTCTGCAGCAGCAGCTACTTGAGCCTTCTTAGCATAGTAATCAGCCATGACATCCGCAAAGTGGTTATCCACAGCAACTTGACTTTCTTCTGACTCGGAAACGCCTTCTGCTTCGCTTGAAGCCTGATTATCAACAGAAAGGTCTTCGTCAGACACTGCTTCACTTTCTTCTGTCACAGTAGAATCACTAGATTCAACAGATTCTGTGGATGAAATCTCTTCTACTTGAGTCTCCGACTCACTGAGCTGTTCTGTTTGACTCTCGCTTATCCCTTCACTTGTTGATAAGTCTTGATTATCAAGAGCCTCAGTTTCTGAAATTTCATGATTTGCTACAGTTTCCTGTGACTGGTTTTCCTCTTGTCCAAATAATCGATCAAATAGACCCATTTGGTTCTCCTTATTTCTCTAGAATATATTTGTGGATGGCCTCAGCCACTCCAGATTCCTCATTAGTTTTTGTCGTTACTGCCTTGGCAACAGCCTTGACCTTGGGAACAGCATTCGCCATAGCCACACCAAGACTAGCCCACTCCAGCATTGTCAAGTCGTTTTCCTCGTCTCCAATAGCCATGACCTGACTTTTATCCAGAGCAAGGTAATCAGTCAAGAGTCTCAAACCTACAGCCTTATGAACACCTTTAGGCATGACCTCTAGGATAATTTCACGAGACTTAAAGACCTCAAACGCTTGGTATAAATGGTCAGGTATTTTTTGAATTTGAGCATCCAAAAACGCTTCCTCACAGACCGTAACTACCTTATTATAGACGATATTTTCAGGAATGTCATCAATACTCTCCACATCAACGAAGGTCAGGGTAGGATTAGCCTGACGATAGAGAGAATGATTGCCTTTACTTGGCACACCATAGACAATGCCATCACTGATAACATCCATAGGAAGCCCTAGAGGTTCGAAGACAGCATAAATCTGCTTTAAATCTTCTCGACTCATCTCTTTCTTTATGAGGATATCCCCATTATTACGCTGAACCAAGCCACCATTGAAGGTCACACTATAGTGCTTATCATCCAACAAGCCCAAATCTTCCAAGATATGAGTAATAGCTGGCAGAGGGCGACCAGTCGTAATGACCACATGAACCCCCTTAGCTTCTGCCGCTTTCAGAGCAGCTCTATTTTCAGCTGTTACTTGCTTATCCTTAGTGAAGAGTGTCCCATCTAGGTCCAAGGCCAATAATTTAATCTCAGACATCTGAGTCCACCAATCCTTCCATGTAGTCAAAGACTGCACCGTCTTTATGGTGACCAATCACTTCGTCAGCTACTGCCTTAATCTCATCGCGGGCATTTTCCGTAGCAACCGCATGCCCAGCAAAGGTCAGCATCTCCATATCATTGAGATTATCACCAAAGGCTACAACATCTGAAGCTTGACGCCCCAACTCTTGACAAAGATGGTAAAGACCAAAGCCCTTATCCACACCTTTAAGGATAATATCCATAGAATCAAAGCCAGTTGTCACAGCTGTCATATCCTCAAAAATCGTGTTGAGATAGTCACCACGTTCCATAATGGTATCCCCTTGGAACTTAGCAGTTACCTTGAAAATGTCATCTGTAACCGCTTCAAGGTCCGTTGCCATAACATTTTCATAGTAACGTTCCATGGCCTTAAGATAGGCTGGTTCTGCATCGTTTGGAGCATAGGCACCACGACGTCCCGACAAGAGAATTCCCTCGCAAGTTGGTAAGGCTAAAGTCGTGTCTGCAATTTCTAAATAATCTTTAGGTTCTAGCTTGGACTCAAATAGGACTTCACCCTTGTACTGAACCAAGGCCCCATTCTCCGCAATAATAGCAATGCGGTCCACAAAACCATCAAAAAGCTCCTCCAAGGCCAAGAGAGCTCGGCCAGAAGCTACTGTAAAAACGTAATCTTTAGCTTCACACGCATCCAAAAGGTTTTCCAAACGTGCCTTATCATAGGCACCAAGATGGTCTAGAAAGGTACCATCCATATCTGTTGCTAAAATTTTCAAAATAATCTCCCTTCAGGTCGAATATACTTGCCCCTATTGTACCAAAAATAGGAATATAAGTTTGGGAAAAGCCAGAGAAATTAGAGAAAATATGGCATTTTACTTGCAAATCCAGTATTTTAGTTGTATCATTACGGTAGTACAAAAATAATACTGTTATACTTTTAGAAAGGAGTCTCTTATGGCTTGGACATTTGATGAAAAATCGCCAATTTATCTCCAAATCGCCTATCGCGTCAAACTGAAGATAGCTTCCAAGGAATTGAGTATGGGACAACAACTCCTACCCGTTAGAGAATTTGCTCAGGAAGCTGGGGTCAATCCTAACACTGTACAAAGAGCCTTCCAAGAACTTGAAAAAGAGGGGTTGGTCTACTCTGCCCGTACCTCTGGTCGCTTTGTTACCGAAGATGAAAAACTAATTGATCAAAAACGACACGAGATTGCCCAAAGTCTCATGAAAAACTTTGTCACTGAGATGACAGCCATTGGTTTTAGCTCACCTGAAATCAAATCTATCATCACTGACTACATCGAACAAACAGGAAAGGACTTATAGACCAATGACTGATATTGTAACTCTAACAAATCTCACCAAGACCTATAATGGTATTCCAGCCCTTAGAGATGTGACCATGTCCATCCCTTCTGGTAAAATCATTGGTCTCTTAGGACCAAACGGTAGTGGTAAAACAACTCTCATCAAGATTTTGAATGGCCTCCTCCAACCAACTTCTGGTTTAGCAACTATTAATGGATTTCAGCCATCACCTATCACCAAAGCTCAAGTGGCATATCTACCTGATACAACTTATTTGGATGAAAGTAAGACTATCCAATACTACTTGGACTTCTTCCAAGATTTCTATGCTGACTTCCGTTATCCTCTTGCCTTGCAACTCTTGCAGGATTTAAAGCTCCAGCCTGATTTGCGCCTTAAAGACCTATCAAAAGGTAACAAAGAAAAAGTTCAGTTGATTTTGGTTATGAGTCGTGAAGCTAAACTCTATCTCCTCGATGAACCTATCGGTGGAGTCGATCCCGCGTCACGTGACTACATTCTTAAAACCATCATCAACCAATACTCTGAAGATGCTTCTGTTATCATTTCAACCCATTTGATTGCAGATATTGAATCCGTCCTAGATGAAGTTATCTTCTTAAAATACGGTCAGATTGAACTTCAAGGGGATGCTGATAATATCCGTCAAGCCCATGGCAAATCTATCGACAAACTCTTTAGAGAGATGTTCCATAACTAGGAGGTATGAGCATGTTTTGGAAATTAGTTAAGTATGAATTACAATCGGTCCGTAAGTGGTACCTTAGCATTTATGGTATTGCCATCCTACTCTCTATCCCCTTGGGCTTAATGCTGCACAAATTAATATTCACCTTTGAACACAGTCACGAAGAACCTAGTCTACTCTTCTTCGCTTTCTTCACACTGATGGTTTTTGCTACCATTATCGTATGGGGAACCATTTATATAGCGACAATAGTCCTCATTGTTAGACGCTTTGCACAGACTGTCTTTGGGAGAGAAGGCTATCTAACCAATACACTCCCAGTTTCTGCCCACCAATTGATTTTATCTAAACTCTTGGTAGCCTTTATTTTAAATACGATTTCTAGTCTCGTAGTACTCGCTTCGATTGCTATTATAGCCGGATTTAATATAGACTTCAAAGATTTCCTACTAACTACTAGTTACTTGGGACAGCTCCTAAAAGAAATAGGTGCCCTCTACCTTGTCATCCCTTCTACAATTTTAGGAACAATTAGCGGTATCCTATTCTATTACCTCTGTATTAGTATTGGAAACCTCTTTAATACTAACAAAGTTCTTATGGGGTTTGTCGCCTATTTTGCCATTCAGGCTATCCTATCCTTTATTGGTTTCTTCTTTGGAATCGGTGCAGCCTTGACCGGAGATGCAACAAATACTGCAATTAATAACTCGGCATATATATTTAGTCTAGTTCAGTCTCTCATTCTCATCGGAGCAAGTTACTTTGGTACCTACTATATCATGACAAAACGCTTAAATTTAGACTAAAGAAAAAACGTGTTCCTTCTGGAACACGTTTTTTTTGCATTGAAAAGACTTATTTACTTTGTTCTTTACGATAAGTCTCGATTTCGGCCTTGTTACCCCAAACGAAGTGTCCTGGACGTACTTCAACCATTTCTGGTTTATCAACCGAATAGTCGTGTTGGTTTGGATTATAAACCTTCAAGACTTTCTTACGTTCCAAGATTGGGTCTGGAATAGGAACAGCAGACAAGAGTGACTTGGTGTAAGGGTGGATAGGATTGTTGTAGAGTTCTTCTGTCTCAGCAACTTCCACGATTGTCCCCTTGTAAATAACAGCGATACGGTCAGAAATGAAACGGACCACTGACAAGTCGTGAGCGATAAAGAGGTAGGTCAGTCCCAACTCTTTTTGGAATTTCTTAAGCAAGTTCAAAACTTGGGCACGAACTGACACGTCAAGGGCTGAGATGGGTTCGTCAGCGATAACCAAATCAGGTTGCATGACCAAGGAACGTGCAATCCCAATACGTTGACGTTGTCCCCCAGAAAATTCGTGAGGGTAACGTGTCAAGTGCTCCTCAAGAAGTCCCACTTCTTTGATGATTTTCTTGATTTTAGCTTTACGATCTTCCTCATCCTTATAGAGATGGAAGTTATGCAAGCCCTCAGACAAGATATAATCGACTGTTGCACGTTCATTCAAACTAGCCGCAGGGTCTTGGAAAATCATCTGGATACGACGGATAAGGTCGTTTTTCTCAGAGTGAGACAAGTGTCCATTGATTTTCTTACCGTCAAAAATAATCTCACCATTACTTGTATCATTTAGACCAATAATGGCACGCCCGATAGTGGTTTTACCACTACCAGACTCACCAACGAGGGAAAAGGTTTCACCCTTGTTGATGAAAAAATTAGCATTGTGGACAGCAACGAATTTCTTGCTTCCTTCACCGAAGGAAATCTCCACATCTTTTACTTCAACTAACTTCTCAGGCATTGCCTTCCTCCTCATCTCCTAAATGTGCAAATCCCATATTAGCACGGATTTTTTCATGTAGATTTTGGATAACCGCAGGTTTTTCAACTTTTGGTGCATCCTCATGTAAGAGCCAGGTCTTAGCCCAGTGAGTATCTGAAACTTGGAATTGTGGCGCTTTTTCCTCGAAGTCAATCTGCATAGCATAGTCTGAACGCAAAGCAAAGGCATCCCCAACAACCGGTGTATAAAGTGATGGTGGTGTCCCTGGAATTGAGAAAAGCTCACCCTTATCATCAGCCAACTGTGGCAAGCTTGAAAGCAAGCTCCACGTGTATGGGTGACAAGGCTCATAGAAAATTTCCTCAACAGTTGCGTATTCAATGATTTCACCAGCATACATAACAGCAACCTTATCAGCGATACTTGCTACCACACCAAGGTCATGGGTAATGAAAATCACTGAGAAACCGTACTCCTCTTTGAGTGATTTCAAGAGGTCGATGATTTGAGCTTGAATGGTCACATCAAGGGCAGTTGTTGGTTCGTCACAGATAAGGACATCCGGATGACAAGCCAAGGCAATGGCAATAACGATACGTTGACGCATCCCACCAGAGTATTGGAAAGGATACTCATTGAAACGTTTTTCAGCATCAGGAATACCAACCTTGTCCATGTAATCAATGGCCATTTTTTTAGCTTCTTTGGCTGATTTTCCTTGGTGTTTGACAATAACTTCAACAATTTGGCTACCGATAGTCTTAATTGGGTCAAGACTGGTCATAGGATCTTGGAAGATAGTCGCAATCTTAGCCCCACGAATAGATGCCCAATCTTGGTGACTCTTAAGTTTGGTCAAATCTTGGCCACGATAATCAATAGAACCGCTAGCTACACGACCATTTTCTTCAAGCATCCCTGTGAAAGTCTTAGTCAAAACTGATTTACCTGAACCAGACTCACCAACCAAGGCTAAAACTTCACCTTCAACCAGATCAAGGGAAACTCCTCGAATGGCTGTCAAAACACGGTCACGAACGTCAAATTCCACGACGATATCGCGAGCCGATAATATTACATTTTTATTTTCTGTCATATTGGACTCCTATCTATGCGTACGTGGGTCACTGGCATCCGCCAAGTTTTGACCGACAATAAAGAGAGAGAGGGAAACGAGGATCAAGGTAGTCAATGGAATCCAGAAGAGATAAGCATTGACTGTAACGTTCTGTGCATAGTCTGAAATCAAACGACCAAGACTAGGCGTTGTAACAGGAAGCCCCAAACCAAAGTAAGAAAGGAAGGCTTCGTAAGAGATAAATCCTGGCAAGAGCTGACTAGCCATAGTCACGATAACTGATACAAGTTGTGGCATGATATTTTTAACCACAATCTTAGGAGTTGGTGTTCCCAAAGTACGAGAAGCCAAGTTGTACTCCAAATCACGGTAACGCATGATTTGAATACGGATAGTATAAGCAATACCAATCCAACCTGTGACAGTCATGGCAAAAATCATGTTCCAGAAACCTGCACCCAATGAGTAAGTCAAGACGATAACGACAAGGAGGGCAGGAATGTTTGAGATGATGTTGTAGATTTCCATCATAATCATATCAAAGGTCTTAGAAATCCCCCAAACAGCACCAACGACTAAACCAATAACAACGTTAATGAAGGTAGCGATAACAGCAATAAGGATAGAATTACGAGCTCCAAACCAAACACTGTCAAAGAGAGACTTACCATTACTGTCCGTACCGAACCAGTATTGAGCATTTGGATGCACATAACGTACACTAAAGTCATTAACCTTAGACACGTCATTAAAGTCAAATTTTGAAAACATTGGGTAGATAAAGCTCATCAAAATGATAGCAATCAAGATTCCCAACATGACAGTTGTTGACTTTTTCTTGAAGAACTGACGCATCACCGATTTCCAGTATGAATAGGCCGGCGCATCAATTGTTTCAGAGGCAAAATCATCGCGCTTTACAAATTGGAACTTACTTTTATCAATTGAAGCCATTATTTACCTCCTTTAGATGTCAATTTGATACGTGGGTCAATCATAGTCATAAGGATATCACCCACAAGCAATGAGAAGATGGTGAGGGCTGTGAAAATAAATACAAGACCCACAACCATAGCGTTATTTGAAGCACGGACAGAGTCAATCAACATTTTACCCATACCAGGGTAGGCAAAGATTGTTTCTGTCAAGGTTGCCCCTGTGATAACACTAACGATAGATGCTGGGATCCCTGAAACCAAGGAAACCATAGCATTTTTGAAAATGTGTTTATTCGAAATTTCTTGTTCTGACAACCCTTTGGCACGTGCAAAACGAACGAAGTCTTGTGATTGCAAGTCAATCATATAACGACGAATCCAAATAGCAAGACCTGGTGTTGACAAGAGACCGAGAATAACAGATGGCAAGACGTATGAACGCCAGTCACCTGCACCCAAGATAGGGAAGGAGTCTGGAAGACCAATCTCAGAACCAATCAAACGGATGATATAAACCAAGGCGATGGTTGGTAGTGAAAGCAAGAAAGTCAAGACACCTGTTGACACACTATCAAAGAGTGTGTTTTTAAAGCGTGCCATGTATGATCCCAATGGAATTGCCAAGGCATAAGACAAGACCAAACCAATCAAACCTGCAATAGCAGAACTTGTCACCATTGATGGGTATTGGTAGCGACTCTTGGTAGCTGTGTATGGGTCATTTCCATAGTAAGAACGATCTCTCGCATCAGCCTGACTTGGTGATTTATAAGTACGAGAGTAGATATCTACTGAAGATATCTTCTTACCAGTAGGGAAGTTGACCTCAGAGCTTTGTGTTTGCCCTTGGCCTTGCGTAATAACATCAAGAACACCTTGCTCAGCATAAGTTGGATAAGAGGTACCAAGGTTCATCTTCACAAAGTTTTGGTGAACAAATGGGAACTGACCGTTAAAGTAAAGCAAATATTTATGCTTAGTTCCTGAACCGACAACTGACCAACCGATAGCTGGATCATTTTCAATACGGATGTAACGCTTCAAGTTTGGATTTGTTTTATCTTTAACCCATCCAGTATTGTCAAATTCAAAGAGGTGCGTATAGAAGCCAAACACACGTTCAAGCACTGGCACATCACGTGTTGCATAGAATTGTTTACTTTGCTTGAATTGATGCAAACGCCAGCCATGTCCTAAACTATCCACATATTTTTGGTAAATAGCTTTATTTTCTTTTGTTGGCTTAGTGGTTACCGACTTATCAAGGGAGCTAGCTTTCTCCTGCAACTCCTTGGTGTCATAGTAATCAATGTAACCCATACGTTCATAGATTGTATTTTCATAGTTAGCCTTAGAATCAGCTGTCTTAGCAATCTTGTTGTAGTTAGGGTCCTGTCTGAAAATCAGACGCCTCGGCACCATGGTATAGATAATCGTGTAGGTCAAGGCCGTCACGACAAATATTGACAATAGAGAACGGAGGGTTCTCAATAAAATGTATTTTTTCATGTCTCTTCCTTTAATTCCAAAAGAACTTTCCCAATCTAATGAGAAAGTTCCATCGTCCTTTTATTTAACGTGTTTCTCAAGGTCTTTTTGAGCTTTTTCGTTGGACTTAGACTTTTCTTTAAGCCAGCTTTCACGGGCTTTATCATAGTTTTTCTTAGTGACAACATCTTTTTGAGGCTCAAGGTACTTAAAGTATCTGTCAGAACCCTTAGGTCCCACTTGAGAGTAAGCACCTGAGAATGGTGTCAAACGAGCTACCATTGGAGCAGCACCCTTGTTAACCATAAGTGGCATGAAGAGTGAGCTATCTTCCAACCAAGCTTGTGCCTCTGCATAACGTTCATAACGTACGTTGAGGTCGCTTGTTTCTTTAGCTGCATTATCAACCAAAGCATCAAAGTCTTTAAGACCTACTTGAGCTGCTGCTGCATTGTTAGGATCGTCGAATCCCATGTAAGTTTTTGTGTTCTCACTAGCTGTTGTCTTGAAGATATCAAGGAATGTTGATGGGTCTTCGTAGTCAGGTGCCCAAGCAACTGAAATATTGATATCCCAGTCTTCTGCTGCTGCGTTAGCTGCATACAAAGTACTGTTAAGAAGATCATCTTGAGACATTTGATGAACGTCTACAACCACATTTTCTTTTCCGAGTGTCTTTTCAACAGATTGTTTCAAAGATTGTGCACGTGCTACAGTTGGTTTTGCAGCTTGGTCAACTGGAAGGTCCAAGTGAATTGGGAATTGAACACCTTGTGCTTGGAGAGCTTCCTTAGCTTTATTAAATTCAGTCTTAGCCTTATCAGCGTTGAAGAGACCATCTTGGCTGTCTTTAAGGTTAACACCTGACCACTCGTCACCATATGAAGGCATCTTTTCAGTTACCAAATCACCGAATGACTTGTCACCAGCATAAACAAAATCAGGTTTCACAAGAAGGTTACGAACAGCAAGTGCTGCACCTTTTTCACCATTAAGTTGTGCTGAATAAGCTGTACGGTCAATAGCAAAGTTAACTGATTGACGGAAATCCTTGTTAAGAAGAGCTTTCTTAGTTGAATCTTTTTCAGCATCAGTCTTCTTAGATGTATGGTTGTAAGACTGACGGTCAATATTAACACCAACCCCACCAATATCTGCAGATGGTTGTGTATAGAAGATATTATCTTTATATTGTTTTTCTACTGAATTAAAGTTTGAGCTTGTTGGATATAGACGTGCTTGGCTATAAGCGCCATCAGTGAAATTACGAACAAGCGATTCTTGGTCTGATGCATCATAGAAAGAAAGTTTAATGCCATCGAAGTGGACATTTTTCTTATCCCAGTAGTTTTCATTTTTAGCCAACTCAATAGATGATTTAGCTGTCAACGACTTAAGGATGTATGGACCATTATAAAGGATAGATGATGGATCTGTTGATTTACCAAAGCTATCCCCTTTTGACTTAAGGAACTCTTCATTTACAGGCCAGAAGAGAGAATAAGTCATCTTAGAATTCCAGTAAGGTTCTGGTTGTTTAAGTGTGTACTGAAGAGTGTAATCATCAAGTGCTTTAACGCCAACTTTAGAGAAGTCTTTATCAGTACCATTGAAATAATCAGCAAGACCTACTACAGAATCTTTTGCCAAGTAAATTGACTCTGTCTTTTTATCAGCAGCATGCTTAAGACCTGTTACGAAGTCTTTAGCTGTTACTTCTGCATACTCTTCACCGTCTGAAGTATACCATTTAACTCCTTTACGAAGTTTGTAAGTATAAGTCAAACCATCAGCTGAAACAGTCCAGTCCTTGGCAATAGAAGGTACCAAGTTACCATATTTATCGTTTTCCAAAAGGCCATCGACACCATTTGTCACAGCGTCAGTCGTTGAACCTTTATTGGAAATAAGGTAATCCAATGTCTCAGGATCAGCAGTATAAATATAGTTATAAGTATTGCTTGAAGTGTTTGATTTTGATGAGCAAGCCACTAAAACCCCAACACTTAGAAGGGAAACACCCGCAAGGGCCAACCATTTACTTTTTTTCATAAGCATTCTCCAAAAAATCTTTTTTATATGCCTACATTATACCATAAAAAATAAGATGAGTACAATTTTCAGAATATTTTGTCTTATACTGACTTTCTCACAATTTTACCCCTTACGAACACTATGGATTAGCCCTTTTTGGACAAAAGAAAAAGGCTAACTGCCTTTTTCTCAAGAATATTATTTAACGTGTTTCTCAAGATCTTTTTGAGCTTTTTCGTTAGATGCTTTCTTTTCTTTAAGCCATTTTTCACGACTTTGTTCATATTCTTTCTTAGTAACTACTTTTTCTTGTGGTTTCACATATTTGAAGTAGTCTGATGAGTTCTTATCACCCACTTGCATGCTAGCACCCGTAAATGGTGTCAAGCGTGAAATAACTGGTGCTGCACCGTTACCAACAGTCAATGGAATGACAAGCGAGCTATCTTCCAACCATGCTTGAGCTTGGGCATAGCGATCGTAACGAGCGTTGAGGTCTGTTGTTTCTGAAGCTGCTGAATCAAGCAAGGCATCATAATCTTTAAGACCTACTTGAGCTGCGGCCGCATTGTTTGGATCATCATAACCCATGAAAGTCTTGGTATTTTCACTTGAAGTTGTCTTAAAGATATCAAGGTAAGTTGATGGATCTTGATAGTCTGGACCCCAAACCACACCGTTTGAAATATCCCAGTCTTCTGCTGCCGCATTTGCCGCATTAAGGGTTGCATTTTGCATATCATCAGATGACAACTGGTTGATATCGATAACGACATTTTCACTGCCCAATGATTTTTCAATCGTTTGTTTCAATGATTGAGCTTGAGCAACATTAAGTTTAGAACTTTGATCAACTGGAAGGTCCAAGTGAATTGGGAATTGAACACCTTCACCTTGAAGAGCTTCTTTGGCTTTGGCAAACTCAGTCTTAGCTTTTTCCGCATTGTAGAGACCATCTTGACCATCCGCAAAATTGACACCAGACCATTCATCACCGTAAGTGCTCATCTTGTCTGTCACAAGGTCACCGAAGGTCTTATCACCTGCACTGACAAAATCAGAAGGAACAAAGAGGTTACGTAGAGCAAGAGCTGCCCCATCTTTACCATTTACTTGAGATTGATAAGCTGTACGATCAATAGCGAAGTTGATTGATTGACGGAAGTCTTTGTTTAGAAGAGCCTTCTTAGTTGATGTCTTTTCAGCATCTGTCTTCTTAGCTGAGAATTTATAGCTTTGACGATCAATATTCACACCAATAGCTGCTGTAGACGCACCTGGTGCTGTGTAATAAATATTATCTTTATATTTCTTTTCTACTGACGCATAGTTAGAGCTCATAGGGAATACACGTGCAATGCTGAGAGCACCATCTGAGAAGCTACGCTCTTGAGCCTCCTGGTCAGAACCATCATAATATGACAATTTGATAGCGTCGAAATGCACGTTCTTCTTATCCCAATAATTCTCATTCTTAGTCAACTCGATAGATGATTTAGCTGTCAAAGATTTAAGAAGGAAAGGACCGTTATAAAGGATAGAGGTTGGGTCTGTTGACTTACCAAAATCTTTTCCTTTATTCTTAAGAAAGTCTTCGTTAACCGGGAAGAGCAAACCATAGGTTGTCTTAGAATTCCAGTATGGTTCTGGTTTTTTAAGGGTATATTGCAATGTGTGATCGTCGATTGCTTTGACACCTACATTTGAGAAATCTTTATTGGCACCAGAGAGGTAGTCAGACAAGCCTGCAATAGAATCTTGTACCAAATAGAGGGCTCCAGCTTTGGAATCAGCCGCATGCTTAAGACCAGTCACAAAGTCCTTAGCAGTCACATCAGCATACTCTTCACCATCTGAAGTGTACCATTTAACACCCTTACGGATTTTATAAGTATAAGTTAGACCATCTTGAGAGACAGACCAATCTTCAGCTACTGAAGGGACAAGATTTCCATATTTATCTGCTTCCATAAGACCATCTACACCGTTTGTCACAGCTGTCTTAGTAGGTCCTGTATTTGAAGTGATGTAATCCAATGATTCTGGATCTGAATTATAAACATAACCATAAGTCGTTCCACTAGTACTTGACTTAGAAGAACAAGCCGCTAAGGCACCTACACTGAGGAGTGCCACACCCGCAAGGGCTAACCATTTGCTTTTTTTCATAAGATTTCTCCAAAAAATAAAATTTTACTCTTTCATTATAGCATAAATAATCAAGAAAAACAGTCGTTGTCAGACAATTTGCACAAGTATTTTACATGATAAAACACGATAAACTCAACAGTCCATTGTATTTCCTGGATTTCTAGTTACTTTAATCGATTTATTTTTAATCACCAGTCATGCATAAAACAAAAAGGCCTAACACCTTGGTTAAACCTCTGTTTCTAAGTTAAAATTAGCCATTAAGAGCTTGAGCAGCTGTGATAATCGCCAAATTGTAAATATCTTCAGCACTAGCACCACGAGAAAGATCGTTTACTGGTTTATTAAGACCTTGTAAGATTGGACCGATAGCTTCGAACATTCCCAAACGTTGGGCAATCTTATATCCAATGTTACCTGCTTGCAAACCTGGGAAGACAAAGACATTGGCATGTCCTGCTACGTTACTATCTGGAGCCTTAATAGCAGCTGTTGCTGGAACAAAGGCTGCATCAAACTGCAACTCACCATCAATAGCTAAGTCAGGACGCATTTCTTTAGCAATATTTGTTGCCTCTACTACCCTGTCAACTTTTGGCGATTTAGCAGAACCTTTTGTTGAGAAGCTAAGCATGGCCACTTTAGGATCAATACCAAAAACTTTAGCTGTTTCGGCAGTATTAATTGCAATTTCTGCCAATTCTTGAGAATTTGGTTCAATATTGATAGCACAGTCGGCAAACATCAAGCGATGATCCGTATTTTCACGGTTCATAAGGAAGACACCTGATGTACGTGAAATGCCTGGTTTTGTTTTGATAATTTGAAGGGCAGGACGTACCGTATCCGCTGTTGAGTGGATAGCACCTGAAACCATTCCATCAGCAAGACCGAGTTTAACTAGCATAACACCGAAATAGTTCACATCACGAAGCAACTTCTCTGCATCTTCGACTGTTGCTTTTCCTTTACGGATTTCAAGAAATTTTTCCTTCATTTCCTCAAAACCTTCATAGGTTTCAGGATTAATAATCGTATAGTTAAAGTCTGCAAAACCAAGATCGTTCAAGATTTTGTGAACCTCTGCTGGGTCTCCCAAAATAATAGGATCAACCAATCCTTCAAATTTCAAACGGGCAGCTGCACGAACCACACGGTCGTCGTTACCCTCAGGGAAAACAATCTTAACACCTTTCCCTGAAATATGTTCACGAAGTTCACCAAATAGACTACGCATAAAAAAATTCCTCAATCAATCTTTTTTAGTTTGTAAATTCATGATAACGGTTTCAAAATCATCTGTCAAGGAAGATGCATGGACCATCTCTTTTTTGGTGAATGGATCAGCAAATGAAAGACGGTGACAATGCAAGGCCTGGCGCTCAATACCATAGTCTAGAGAACCACCATAAAGATCATCTCCCAAAAGGGGAAGGCCTAAGTGGGCAAAGTGGACGCGAATCTGGTGAGTACGCCCAGTATGCAAATTGATATCAACCAGTTTAACCCTACCATAATCAGCTACCAAGCGATAACTAGTGTGGGCATATTTCCCCGACTTATGGACTCGACGTGTGATAATGGAATCCACATCACGCGCAATCGGTGCAATGATTTCACCCTGCTTCTCAAGTTTGGTGTCACCTTCAACTAAGGCATAGTAATGTTTCTTGATAGACTTCTGTTGTAACTGTTTATCCATACGAGCATGGGCATAACCATGCTTAGCAAACAGCATAAGACCAGACGTATCCTTATCCAAACGTGTCACAATATGCACACGCTGGTTGGGATAATTATTGCTGACAAAATGATGTTTGACAAAATTAGCCATGGTATTATCGTGGTTAACACTTGGAATACTAGCATAGCCATAGGGTTTATTAATCACCAAGAAGTTATCATCCTCATAGACGATATCCAAGTCAAAAGGAATTGGCTTCAAGGTTTCATGCGGTGCCTCGTCAGGGATTTCAATGGCAACCACGTCTCCTTCATGGACAGGATAAGTCGCAAACTGCTCCTCGCCATTAACCCAAATATGACCACCTTCAAACTTAATCTTGGCTAGAAGTCCTTTTGAAATATCATGCTCCTTCAAAAAGGTCTTGACCCGACAGGAACGTCCTACGGTAAACTCATATCTCATTCTTCCATGTCTCCAATAAAGGAATCACGTACACGTTCCCAGAAACTTGTATGGCTGGCACTAGCCACAAAGGAAATCTTACGTTGGTCAATTGAGAATTCTACCTTTTTCACATTACGGTTGGTATAGGTTTTATTATCAACGGATAGAGTGTAGCTTCCCATTCGGGTAGGATAAACCGTAATCTTCTCATGCTTAGGTACAATAAGGGGACTTCCTAGGGTACGATAAACACGATTATTAAGACTGGCAATCTCAGTCAGTTGCAAGGCTTCAATGGTGGGATGAAGGACCGCACCACCCAAAGATTTATTGTAGGCCGTTGATCCTGTAGGCGTTGACACCGACAGTCCATCACCACGAAAACTCTCAAACAAGACATCATTAAGGCAAACATCTGCTGCCATGGTTTTCTCATTACGCTTTATGGCTGCTTCATTAAGGGCAATCGACGTAAAAGAACGCCCATCAGCAAGAGTCAATTTGACATTCAAAAGAGGGTAAGAGATCTTAGCACCACTATCTTTTCGAAGCGTCTCGATTAATTGATCCACTTCACTGTCCAAATAATCCGTATAAAAGCCTAAGTGACCCGTGTGAATCCCTACAAAACGCACACGAGCAAGCTCTTTTTCATACATATGAAAGGCCGATAGCAACATACCATCACCACCAATTGAGATGACCACATCTGGATTTTTCTTGGTCAAATAAAAATCTGGATCATCTCGAAAGGCATTAAAAAGTTTTGAGGCCACACGCCTACTTTGGGGTTTGCCATTGGCAATAATAGCTACCTTCATCTCATCCGAAGAGGTCTTCATCTGTGTCATCACTATTTCCTACACTATCCTTCAAAGTTCTGTTAATTGGATCAAAGAGCAACTGGGCATCTCTAATATCATCACGTATCTTACGCATTTCTTCATCAAGTTCATAAGCCATGCGGGCCGTAGTTTCCAAGCGAAGCTTAATTTCCTCTGGAAAGTTTCCCTGATACTTGTAATTAAGGGAATGTTCAATGGTGGCCCAAAAGTTCATGGCCAAAGTCCTAATCTGAATCTCCGCAAGAATCTCCTTACGACCATCAATGGTATCAACGGGATAAGAGATAATAACATGATAAGAGCGATAACCCGAATGTTTACGGTTTCTGATGTAGTCACGCTCTGAAACAATGGTCATATCACTACGGCGACGAAGCAAGGCCAAAACTTCATCCACATCATCGACAAACTGGACCATGACTCGGAGACCAGCAATATCCTGCATATCTTGAGCCAAATTTTCAACTGAGAGGCCACGAAGGGCTATTTTCTCCTCAATGGAAGCCACTGACTTCACACGTCCCGTCACAAATTCAATAGGCGAGTGACGATTTTGCTTACGAAATTGTTTACGAATGCCTCGGAGCTTGATTTTGAGCTCACCTACGGCCTGAATATAGGGGTCTAAAAATTGTTCCCAATCCATGGTCAAGATAGGACTCCTCCTTGTCAAAAGCTTTAGTTTTTTATAAAATAAATACAATCTGTTATATTATACCACATTTGAAAGCACAAGGGAGGACACACATGAACCATTTAGAGATAGAGTACAAGACTCTACTCACCAAAGACGAGTACAATCGTTTAGCGATGCTTTTCTCCCATGTGACACCTGTTACGCAAACCAACTACTACATCGACACTCCTCAGAGTGACATGAGAAACAAAAAACTCTCCTTGCGTATCAGGACGCTTCCCACTCATGGTGAGCTGACCTTGAAGATTCCTGAAAAGGTCGGGAACATGGAGTACAACCTTACCATGGATTGTGCGGACGCTAAGGCTTTGACTAAGTCGCTGGACTTTCCTGATTGTCAGATCAAATCCATTCTTCTGGAACGCGGGGTTAAACTTGAGGACCTAACCATCCTCGGACATTTGACCACTACCCGTCGCGAGTACCAGACCAACATCGGCCTCATGGCCCTCGATGTCAATGTCTATGCCGATAAGAAAGACTACGAGCTTGAACTAGAAGTTTCGGATGCCGAGAAAGGTAAAGACGACTTTGATGCTTTCCTTAAAGAAAATAACATTGACTTTAAGTATGCAAAGAGTAAGGTTGCACGCTTTGTAGCTACCCTCAAACGAGACAAAGACTAAAAGTTAGACAAGGAGTTATCTCCTTGTTTTTTTATGTTTAAACACATGCAGCGTTAAATAATACAAGCATTTTATCTCATAAATGGCTTCCAGAGGTCTAAAAACGCATACAAAGGAATTTTATCTAACAAAGGTTCGGTATTTTTCACTAATATCATACTTTGATGACTGAAATTTCTGCTTCTTTTTGCTAAAATAGAACTATCTGTAGTTTTATTACAATAGCCCTAACTGGGCTTAGCATCTTATTTTTTTAAAGGAGTCACCATCGTCATGGTACATCAAAAAGCAAACCCACAATTGAAATTGTTCTCGCTCAGCTCAAACCCAGAAATTGCTGAAAAAATTGCTGAGGCTACCGGATTGCCACTTGGTAAAGTATCTTCACGTCAATTTTCTGACGGTGAAATCATGATCAACATCGAAGAGTCTGTTCGTGGGGACGATATTTATATCATCCAATCTACAAGCAACCCTGTTAACGACCACCTTTGGGAATTGCTCATTATGATTGATGCCTGCAAACGTGCCAGTGCTAACTCTGTCAACGTGGTTATGCCTTACTTTGGTTATGCACGTCAAGACCGTATCGCTGCTTCACGTGAACCAATCACTGCTAAATTGATTGCCAATATGCTGGTTAAAGCTGGTGTCAATCGTCTCTTGACACTTGACCTTCACGCTGTCCAAGTTCAAGGTTTCTTCGACATCCCAGTAGATAACCTCTTCACAATGCCATTGTTTGCTGAATACTACAACGAAAAGGGATTCACAGGAAGTGATGTTGTCGTTGTTAGCCCTAAAAACTCAGGTGTTAAACGTGCTCGTAGCTTGGCGGAATACCTTGATGCACCAATCGCTATCATTGACTACGCTCAAGATGATTCAGAACGTGAAGAAGGCTACATCATCGGTGAGGTTGAAGGAAAAACAGCAATCTTGGTTGATGATATCCTTAATACTGGTAAAACATTTGCTGAAGCTGCTAAAATCCTTGAACGTGGTGGCGTTAAAGACATCTTTGCAGTAGCTAGTCACGGTCTCTTTGCGGGTGGAGCTGCCGAAGTCCTCAACGCTGCTCCAATTAAAGAAATCTTGGTGACAGATTCAGTTGCGACTAAAGAAAAAGTGCCTACAAACGTTAAATACATTTCAGCAAGTGAGCTAATCGCTAACGCTACTACTCGTATCTTCGAACGTCAACCACTTAGCCCACTCTTTGCTTACACTGCACACGAGGACTAAGCTATGGTTTATTTGGACAATGCAGCAACAACTCCTTTAAATACTGCTGCTATTTCAGCTATGACACATGTTATGACTGAAACCTTTGGAAATCCATCCAGCCTCCATGCCTATGGTCGCCAAGCTTCCAAGGAACTTCGTGAAGCCCGTGAAGAAATGGCCAAACAATTTGAAGTCCCTGCTCGTAAGCTCATTTTCACTTCTGGTGGGACTGAAGGAAACAATACAGCTATCAAAGGTTATGCCCTAGCCAATCAAGCTAAAGGCAAACACCTGATTACAACTGCTATTGAACACCACTCTGTCCTTCACACCATGGCCTACTTGGAAGAGCGTTTTGGTTTTGAAGTAACCTATATTCAACCAGAAAATCAAGTCATTACTGCTCAACAAATCGCTGATGCCTTACGTGACGATACTATTCTAGTTTCTGTTATGTATGCCAATAATGAGACCGGCCAATTGCTTCCTATCAAGGAAATTGGTGACTTGCTTGCCAATCACCAAGCTGCCTTCCACGTTGATGCCGTTCAGGTAGCAGGAAAACTTCCAATTCACCCAGAGGAACTTGGAGCTGATTTTCTCTCAATTAGTGCCCATAAATTCCATGGACCTAAAGGTGTCGGCTTGCTCTATCATAACGATTTGCATTTTGACAACCTACTCCACGGTGGTGAGCAAGAAGAAAAACGCCGTGCTAGCACTGAAAATCTGGTCGGTATTGCAGGTATGACCGCTGCTTACAAGCATGCTAGTGACCACTACCAAGACAATTACCAACATGTTGAAACGATTCGTCAGGCCTTTCTAGATTCCCTTACCATTCCTTATGAAATTAATGGCGGAGGATCTAGCCTACCTCACGTTATCAATATTAGCTTTACTGGTAAGGAAAATGGGCCTCTCTTAACCTTGTTAGACCTAGCAGGCTTTGCTGTCTCAACAGGTTCTGCTTGTACTGCTGGAACTGTTGATCCAAGTCATGTCATCCAGGCCCTCTATGGCAAGGATTCTGACAAGCTAAAAACAGCCATTCGCATTAGTTTATCAGAGGAAAATACCGCTGAAGAACTCCAGGCCCTAGCAGAAAAACTTAATCAAATCATAGGAGACTAACATGGCATTTGAAAAAAGCATTCATTTGACTGACTGTAAGTACCGTTACACCATCAGTCCTAATGTCAAAAAATTCACTCTACGTGATACGACTTTTGTGCAAAATAAAATCGGAAACTACGAGTTGCACCGCCTTCTCGAAAAAGTGCCTAACTCAGGCGAAGGTTTTCCACTCAAAATCACTATTAACAAAGACTTGACAGGCTTCAAATTGTCTATCACAGACAAATCTGGCCTTCGTAACGTTAATATCTTTAAAAATGAAGATCACCATATCTTGCAAGAAAAATTCTACTTCTTGATGCAGAGTTTGGTTGATCGTAACGTTTTCGAGCAAGAAGAAGTCTAAATTTTTTCTTACTACATAGAAATAGCCTATCCATGTGATAGGTTTTTTATATCGCCTCATCTACACTATTTTGTTGCATTCTTCACAAACTTTTCTTAAAATATAAGAGAATCATACTAATTAAAGAAAGGAAAGCGATCAATGACATTTGAGAAAAACATCCCAAACGCCACTGCCAAACGTCTCTCTCTCTACTATCGTATTTTCAAACGATTCCATCGTGAAAATATCGATAAAGCAAGCTCTAAACAAATTGCTGAAGCGATTGGGATTGACCCTGCCACTGTTCGTCGGGACTTCTCCTACTTTGGTGAGCTAGGTCGTCGTGGTTTTGGTTATGACGTAAACAAGCTGATGACATTTTTCGCTGAACTCCTAAATGACAATGCGACTACCAAGGTACTCCTCGTAGGTGTTGGTAATGTCGGGCGTGCCCTCCTCCACTACCGTTTTCAAGAGCGTAACCGCATGCAGCTGGTCATGGCTTTTGATACAGACGATAACGAATTGGTTGGAACTCAAACCGAGGACAAGATTCCTATCTATGGGATTTCCCAGATTAAGGACAAGATTGCCCAAGAAGATATCAAAACAGCCATCCTGACAGTGCCATCAGTTAAGGCCCAGGAGGTGGCTGATCTTTTGGTTGATGCTGGAATTGAAGGCATTCTCTGTTTCTCTCCGGTCAACCTCAATCTTCCACGCCATGTAGTGGTCCAATATGTAGACTTGACTAGCGAACTACAAACCCTACTCTATTTCATGAAAGAAGAAGAAAAATCAAGGAGAAACAATGACTAAACCAATTATCGGAATCACTGCCAATGTAAGGCCTAATCCAGCCCATGAAGATATCAACTGGTCCTATGCCCCATCTGGCTTTGTAGAAGGAGTTCAAAGAGCCGGTGGCCTAGCAATCCTACTACCAGTATCCGATCCATCGGAAGCCAAGACCTATATCTCCATGATTGACAAGCTCATCCTTATCGGTGGGCAAAACGTTGACCCTAAATTCTACAACGAAGAGAACCATGCCAGTGAAGATGACTTCTTCCTCGAACGGGATATCTTTGAAATGGCACTCATCGAGGAAGCCACTAAGCAGAAGAAACCCATCTTTTCAATCTGTCGTGGAACCCAACTAATGAACGTCGCACTAGGTGGTAGCCTCCATCAAGATATTGAGCATCACTGGCAGGACAAGCCTTCTGATTACCTCTACCATGAGATGATTGTTGATGAGAACAGCAAGTTGGCAGAAATCTACGGATGTGGAACCTCTATCAACTCCTTCCACCATCAAAGTATCAAACACTTGGCCTCTGACCTTCGTGTCATTGCGCGTGATCCTGAGGACAACACAGTCGAAGCTGTTGAGTCAAATAGTCCAGACCTTCGCTTTCTTGGTGTACAATGGCACCCAGAGCTTCTCCTAGACAAACGTGAAGAAGACCTCAAACTCTTTGAATACGTCGTTAACGAACTTTAAAAGCAACTGAGACTGCACTCAGTTGCTTTTCTCTTGTCTTTATCACATAGGTTCAACCTAAAGATCAAAATCCTCCCTCTCCTCACGAAAGGAATAATAGGTTGATTTTCCAACAATCAGATGATCAAGCAGACAAATCCCTAAATCATCACAGGACCGCTTAATCTTTTGGGTAAAATCAATATCATTTCGACTTGGATATGCCTCACCCGACGGATGATTGTGAACCACAATCAAAGACGTTGCCATCAGATGACAGGCATAATGTAAAATCTCACGTGGCTCAGCAATCGAACGACGAACCCCACCAATAAAGACCGTCTTTTGCTGAATAATACGGTTCTGCGTATCCAAATAGATAGCCACCAGATGCTCCTGAGGCTTGTCGCCAATATCCAACATCATACGACGCGCCACCTGCTGGCTAGACATAATCTGCTCAGACCGAGCCAACTCAGCCTTCTCAATCCGCTTAGCCAACTCCACCATAGCCTTGAGCTCAATAGACTTCACACGCCCAATACCAGGAATCTCCTGAAGCTCATTCAAGGACAAACGAGACAAATCCGCCAAACTCGTCATCCCTTTCAAAATACGATTGGCCATAGATAGGACCGACTCAGACCTAGTCCCTGTCCGCAGCACTATCGCCAACAACTCCTGGTCCGACAAAACCTCTGCTCCCTTCTGTAAGAGTCGCTCACGAGGCAAAAGCCCCGACTCCTCAGCTACAATACTATACATAAGAAAAAAACCTCCTACTTACCTATTCGTAAGTGGGAGGGGAAGTTAAACAGCTGAAGATTTTTTTAAACCTAATTTCTTTAACAAGGCTTTTCGATATGCTGAAAATTTTTTCTTTAACGTCAGTGGTTCTGCTACCTGTGACATTTCAATAAGATGGAGCTTATAACGTTCTGCAAAAGATATTTTTCCTGAAGCAATAATACGATAATCAATTCCTAGATCCCAGGCTTTTCGATAGAAAAGATAAGAAAGGGTATCCTCATCAAAGTCATAGAAAGCTTGCTTATCCTTAAGAATAATTTTTTCTAGAAAATCTTTTGACAACCACATAGAACCTTGAAAAACATGAAGCGAATGATTGATTACTTTTTGACATTCGTTAGTTAGTTTAACTGTCTGTTCTTGATTTAAGGCACCAATTGCATCTGTCCAATAGAGTTCTTTTGATAAATCAGCAAAAACCAGACCAACCTCTGGAAAATGGTCAAAGATTGATGCCACTTTCTCCTCATCTAATAGTATATCCACTAAAGCAAGTCTTGTAGCTTCATCAACAAGTTTGCCCTCATTTCCAAAGTCTTCTGTGTGAAAATGCCCAATAAAGTCGTACTCGCTAAGCTGAGATGCCAAGGATACTAAGGCATGGTAATGATTATCAAATCTTTGAGAGACTAGCTGAAATCTATCTTTATCAAAGCTATTTAATAAGGTGTTCTCAACGATATTTTTATCCAAATGGCTTGATAAAGTGAAATAATAAAAGGTAGATAACTTTTTATCAGAGAAAACTTTTAGTCTCTCAAGGTCACTAATATGTACATGGATAGCCGAATGATAGTCTTTCCCACTTACCGAATGAAATGAAGGTTCAATGATTTTCTCATCTAAAATGACTAAGCTATCTGGCGAATGGTAGCTGTTAAGATGGGACTTAATTAGTGCTACTGGATATGCCGATAGCTTAGTAATATAGTCTAAAAGTAGTCTTCCCTTTTTTTCATTGTCAGTAAATGCTTTTAGTTTAATGAACGGTACCTTATGTTCAAGTGTACTTATCGGTCTATAGTAAGAAAAATCAGGGTGAATTAAGTCTTCTGCCTCTGCATCAATAGTATTAAAGACAGCATCATAATGGTAACCAGCTTCAAGAAGAACACTAGTAACCCTAGTTTCATAATTATCAATAACATCTTGAACATCGGTAAAAGTCTTTATAGAAGTCCAAAATTGTTGAAAGGATTCTGAACCGACAACATGCTTTTTGAAAGATATAAAATAACTTTGCAAATGCTCATCGAAATATTTGGTCTTTCTAAAATTCGTCATCCCCCAAAAATCAACATTCTGTCGTTGTTCAAATCCTTCAACTATGTTAGATAAATCCCAAAGAGGACCAAAGCAAGTATCATTCATGAGTGTAACCGAATCGAAGTCTGTTAAATGTTCGAATCCAATATGAGCCATACCATCTCTCCAGGCTGCAAAATCAAAGCCCAAATTCTCTCTCTGGATAACTTCATCTATGCCAAGCTCTTTGAGAGTTAATGTTGCCGATTCCGTTAGTTGACTATTTGAAATCACAATAAGTTTAGAAAAAAGTGGTCGAAGTTGCTCCAATTGGTAGAGCACATGACCACTTAATTCGTCGTACTTATTATAATGAACATACAATAAGAGACGTTTCATTTATTCTTGAATCTCCCATTTTCCATTTCTCTGAACCATACCAGTTGCAGAATCTTTAGCAGACTTATCATCATCTTCAATATCAGTTCGATTTAAAAGAATAACTGGTGAATTTTCCGAATCAGCAAAGGCAATCATCTGATCATCCTTATCTCGAACAGAAACCTGAAGCTTGAGCTTGATATTATTAAGATGGGAAAGACTACATTTGTAAGTAAGTGTTTTTCTTCCAGAACCACTCGTCTTATTGTCTATAGAATTATCATTGTAGATCCAGATACCACGGTCAATATCTGTCAATGAAAAGGCAATATAGGTCTCAATATCCTCATTGACATCATATGAAATCTCAAATGAAATATCTTGGTCAGGACTGATAATATTGTCATTCAAGAGTTTTACTTGTAAATCTGTGATTTTAGGATTTTCAACAACAACGTCGTCGTTTGAAACCTTTTGACCAGCAGCATTATCAAAACTATATTGGTTAGCAACTTCGTCTGGATCACCAACCACTTTTACCAAACCATGTTCAATCAGAACTGCTTTATTACAGTATTTTTTAACTGCTGACATGTCATGGGTAACTAAGATGGTTGTTTTTCCAGATTGCTTACGTTCCATGAAATAATCATTACACTTACGTTGGAAGGCCTCGTCACCTACGGCTAAAACTTCATCCAAAATAAGGATATCCCCCTGAGCCTTGATAGCAACTGAGAAAGCCAGACGAACCTGCATACCACTTGAGTAATTCTTCAACTTTTGATTCATAAAATCATGAAGTTCAGCAAAGTCTACAATGTCATCATACATGGCATCTACTTCTTCTGTTGAAAAACCAAGCATGGCACCATTCATATAGACATTCTCACGACCAGTTAATTCCGGATTAAACCCAACCCCAAGCTCAATGAAAGATACCAACTTACCATCAATGGTAACCTTACCTTTTTCTGGAACATAAATCTCAGAAATAATTTTTAGAAGTGTTGATTTACCAGAACCATTACGTCCAACAATTCCATAGAAATCACCCTTTTCAACTTCAAATGAAATATCTTTTAAGACATGTTGTTCAGTATACCCTTTAATCCCTTTAAAGCGATTGACTAAAGTTGTTCTCAAACTCTGACTCGCCTCAGTTGGTAACTTAAAATACTTACTTACATGATCTACTTTTACAGCAATATTATTTGACATTATAGAATCTCCGCAAATCGTTTAGCATTTCGATTAAAGACAAGGAAACCAATGATAAAAATCACTACAGGAATCGCATAAGGAACAAAAGCAATCAATTTATTATTAATAATATCCCATCCTCTTGGATTAACTGGGTCAATGATAAAATGACGCATATCCTGTAAAATCTGAGCAATCGGATTAAGCATCATAATCTTTGCAACAAACTCTTGATTTCTTTGAAGAAGATAAGTGATTGAGTAGATAATTGGACTTGCATACATACCTGCTTGAAGTACTACTTCCCAAACTGGACCAATATCACGGTATTTAACAAAGAGTGCTGATAGAATAAAAGCAACTCCCATTGCCATCAATAGCACCTCAATGAAGAGAGGAATGATAACCAAAGTATTGAAACCAATTGGAACATGGTTAATCAATGCAAATACGAAAACAACCACTAGGTTAATCAAGAAATTAATCGCTGCTCCTAGTACGGATGAGATCACGATTGTTTGCTTCGGAAAGTTAAGTTTACGTAAGAGATCCCCTCGTGAAACAATGGAAAGCATCCCCATATTGGTAGCCTCTGTAAAGAAGCCCCAAAAAATCATAGCCAAAAGCAAGCCTACTGCATAGTGTGGTGTCCCATCATCAAATCTCAAGAAACGAACAAAGACAAGGTACATAATTGTAAACATCATCAAAGGTTTCAAAATAGACCAAAGATAACCAATGAAAGAACCTTGATAACGCAATTTAAAATCCGTTTTAATCAGTTCCTTAAGTAAAATCCTATTTTTTTGACTAAAGAAATTCATTTAGTCCTCCTTATACATGAATTTTGTCAAAATCAAGCTCGTAAACACAAAAGTATGAAAAGCCCTGTTTTTACGGTAACCATATGTTTTCAAACGACGGTAACGCTCTCTTAACCCTTGATCCATAATGGTCACAAAGTTTTCAACCAACTCTCTATTTTCAGTATTCAATGGCAAAGAAAGAAGATTTTCCGCCTGATTCTGACTAGCCTTAATCAACTTCCAATATTTGTTGAACAAAGTCTGAGGTCGAATCCAATTCTGCATACGTTTCCGAAGAGTTCTAGCACCCAAAACATTATCTGCGTGCTGACGGTAAAGCTCTGTTGGCTGATCAATATAGACCAGATCACCAAATGCTGAAGCAAGCAAACCTAAATACCAGTCATGCATCAGAAGCTCATTAGGTTCCTCGCCAGTCCATAATTCGGCTAGAGCATGATTAATTAGCGACACACCGCCAGTAACGGTGTTTTCTGTCATTTCTTGAACCAACTTAGTATTAGCATGGTCAGATTGAGTACGAATCATACTCTCATGAAGCACCTCTAAATCTTGGTTCACAACCTTTAAATCCGTGTATACCAAAAGTGGTTTATCAGATGGGTATCTACTCGCTTCCTCAAGCTGAAGAGATAGCTTCTCAGGTAACCAAGTATCATCCTGGTCCGAGAAAAGATAGTAGTCAGATTCTTGATACTTCAAAAGCGTAAAGAAACTCTTTATTACACCTAAATTTTCAGTTTGATCAGGATTGATAAAAGTAATGCGATCATCTTCTAAAGCGAAACGTTTGATAATCTCTCTCGTTTTATCTTTAGATCCATCATCACGAATTAACAAGGTCCAATCAGTATAAGTTTGCTGCTGAATACTTTCAATTTGCTCCGCTAGAAAGTTCTCACCATTATAAGTGGACATGAGAATAGTTACTTTCATGATAAAAACAGCTCCTCGTATTCACCCACGATTTTTTCCCAGGTGTAATTTTCTTTCATATTTGCTTTAGCAGCATCTCCCAAGTCCTCAAACGACACTTGACCATCTACAGAATCAATAAGCTTAGACAAATTCCCATCCACTTTATTCCAATACAAGGCGGTCTCCTGAGCAACCTGATGATTAAAGTCTACATTATAGATAAGATTGAGGTCCGTTTGAGCCAAGGCCTCTAATAAGCCTGGATTCGTTCCACCTACTTCATGTCCATGAATATAAGCAAAGGCTTGGTTACGGATATACTTAAGCAAGTCCTGATCATAGACAGTCCCCACAAACTTCACACGTTTATCTTTATCAAATCCTGTTATCTGTCGTAGTTCATCAAAGTAAGCATTCCCTTCATGATTACAGATGATAACAAGATCACGCTCTGTAGAGGACTTCATAAATTCACGAATCGCAGTTTCGTAGTTGTTTTCAGGAACAAATCGACCCAGTATCAAATAATAATCTTTTTCTTGAGTCTGCCATTTCTGATACCAATCTCGAACGGGGGCATCCTCAGCAGTCAAAGTCGTCTTAGATAAATCAGTTCCATAAGCAATGAAAGTCGTTCTAGCCCACGGATAGGTATTTTGAATATAGGTCTCAATACCTCGGTTATCAGAAATAATTAAGTTCGCATACTTTGTCATCTCTTTTTCAGAGTATTTGAGATAGCTTTGAACAGGTTTAGACCACTTAGCACGTTTCCATTCCAAACCGTCAGGATTGACTAACAAAATCCCACCAACGGACTGAATTTTCTTGGCAAAATGAACAATGAAGGCACCAATGGTATTTCCTAAAATATAGAAAATTGGGGATTGAATTCCCTCTTTTTTAATAAGTTTCAAGCTATAATTGATAGCCATCATATCGTAAGCTATGACACGTGCGGGACCTAGCTTTGGAGGATTGACCGTAAAACAATCCGCACCCTTATAGTCAAAATGGTTGCCAGTGCTTTCGTCAGATAAGCAAGCCACGTGATAACGTATAGCAGGTGATACCTTATAAGAAATCAATTTTTCAACAAATGTCTCGAAACCACCATATTGAGCAGGCAAACCTCTACTACCTATGATAAAAATATCCTTCAAAGTTTACCTCCATTCGTCACATCTCTCAAATACACAGAATTATACATAGTAGCTTTTATTATACCATTTTGGAAGGTATTTTGCATGATTGGACAGAAAGAGTAAAGCAAAAAGGCCCTTCGAAAATGGCCTTTTCATTCTTAATCATAGATAACGAGATTTTACCTTAATTCATCTTTTTAAGCTGAAATAATTTTTTTACAGCAGATTTCACACTCTTCGTTAGTGCTTTTCGGCTGTTGAGAAAATCTACATCTTTCTGATTTACTTTCTTATAACGCAATTCATCATCCTCAAGTTTTTCAGTAATATTAGCATAAACACTCTCCAGAGAGTATCTCTCTTTCAAACTTGGAACAGCTTTTACTGCTTCAAGTTTCTCTTGGTCAAATCCACCAAGGACCTCTGAAATCATGCTAGTTAAGGTATCCAAGTCACCCAAAGGGTAGATATGACCTTGCTCATTCATATACTCGAAGGCTGATTTATGTCCCGCATTATCTGATAAAATCGTTGGAATGCCATTTAAAACAGACTCTACATAAACCAGACCAAACGTCTCCATACTCGACGGGAAAACAGCTAAATCCTTATCAGTAATCTCTGACCAAGGATCATCTAAATATCCCATAAATGAAACATTTTTCAAATTATGCTCTACAATATAATCATCACAGAGTTGTTTATAATCCTCATCCCATGCACCTAAAAATACAAGTTCGGTTTCTGCTAGATTAAGCATTTGAAAAGCTTTAATCAACTCAAGCTGATTCTTTCTCTGAGTCAAGCGACCAACTGAAACGATACGATGGTGGTCCTTGGATTCAGTTTCCAGCCCTTCTTTAGGTTCAATTTGAGTATAAGGTGCAAAGGAATAAATCTTCCTATTTGGAAAATACTTTTGTAAATCCTCTGTCAACGCTCCTGTTACAGCAAAAATCTCATCAGAAAACTTGTCTATAAAGTCAATTTTTTCTTTATAGTAACCGAACTCCCCCTCAGGAAATTCATGAATCAACCAAAAATGTTTGACATTCTCAAAAGTTGCAGCAAGTGCACCTTGAAAAACATTGACTGTATTACTAATAACAAGGTCTACCTTGTTATCTACAATAATATTTCGAATATCTTTGACATTCTTATTATAAGATTTCACTCGCAAAAAATGATTTGCTGGCGATCCACCCGGTGCTTCTTCCCACCACCATTTGACAGCCGAAAGACCATAGGTCTCAATTCCTGCTTTCTGAAGTTCTGCTTGATACTCCTCTTGAGATGGCACCTTGTAATCAGGGAAAACGTTTAACACACGATAACCTTTTTCCACAAGAAATTTCATAAGATTGACTATCGAAATTTCGGCACCATTATCCAGGGTCCCTGTCGGAGAAATAAATAATATTGTTTTAGTCATAAATTATGCAAATACCCCCCAATAATGGAAAAGAATCAAATACATAGCCACTAAGAAATTGGCAATTAAAGTCAGAGTTGCTATCTTCAATCTTTTCTGTCGAGATAAATCAATCTTAGCTGTGTTAGCGACTAGCGGCAACAAAAGAATGATAAATGGCGTGAAATAACGTCCTTGAGCACCAACTGATATATTAGCTCCCTGACCAAGAACAACTGGTGTCCACTGCATATACATTACTGTAACAGCGGCTAAAACCTCTAGTAGGAAGAGAATCCAAGATGCATTAGCAAAGTCTTTTGTAAAGAAATCCTTCTTACTTGATAAGAATAAAATTGTAAGAACGATGATATCAATAAAGATTAACCACAGTGGCATTTGTAAAGTAAGATTACCAAGATAACCGAACATTCCAAGTGACAAGATACCATTCAAGTTATCATTCAACTCAGGATTAAAGAGCGTATTACGCAAAACTTCACCATAGTGGCGTAGTCCACCTTGATTCTTCATTAAGAATTGAAGAACCAATACGACACCTACAACAAAGAGAAGATAGAAGACTGCTTTATATTTTGAAATAAAGGTCTTTATGGCTTGTACTGGACGATTTAGAAAGGCAAGGACACCTTCAAACTCAAACGGTACAAATGGAATCAATCCCAATAATAAAACGTTATTTGGTTTGGTTGCTAGAAGCAAAATCGCTAGACCTATCACCTGTATAAAATTACGATTGGTAAAACGTTTAGAATAGGCAAGATTCGTAATAAAACCGAGAGCCAACATCACTTCCAAATAGTTCATCACATCATAAGAAAGTGACGAAGCTTGCTGAACCATAATAGGTAGCAGCGAAATAAACATTAGGGCTGTTTTCCCATACTTGAAATAACGTATTAAAAAGTAAATTCCTAGTATATAGGCCAGTGCATTAAAGATGCGCCCCATATAGATAATCATCCCAACTGTAGGACTAATCCAACTTCCAATCGTCATCCCTATCAACTGTGGAATAAAGGAGATTGTTTTTAAACTCACACCAAATTGAAAAGGTTCTTTACTCATATCAATCTTTTGAGCAAAAATCTGTTTATATTCCGCTAACTTAACCTTATCATTACTTGGAATCTCATCCATCCACTTAAAAGATGTATCGGTTGGTTTATGGAAAGTTTCCCAAGTCATTCGCGCGTGGTTTGTTTCGTCCGGCACACGATTAATTGGAAATACAAACATAAATGAGAAAATAAAAATCGTTGCTAAGATGAAAAATAAATTTTCAACTTTTATCTGTTTAATTCTGTTCAAAATAAGTCACCATATCATCTTTCTTGCTTAACGTACAGTTTTCAAGAACAGCCCGATAAGCAGCATCTGCAATTTTCTGTCTTAATTCTGGAGATAAAACCAAGGCTTCAAGCTTGTCGAACCACTGGTCATCAGTAGCTAACAATCCTGTTTCACCATCAACAACCGCATCTGAGAAAGCTCCTATCTTACTTGCTACTGTTGGTACCTTCACCAAGGCAGCTTCAATCCACTTAATCTCTGACTTCGCACGGTTAAAGATAGAATCTACAAGCGGTGCTAGGTTAATATCAACCTCACTAATCAAGGCAGGCAATTTATCCCAGTCCACATAATCGTGAGTTACAATTTGATTTTCAAAGGGCTTCATATCTTGTGGGATATCCAGAATCCCGACAATATGTAATTGGACATTGCTATATTTTGTAAGCAGTTGCTTAATAGCTGGTTTAATCAATTCAAAATTTTCATTGTGACTAATTGAACCAGAGAAATAGCCAACCTTAACAATATCAGATGTTTGAGAGTAATCTTTGATATATTGACTACTAATAGCGATTAAGTCATCAGAAGCCAAGTTGCGATTAAGTAAAACCTTACTTTGGTACTTATACAACTCCTCCTGCAATTGGTTAGTCGAAGTAATGGCACCATCACAGTTTTCCAGCATATAGCCATAATTTCGAACACCAGCATCATAGTTTCCTTTTTCAACCGAATTAAGTCCTTGCGTATAACTCAATTGGTCTGTATAAACCGTATCAAAAACCAGATCATCAATATCAAAGAAAACAGGTTTTCCATATTCCTTAGCCAAATGACAGAGACGCAAAAGTTCCGGTGAGATTGGTGAGCGGTAGATAATGATGTGACTAGCATTTTGAGCCATCGATAATTGGAAATCAGATAGGTTAACAACTTTGACGTCAAAGCCATGCTTGCGTAATTGTTCTGCCTTGTTCAAGACACGGTAACGGGTACATTGCGGAATAATGTTTTCAACCCCATCAATCAATAGAATATATTGATCACGTGGAACAGCCTTAAATTTATTCACAATATCTTCCAGAATTGACACTGGATAATCAGTTTTTTCTGCAACAAAGTCCAACAAGTCAGGGACTTCTGAATCACGATCCAGACCTTGCCACAAAAACTGGTCTTCATCATAATTTTTCAGAGCCGTATATTTCACCAAAGGACTACCTGCTTTGAGCATCTTAAGCGGATGGATATACATGGCAGAATCTTCGTATTCTTGCACGACCGCATCGAAACGATAACCCAAATCAGCAAAATGCTTGGTAAAACGTGTCTCATGTCGACCAATAGCCTTATCACGAGAATCTGTATCCGTCAAATGTGTCCAGTACTCATAAAAGTCATCATCGTTTAGCATAAGCTTTTCAATAACTAGGAAATAAGACTGAAGATGCTTAGGAATGTAGCCATAAGGATTCTCTTTAGTAACATCCTCTTGCTCTTCTCCAAAGGAAATCCCCCAGAAATCTAGTTGCTTATCAGCCATTTCTTGGAACACTTGAGACAAATCCCTCATCGGACCAATATTAGTATCATTCACCAAGAGAAGCTGGTCGTAATCTTTAAGCTTATCTTTACCAAAGGCAAAGATTCCTTCTCTAAAGGCTGCAGTATCATATCCTTTGTTATCACGAGTCAAAACCCTACCGTAAGTCTCAAGGGTATTAATATCATCATCGTGAAGCTGTCCATTGACAACTACAATAACATCATCTACCAATGGAGCCAAGGCTTGCAAGAAACGTAATTTGTATTCTTGAAGACGAGCTTCAGACTCAAAAATAACATAAACCAACGCTTTCTTACCATTATATGACAAGGCAGAACGTTGACTATTTCTGAGACGTCGTAACTGACGAACCTTAAGTGGTGTCATTCGACGACGTAGCTGTATCAATTTGACTTTTAAAGCTCTCAAATAATTTTTAATAGCTTTTGGATTCTTAGCAATGACTCCTGCTGTCTTTATAGGTGTGATAAGAGCGTTCCCCAAACGATATGACAGTGAACCTCGGATAAGCTCCATCTCTTTATGGGCATCCTTCAATCGCTTAGATTGTGTATACTTTCTTCGTTCAAGTTGATCACGTTCTTTTTTCAAGCGATTGACATAGTCTGTCACATCACCGTGATGTTTAAGCAAGCTATCTAACCGTTCTTCCAAAACCATGAGGTTATCACAAACTGCCTTGTAAACTTCATGAGGAAGCTTATCAAGATACTTCTCAAGAATGTCAAGATAGATTTCATAATGGTAGCGAACAGACTCACGTCCAGAAATTGACCCTGTTTCAAAGACACGATAATTAAGCTTAGTGCTTGGTTGATATACCGCTTTAGCACCGTTATTAATAATCAAGTTCAATAAAAAGTCATAATCTTCAAGCTTTTTACGATTTAACTTCTCATCATAACGAGTATTTCCAATAATACTTCTACGAATCAAGGAACAATTATCAATAAAACTAGCATTTAGGAAAGCAGTTAAGTCAAATTCACGGCTTTTAAGATAGAACTCTTCTTTTTCTGGGTTAAAAAGATCACAGTACACGATGTCAGCATTTGTTTCCGTCAACTTACTACACAACTGTTCCACATAATCCGCATCGAGGTAGTTATCACTATCTACAAATAGCAAATAATCACCTCTAATAAGCTCGAGTCCTAAATTTCGATTATTTACCACCCCAAGGTTTTCATGAGTTTCAAATCTTGTCTCAAAAGGTGAATCCTTCAAAACCTCTTGGATAATTTGAGTTGAACTATCCGTCGAACCATCATCCAAAACGATTAATTCGATATTAGTATAAGTCTGATTAAAAACACTTCGCAGACACTGCTCAATATACTTTTCATGATTGTAACAAGTCACAACCACTGAGATTAAATTATTCATTTTTCCATCCATTTTGTTTAACAAAATATCAATTAGTACCTGAAAATTACTAATATTACTAAGCTTCAAAGATTGACTAAAGTAGTAATCTTTGAAAGTGCATACCACCTTAATTATACTATAGTTTATACAAAAAAGAAAAAGTCCTCTTGCTATTGAGTAACAAAAAAAGCAGAATTACTCTGCTTTGTGAGGATAAATACTACCCTTTACAATAGAACTTTGAAAATAATGTAACCAACTTCAAATGTTCTATCAGCCTAAATATCACAACATAAATCTTAGTCTGGATTCTCTCTCCCCTTACTGATTTTGAAAATGGTGTTAATTTTGATCTAAAATTTTCTTTACGAATCCAATCCTGTATTCTCCTATGTTGTTCAACAAATTGCTTACTTGATGCAGCTTTCCCAGAAAAGAGTAAATACCAAATATAATATCGTTTGACATAATATTTTATATATTCAGAATCTCCTGCAACATCTTTTAAACAACTTAAAAAATAAATTATATCAATTTTAGGGTTAAAACCTCTTTGCGAAGTATTTGAAATACTTCGTTCATTAAAGAACCAATTATACCCATTGTAATCAATTACCTTTATTTTATCAGTTAAATTATAGGCAGTTAAAGTAAAGATAACATCTTCTCCAATTGGATAATCAAAAAACTGAATATCATTTTCCTTTAAAAATGAAGTGCGATAGATACGTGCCCAAGGTGCCACCACTATATATTTTGACCAATCAGTCTGAGATAGATCTTGTTGGAAAAGAATTTTATGGTCTTTGTTAACTCGTTTATAGCCACCAATAACAATATCTAATTTTTCCTTTTCTATCGCCTCATAAAAGCACTCTAAGTAATCTGGAGCAATAAAATCATCATTATCAATAAAGACTATGTATTCACCCTTTGCAAGGACTATGCCTCGATTTCTAGTCTTAGCTACACCCTCATTTTCCTTATCTATAACCCTAATACTATCATTTTTTGAAGCATAGTTTTGAATTACTTCTAAAGAATTGTCAGTAGAGCCATCATTTAAAATAATAATTTCATAATCGGAAAATGTTTGATCTAAAAGTGAATCAATACACTGACTAAGTCCTTCTTGTGCATTATAAACCGGAATAATTACTGAAATAGCTGGTTTAGACATTGATACTCCTCTTAAAATTCTACTATTACATTGTTTTATATATTCTCAATAGCTTTGGTAATAGAATAATTGATAATCTTAGACCTAATATTCTTGTAATCTTACCGGTTAAATTAAACGACCTATTCTTTATCTCATTTGAAAATTTCAAAAGATACTTGTATTTTTTTAACAGATACATAATCTCAGAATTTGAAATATATTGACTTACATATGGTAAGACTGAGATATATGAAATTGCAAAGTAAATATTTATCGCTTTACGAACATTATTCTTATATTCTCCAATATTCGTTAAACCTATATCTATACTTTTTAAGATGTCATATACATTTTTTTCCTTAACCACATTAGTAATACTTCCAATTCGATTCTGCCTGTACTTATAAGATTCTATATTCAAAATAGAATATTTCGCAGTTAATTTTAAAAGATATGAACAATATAAGCAATCCTCTGATAAGAATCCAACAGGAAAATCTAAAGTTTCCTCAACAAATAAATTTCTTCTGATACATTTGTTCCATGCTGGAGCCGTTAACACACTATTCCTAACCAAGTCAATAACGTTTTCTTCAATATTTCCTGACTCAGGAACAGAGTTAAAATCAATTCTAACACTCTCATCTTTTCCATAATACTTATCATAAGAAAAAATTACTACATCACTTTTATAGGTATCAATATTTCTAGATAAGTTATCAAGGAATTCTAAATTGCTCCAAAAATCATCACCATCAACAAAAAGTATAAACTCACCTTTAGAGTGTTTAATTCCAGTATTTCTAGCCGCAGATAATCCCCCATTGTCCTGATGAATTGTCCTTACCATTTTGTATTTAGAAGCCAACTTATCGCAAAGTTCTCCTGTCACGCCATCTGTAGAACCATCATCAATAATAAGAATTTCATAGTCTGAAGATTGAAATTTCTGATTTGCTAAGCTAGTAATACACTCTGATAAGTAATCTGCAACATTATAAGCAGCTACTACAATTGAAAATTTCATATTATTTTTTCTTTCTAAAAATAGTATAAGGACTTGTAATAAAATAAATTACTAACGATACAATTAACCATGAAATCATAGCACACAAAAATGATAGTGAGGCACCTAATATTTCATATTTCAATACCAGAGTTCTTGCAGTCATTATTGAAACCAAGTAACCAACTACAAAAGAAATGATTAAATAGTGTTGTTTTCTAAATACTGTTAGAATATTATCACACACAGTTGAGAAGGTACTAGCAACACCACCCATCAATAAAATTAAAAAGCTACTTTGATACTGTTTCAAATCTGTTCCATAAACTATATCTAATGCTGGAATAGCAATGAAAGCTCCAACTATATAGATAAGTGTACATGTACCTAATAAAATTCGGAATAGATTATTTTTATATGTAATGAAATGAGAAATTTTCCTTTCTTCAAGAAACACTGCAAGTTGTGTAATCATTGGTCTAAGAAAAATAATCATTAAATTCATTGCAAATATCGGCGTAAATAAAATACTAAAATCTCTTTGAACACCATTTTCAATTAACCCCTTATTGTAGATATCATTTAGAGCATACTTGGGTTGATTGTATATTGAAACCAATAGAAATGCATTAATAAACAATGGTAGACAATCTTTAAACACTTTAATGATTTTACACAGTTTTACATTTCTGATGTTTAAAGTATGGAATAATCTTGAATTAGGATAATCAAATAAAGCAATAAAAAGAAATGAGCTTATTGTTTGTAATATTACTGACCACAAGAGATTTCTAGAAATAAGAAGAACTAGTGCAAATACAGCAGTAGAAATTGTATTTCTCAAAAACAATGATTTACCCGCAATATCTAATCGTTCTCTTTGTTGAAATAACCCTTGAAAAACGTCTGATAGAGCTTCACTCACTCGGAAAAAAGAAGCCCAAAATATTATACCTATATTTGCGTGTGTATTAGGGTTTAAAATGATATAACCAATCAAGAGTAGAACCATTAAAATATTTGAAACTATTCTAGCCATCAAATAAGTATCAAATGAATACTTTTCTTTGATATCTGTCGCCTGAAAATCTCTTACTTGAAAACTAGCCACAATTACAAACAAATTAGCAATAGCGTATGCAAAACTATAAATGTCTGCTGAAGCACTATCTAAAATACGAGTAACAATAAAAAGAAGGATTACGGAAACAGCTGCGGAAGACATACTACCAAGTATATTCCAGAAAAAAACTTTTTGGGGAGTTACATTTTTCAAGTACTTTACTCTCTTTCGATTAACAATATTCCACTTATTATATCATAAGATTTTTAGAGGAATGGAAAACATAATTACATATAATACCTCTCTTTAAATCGCGTTGTACGCTCCTAAGATATTACTGTTAAATATTTACTGATTAGTCATTAGATTTTTGTGCTTTTACATACTGCCTCATTATTAATCGAGCTATCCATTTAGGCCAGAAAATTTCAAACGTCTCTAAATCTTCTTTCGAACGAGTGTTATCACTAATTGTTTTAGAAGTCTCAGATTCTTGATGAATACGATGACACATTAGCCCCTTCGGAACAAAAGAAAAGGAACCATTCATATTACCAATTTTATACCAAGCAATCCAATCTAGATTCCCTTTCAAATTCTCATCAAATTGAAAACCTTTAAGTTTCTCAAGATTATAGGTCACAGCAGGACAACATATAGCGTTCCCAAATGCTAGAATTCGTCTTCTCCATATTTTATTTGATGATAATATATTAATCCCTTTCAACATGAAAGTTTTAATTTTTAAATTTGTTGTTTTAGCAATTTTTTGTCCATCTTTTTCCTCAAAGTAATCAGAATAAATAATTAGAGAATCTGGTACTTTACTTGCCTTCTCCATAATTTCTAGGGAGTAATTAGGCAGATAGTAATCGTCTTGATGAGCAATGGTAGCATACTTCGTTTTAACGAAGGAAAGTGCATTGTTCCAATCTTTCCCTATTCCCCCTCCTACTTTAGAGTGGTAAGGAATATTATATTTCAAGCACAATTTTTCAATATAATCGCTAGGAGTCGACGTATACAAAATCACCTGGGATTTCAACTCTTGATTTACTAATGATAAAATACATTCCTCTAAGAATGGGCTATCTCCATAAGCACAGATAACAAATGTATGTTGATTTTTTAAACTCATTTATTTATCTTTTCCTCTCAAGGCAATTGTTTGAACTAAGTTTTTAAACTTTGTATCAAGTTTAGACAAGCGAACTGTTAATTGATATTGATTAATCAGTAGAAGGAAAATGATAAAAAGGAAAATAAAGTTTACCGCCGAAACAATTCCTAATGCTCTCGCAATGATCTCAGCTAATTTTGGAAAGACACTAAATACAAGTAATACCAGTGAGAAGAAAATCCAAAATAGTGAATCGTTGATTTGTACTTGAGATTTTCTAATCCCTCTAAGAATGAAGGTAACTGTCGCTAGAGATACAAAAATTAGAACAATTTGAAACCAAATAGTCATGGAGTCTAGCCTCTCTTTCTAAAGTTTTGAATGAGTAGGATTGACACAAACATGTGTGTCATATATTTGATAGAACGAGAAAGGGTCAAATAACTTTCTCCCGCTTGTCTATCTTCCATTCTAACTTGCGCTTCCGCAACTTTTACACCATTACGGATGAGATAAGAAACGGTATCTGGCTCTGGACCATAGTTAATATTGAGTGCAAACTCTTTAATTAAATCTTCTGAGAACATTCTCATTCCTGAAGTTGGGTCCTTAATTGTCTTACCTGTGGTAAGTTTAATAGCTGAACTAATTAAGATATTACCTAACATTCGTAAAGAATTTGGTCGTTTCTCTGTAACAAATCGAGAACCAATAACTAGATCAAAGCCATCATTGATTTTCTCTTCCAAACTTTGAATATATTCAGGTAAATGTTGACCATCTGCATCAAATTGAACCGCTTTATTATAACCATGCTCATATGCATATCTTAAACCTGTTTGAAAAGCCCCAGCAAGACCGAGATTCACTGGCAAATCAACAATATTGTAATGATTCTCATGACAAATTTGTGAAGTTTTATCACGGGAACCGTCATTGATAATAACGTAGTCATATTGAGGATAGTTTTGAATGATGTTGTTAACAACATTTTCAATTGAGCCTTCTTCGTTATAGGCTGGGATAATAATGAGTAAATCTGACATCTTTATACGTAGTTTCTCCTGAAAACTCTATTAAAAAGGTCAGTCAAATATATTCAAATCTATTTAACTGACCTTGATTCTTATTTCACTTCTTGTTTGTAAAACTCTTTCAAAGCATCTTGCCATGTTGGAATGACAAATCCTGTAGCCTTAGCCTTAGCCAAACTCATTGTTGAGTTAAGTGGGCGTTTAGCTTTAGCTGGGAATTGGCTTGAATCAACAGGTTTCACTTCAACATCAGTATCTTTGAGAATTTCAACCGCAAAGTCATACCAAGTTGTGTCTTCTGCTGCATCATTTGACAAGTGATAGTAACCATATTCCTTACGGTTTTCAGCCAAATAAGTCATAAACTCTGCCAAAGTACGTGTCCAAGTTGGACGACCGTGTTGGTCATTAACAACTGTAAGTGTCTTGTGAGTCTTAGCAAGGTTTTGCATAGTGAAGACAAAGTTCTTACCATAGTTACCGAATACCCACGCAGTACGGATAATGTAGTAGTTAGTCACATGTTTTTCAACTAGTTCTTCACCCATACGTTTTGTGCGACCGTACTCTGTCTGTGGATCTGGTTTGTCATCAACTTCCCACTCTTGACCGACTGGTTTTTCACCATCAAAAACGTAGTCTGTTGAAATATAAACTAGCGTTGCACCATGTTTTTCAGCAGCCTTAGCGACATTTTCAGTACCTGTCACGTTGATAGCATAGTCAAGCTCTTTACCTTCATCTTCAGCAGCATCAACAGCTGTGTAAGCAGCACAGTGATAAACCAAGGTTGGTTTTACTTCCGCAAAAACTTCATCTACTTTGGCAGCATCAGTGATGTCCATTTCTGCCACATCTACTGCTACATATTCTTCGTTACGTTCATCAAGAAGGTGACGAAGCTCAGTTCCAAGTTGACCATTTGCACCTGTTACTAGAATCATATTTTTCTCCTTGTAGTTTCCAATAATGTCAGTTTCATTTTAACAAAAAAAGCAGAAAAAATCTGCTTTCATCCTTAGTTTTTCCACGCAGGTGTAATCCCTAAGATAAATCCTCTATAGACAATTGTAATTAAATATAATATTAAAACACTGGATGTTGAAAAAATAGCAATATAATACTTAGCTTTTGGCGATATTTTAAAATTCATTTTCATTCCTAACCAGGACATCAATGGTATAAGAAAAATAATGTATGCATGTAAATATCTACCTGTTAGATCATCAAAAGAAAAATGTTCAGGATGTGAGCTATAAAATCCTAAAAATATACCAAACCAATTTAATAGATAAACTATTAGACCAGCTAGAGCAGTAGGTAATCTATAACCACTCTTTTGGGTTGACATCATTACTAATACTAAACAAACAATCCAACAGATATTCACTATCTCCGGAAGATTATCCTGAACTACAGAGAATAATGTTGCACCCCTCCCACCCATAGTTGCAACATTAAAGTAATTATTGAAAAATACTTTTATCAAATCGGGAATATTATAGACTCTGTGGACAAATAAAACAACTGTTAAGAATAATAAACTAGTTACAATTGCTAATGATAGTTTTATTATTCTCGAACAACATTTAAGTGCTGATAATATAGGATTATATATTATTGGAACACCCAATAATACTGGTAAAGCAAAAATATAGTTAAGTTTTGTTAACAGAATCAATGCTATAGTCATTACTGTATAAACAACATCTTCTTTCCTTACATCTGATACTTTTTTTAACTGACTCAAATATAAGAAGTTTGTCCCAAAGGCTGCTACAGCAAGAAACGCCAAGATATCATATGATGGACTAGCTATTTTCTGCATAAATGGAACAGTAAATATCATCAAGAAAATCAGATGATCAAACTTGGCTCTTCTAAAAATTAGATACATCCCTCCCAAAAAGAAGATTAAATTAAATAATCTAGCAGAAAATAGCATTACACCATAACTTGGATAAATTAGCCTTCCTATGAGGATACCAATTGCAGGGATAAAATGTCCAACATCTATTTTTGATGTTAGATTTTGATCGGTTAAAACATTAAATTTAATCCCATCATTTGCAACACTTTTAATCTTTTCACCGTAAAATTTTCTTACAGAAATTTCTTTAGGTTGACTAATGGCAGTAAGTTCAATCTCTCTTAATCTTTTTTCCGAGGTCTCCCTAGGAGATGTCGCAGAAAACATAGAATAACTTTTTGCCATATGGAATCCTTCATCCCCATTTGAAAGAGGATAAGAGGCAAACAATGATATTAGGCCAAACAAAAGAACAATTAACATAAAGGCGTTAATTGTTTTCTTTTTTTCACTCATTCCTTCACCCTTTTTCTTTAATAACATACACCGGTCGTTTCTTGGTTTCTAGGAAAATCTTTGAAATATAGTTCCCGATGATTCCCAAGGCTAAGAGTTGGATTCCTCCGATAAAGAGGATGATTGAGACAAGGCTTGCCCAGCCTGCAACACTCCCACCTATAGTTAGTTTTCGGATAACAACAAAGAGAATTCCAACCAAGGAGATTAAGAATGAGAAGGTTCCCGCCCATGTGGCAAGCTTCAAGGGTACTTCTGAGAAGTTGATAAAGCCATCAAGTGAGTAACTCAATAGGCTCCAGAAAGACCATGAAGTCTCTCCCGCCACACGTTCACGATTTTCATAAGAGACATAGGCCACGTCAAAGCCGACCCAAGAAAAGAGGCCTTTTGAAAAGCGATTGACTTCCTTGAGCTCAAGGATGGCATCAACGACTTGACGAGTCATCAAGCGGAAATCACGTGCCCCATCCACCATTTCAGTATCAGAAACTTTATTAATCAACCAATAGAAGGCCTTAGCAAAGAGTGAACGAATAGGTGGCTCACCCTTGCGGTCTGCACGCCGTGTCCCAACAACGTCGTAGCCTTCTTGTATTTTGGCATACATCTCGATGAGCAGTTCAGGGGGATCTTGAAGATCGGCATCCATAACTGTGACGTAGTCACCTTGGGCAGCTTCAAGTCCTGCAAGTAAGCCTGCTTCCTTCCCAAAATTACGAGAGAAAGAGAGATAGTGAACATTTTCAAATTGCTTTGAAACCTGTCTCAAAACTTCCAAGGTGCGATCTTTTGAACCGTCATTGACAAAGTAATAGTTGAAAGCCAGCTGATTGGCCATTTGTCGCTCAACTGCCTGACAAGCCTCTAAAAAAGGATGAATAGTCTCTTCCTCGTTATAACAAGGAACAACGATAGCCAGTGTTTTCATAAGATTTCTCCTAACGAATACCTAGGGCGATACGAGCATAACGGCTCATCTTTTCGATAGTCCATGCTGGTGTCCAGACCAGTTTAACCTCTGTCTTAGTGACTTCTGGCACTTCTTTCATAGCGTCATAAATTTGGTCTGTCAAAAGGTCTGCCAGTGGGCATCCCATAGTCGTCAAGGTCATATCAATTTCAGTATAGCCATCTTGCTGGAAACGGATATCATAAATAAGGCCAAGGTTGACAATATCAATTCCCAATTCTGGGTCAATAACCATTTCCAAGGCTTCCAAGATACGGTCTTTGATTTTTTCAATTTCTGCTTCAGTGTAGGTTGCTTCAGACATAGCTTTTCCTCCAAAATCAGGGCCTAACAATCAGGCCCCTTCCATTTACTATATTAGTCTTCAATAAAGTCTTTAAGTTGTTTACTACGGCTTGGGTGGCGCAATTTACGAAGGGCTTTAGCTTCAATCTGACGAATACGTTCGCGAGTGACGTTGAAGACTTTACCAACATCTTCCAAAGTACGCATCTTCCCATCGTCAAGACCGAAACGGAGACGAAGAACATTCTCTTCGCGGTCTGTAAGGGTATCAAGCACTTCATCCAATTGTTCACGAAGAACTACACGAGTTGTGTAATCTACTGGATTTTCAATAACTTCATCCTCGATAAAGTCACCCAAATGGCTATCATCTTCTTCACCGATAGGTGTTTCTAGAGAAACTGGCTCTTGAGCAATCTTAAGGATTTCACGAACCTTATCCGGAGTCATATCCATACGTTCAGCGATTTGCTCAGGTGTTGGGTCTTGTCCCAACTCTTGCAAGAGGTTACGTTGCTCACGCACCAATTTATTAATAGTTTCAACCATGTGAACTGGGATACGGATGGTACGTGCTTGGTCTGCGATAGCACGAGTGATTGCTTGACGGATCCACCATGTCGCATAAGTTGAGAATTTGAAACCTTTAGAGTAGTCAAATTTATCAACGGCTTTCATAAGCCCCATGTTACCTTCTTGAATCAAGTCCAAGAACTGCATACCACGTCCCACATAACGTTTAGCGATTGAGACTACCAAACGAAGGTTGGCTTCTGCCAAACGTTGTTTAGCTTCCAAGTCACCATTTTCAACAGCGATAGCCAATTCTTTTTCCTCTTCGTTACTCAAGAGAGGCACTACCCCAATCTCTTTGAGGTACATACGAACAGGGTCATTGACCTTAGCTGAGTTTGAACCAAGAAGCTCCTCGTCTGTCAATTCTTCTGGTTTTGGGGCTTCAACAACATATTTAGATGAAGGATTTCCGTCCTTATCAGTGATAGAGATACCACCGTCTGTCAAACGTTCCAAAAGGTCATCAATCCCATCAGCATCAAGAACAAATGGGATAACTAGTTTTTCTGTGACTTCATCATCAATTGCTGTACCAGCTTTTTTGTGGTTACGAATGAAATCAGCGACTTGAACGTTAAATGCTGTATTTTGTTTTTTCTTTGCCATGTGTTACTCCATATCTCGTTTTTGGGCGATGAGCATTTGCAGGGCTTCCACCGCTGCATCCACATCACCGTGGTTACTTGATTCTCTTATTTGTTTACTTTGCTTACGAAAGTCCTGTTCCCTCAAAAAATGATTTCTACGCTCTTCGATAGCCTGAACTTCTTCAAGACTAGTTTCAGGTGGTAAAATCTCCTCTAAAACCTGATAATAGGCTGTTTGCACCTCTTGAGAAAGTAGAGACAAAGCTACGGTATCAATCTGACCATCCTGTTTCAGAATATGATAAAGCTCCTCTAACTCAGGTGTTTGGAAGAAAAACTCCTCTCTCATGCGATAGTCATTTAAAATCATAGGATGATTAAGCATACGATGGAAGAGTTGATTTTCCGCTCGACGAAGACCTGTAATCTTCGGTGTGGAAGGTAGTTTGACCGTCCCTCTAAATCCTGACGCTGAAGACTCATAAGCACTATTACTAGCAGCCGATAATTGAGCCGTCTGCTGATTCCTCATGGTCAACCGTTCATTATTAACCGCTTGCTCGACTTGGAAAAAATCAAAGTCAGGCAAAAGGTCGGCCACCTTAGAAATGTAGGAATTTTGTGCCGTCACAGAAGGTGACTTGGCAATAATCTTAGCAATCTGCTCAACATAGGCAATTTCTGCTTGAAGATTGTCTACATTAGCAGGTTTTAGCTGTCCTATCCAAAATTCCACATCTGAAATGCGGGACTCGACCAAAAGTTTCCCCAAAGCCTCTTCGGATGTTTTCTGTAGATATTCATCAGGGTCCATATTGTCTGGAATTTTAACAATATCGACTTGAAAATCCGATAAAAGCTCAAGAGACTTGGCGATTGCATTTTGCCCAGCCTTATCACCATCATAGGTCAGAACAATTTTCTTGGTTAACTTACGAAGACGATTGACATGCTCAGGGGTCAAAGCCGTCCCCATAGAAGCCACAGCATTAACATGCCCAGCTCTATAGGCAGCAATAACATCCATGAACCCTTCCATCAGATAGACCTCATGGGTTTTCTGTATCACTGGTTTAGCCTGATCCAGGTGGTAGAGTTCATAGGACTTATTGAAAATACGGGTAGCCCTTGTATTTTTGTACTTGGCTTGTCCTTTTTCAATATCGTCCTTAGTCCAAACACGCCCTGAAAAACCGATAGTCTTTCCAAACTCATTTTTAAGCGGAAACATGATTCGATTTTTAAAAGTATCGAAAAGACGATTACTTTCAGAAAGATTAAAAAGACCTGATTCTGTCAGCACCTCTTCATCATATTTTTTTGATACAGACTGATAGAGATAATCTGGTTCGTCAGGGGCTAGACCAATCTGGAAGGTCTTAAGTAAATCGTCAGTCATACCACGCTCATAGAGGTAGGCACGTGCTGCTTCTCCTATCTTGGTCGTCATCAGAACAGCGTGATAAAACTTAAGCGCATCCTCATGAAGATCATAGAAGGCTTGATTAGGAGAATTCTGCTGCTGAGCCTGTCTTGGTGCGTCTATCGTAACTGCAATACCTAAGCGGTCTGCCAGAACCTTGACACTTTCTTGGAAAGAAATCTGACGGTATTCCTCTAAAAATTTGAAGACATCCCCAGACTTTCCACAACCAAAACAATGGTAAAACTGTCTGTCCTCAATAACATTAAATGAGGGGGTTTTCTCCTTATGGAAGGGGCAGAGACCCAGGTAATTGCGACCTGCACGATTAAGACTGACAACTTCGCCAATCACGTCGACGATGTTGGTACTGCTCTTAATATCTTCTATTAAAGCTTTATCAATCACCATCTAATCGCCCCCTATCTTACCATAATTGCATTACCCCTAATTATAACACGATGAAAAATGAAAGTAAAATAAAATTGATTTTTCATGAGCAAATACCTTGTCAAGATTTACAAAATCAGATAAACTATTAAAAGTAAATAAAAGAAAGGATTCATTGTCAAAATGATTAAAGAACTTAAAGACTTTTTGTTCAAGGGTAACGTCCTTGATCTTGCTGTAGCCGTTGTTATGGGGGCTGCTTTCAACGCTATCATCACTTCACTTGTAAGTGATATCATCACTCCACTTATCCTTAACCCAGTTGTTAAGGCTGCTAACGTTGAAAACCTCTCTAAATTGTCATGGAACGGTATCGCATACGGTAGCTTCTTGAGCGCAGTTATCAACTTCATCATCGTTGGTACTACTCTCTTCTTCGTTGTTAAAGCTGCTAGCAAAGCAACAGCTCTTAGCAAAAAAGAAGCTGAGGATGCTGCTGAAGCAGCAGGTCCATCACAAGAAGAATTGCTTGCTGAAATCCGCGATCTTCTTGCAAACAAATAATTTTTATTTGTTCAACTAAAGACATATGAAACTCAAGACGTCTGAAATCTCAGTCGTCTTATTTTTTGTATCTCAGAACTACTAACTGACTTGTTTATTCGATGAAAAGAAAAAAACTTGAGAAGACTCAAGTTTTTTTCTGTTAATTTCATTCTTAATTAGAATTTTTTACGTTTGCGAGCTGCCTCTGATTTACGTTTACGTTTTACAGAAGGTTTTTCGTAATGTTCACGTTTACGAGCCTCTTGAAGAGTACCAGCTTTAGTCACAGAACGTTTGAAACGACGAAGAGCGTCGTCAAGTGATTCGTTTTTACGTACTACTGTTTTTGACATTGAATTCACCTCCTCAAGATAATGTAACATTTTACACGTTCTATTCAAGTATACAAGACTCGTCTTTTTCTGTCAAGAAATATATTTTAAGTTTAGGAATTTTTGCTATTACAGTTGACTTCTAAGTCTACTAAAACTATCCAAGTTTTTTCCTATACAAAAACTAGAGGAGGCATCTCCCCTAGCTACTGATTTATTCAACTGCTGTGTATTTAGAAGCATCCTTGATGTACTCGTCGTAAGTACCATCTGCTTTCAATTTCTTGACGACTTTGTTGACTACTTCTTTCAATCTTTCGTTGCCTTTAGCCATAGCGACTGCTTTTGCATCGCCATCATCAACTTTGAGGGCAACGCTTGCCAAAGCCAAATCTGAATTTTGTGCCACGTAACCTTCTGCTACTGGTTTTTCAAGGTCAACAGCATCAACTTGGCCAGATTTCACCTCGTTAATCGCCTCACCCATTGCTGTAAGTGATACGACTGTTGAATCTTTCAATTGTTTCTTAGCAAGGCCTTCTTCAATGGTACCTTTTTGAACTGCTACTTTCTTACCTTTGAAAGCATCAAGACTTGAGTAAGTAGACTCTTGATCTTTGCGAACGATGATAGCATTTTGTGTTTCGTAGTAAGGATATGAGAAATCAAAGGTTTTCTTACGTTCGTCTGTTACTGAGATACCTGAAATAGCAAGATCAGCCTTACCTGATTGAAGGCTAGAAAGGACATTGTCAAAGCTCATTGTTGTAACTTCAAGCTTAACACCGAGTTCATCAGCGATAGCTTGTGCCAACTTGATATCTGAACCAACTACTTGGTCTTTACCATCTACCAAAGTTTTGAACTCAAATGGAGCATAGTCTGGGCTGACAGCCACGACAAGTTTTTTATTTTCTTTAATGGATAAGTAAGCATCCTTTTTTGACCCACAAGCTACTAAAGTCACAGTAGCAAGGAGAGCCATAGCCCCAAGGAAAAGTTTTTTCATTTTCATAAGAAACTCCTGTATAAATATAATTTTTCGCTTGTTATTTTACTTAAAATTAGTAGCATTGTCAACATTTATTAAGAAATTGCGACAATTTTTCTAAGCCCTTTTGAAGAACTTCCTTGTCACAGCAATAACCGATGCGGACATGAGACTCCTTGTCAAAACGGTTACCTGGAACCACAAGAACACCATAGTCCTGAAGAAGCTCCAAAGCAAAATCTTCGATAGGACGATTCACATCTAGTTTGACGAAAGATGTGGAAACACTGGCAGGTCTAATCCATGACGCCTTAGGTTCCTTGGCAATCCATTCATCCATAAGAGCTAGATTTTCCTCTACAATCTGACGATTACGCTCTAGGATGGCTTCTTTATTTTCCAAGACAAGGGTAGCCACCATATCATCAAAGACACCCGCACAAATCATCGTGTAGTCACGGTAGTCACGCAGAATGTCCGCCACCTCTGTGTTAGAAGCAACCCAACCCACACGAATACCAGGAATGGAATAGGTCTTTGACAGACTATTGACGGCAATGCCCTTTTCATACAAATCTACAATAGAAGGCGTAGGCTGGTCAAAACTGCGATAGACCTCATCTGAGAAGATATAGGCGTCTACTTCTTTAGCGATAGCCACTAGCTCCTCGAGGTAAGCAGCGTCCATAAGGGCACCGGTAGGATTGTTGGCGTTGTTAATACAGATCATTTTGGTATTAGGACGAATGAGACGGCGGAGTTGGTCCAAATCAGGCAACCACCCCTTGTCCTCTTCAACCTCCCAGAGATCCACGTCTGCTCCTAGCGACTTAGGAATGTCATAGAGCTGTTGATAAGTTGGATACATGGAGATGACATGGTCCTCAGGCTCAATAAGCGCATAAAGGGCTAGCATCGTCGCTCCTGTAGCCCCATTGGTTTGGAGGATATTATCAACCGGCATGTTCTTGTATAAGCTAGCCACTTGAGTTTTGAACTCTGGTGACCCCTCAATCCAGCCGTAATCCATCTTTTTCTTTAGAAGTTGGGCAAAAAAGGCATCCTTATCAAGGCCTGACAGGTCAAATAATTCTTCCATTGTGAGGGCCTTAATTGAAACTCCTGCGATATCATATATGGCAGATTTTTCATGGACATTAAGCCATTCTTCAACACCAAAACGTGGTAGCTTCATAGTTTCTCCTTGCTTTTCTTAAGCACTCTATACGATGTCATTTGTCTATTTGAACAGACTTACCTACTTTGATAATAACTGTTTTTAGCAGAGAATTCAATAAAAAATGGGGTATTCCCCATTTAGATTTAAGAATTTTTGGAGACTCCCCTTAAGTGAATAAAGCGAGGACCAAACAAGACTTTTCGTTGTTGATGAAAGCACCTGAAATTTACTCTTTTCAGGTGCTCGGAAGTTTTAAATTTACTTACTTTGTTCGTAGGTTGATGCTTCTTTTAACCATTGGTCAAATTTTCCAGAGTCCTTAGTCTCTTTGATGACGGCATTGATTTCTTTAAGCAAGTCATCTGAACCCTTACGTGTTGCGACGGCATAAGCATCTGTGCCATCTGACTTGAGATTAAAGTTGGCAAGGGTTAAATCATCATTTTGAGCGATATAACCTTCTGCAATGGCCTTCTCAAGTACAACTGCTTGAAGCTGACCTGACTTGAGTTCGTTAATCATTTCACCATTTGAAGACAGTGATACGACACTTGCCTTAGGGATTTGTTTCTTAGCAACGGTTTCTTGGACAGACCCTTTTTGCGTACCGACCGTTTGTTTTGCGAGACTATCAGTGCTTGTGTAGTCATTTACCTTGTCTTTTTTGACAATCACTACATTTTCTGACGTATAGTAGCTGTCAGAAAAATCATAAACCTTCTTACGTTCGTCTGTCACCGAAATCCCTGCAATGGCGATATCGGCTTTACCACTTTGCACGTTAGCAAGAACATTATCAAAAGACATCACTGAAAATTCAACCTTTACACCAAGTTTTTCACCGATAGCTTTGGCCAATTCGATATCTGCTCCAACCAGCGTATCTTTGCCGTTAACCAACGATTTGAACTCAAAAGGCGCAAATTCAGATTCTGTTGCCACGACAATTTTCTTCTTTTCCTTAATCGTTTTGGGACTTACTCCCTGACTTCCGCTACAAGCAACTAGAAAGCACGTGGCGACTAGAGCTGTAAGGATAAACCAAACTTTCTTCATATAATAACCCCTTATTTACTAGAACTCTTAAGTGAAAGAGCATAGGCATCTTGAACATAGCTGTCAATCTTACCTTCTTTTTTGAGTTTAGCGATAACCTTATTAACCTTTGCTTTTAGTTTATCGCTTCCCTTAGGCATTGCGACGGCATAGGCATCTTTTGAATCTGACTTGAGCGTAATGTCTGACACAGCTAGATCACTGTTTTGATCTACATAACCTTGTGCAATGGCTTTTTCAAGAACCACTCCTTCAACTTGACCAGATTTCAATTCATTGATAGCTTCACCAGGTTGTGCCAAGGATACCACATTAGCATCTGACAAGTTTGCTTTGGCAATATTTTCTTGAATAGAACCTTTTTGAACGGCTACAGATTTTTTTGCAAAATCACCGGTTTGTTTGTAAGTTCCTGTCGCATCTTTTTTGACAACAAGAACCGTTTCAGACTCATAGTAGGTATCTGAGAAATCAAAGATTTTTTGACGTTCTTCAGTAGCTGAGATTCCGGAAATGGCGATATCTGCCTTACCAGATTGAACATTGGCTAAGACATTATCAAAAGACATTTCAGAGAATTTAACTTTTACACCAAGCTCATCTGCAATAGCCTTAGCAATTTCAACATCTGCCCCAACAATCGTATCCTTACCATTTTGGATTGTCTTGAATTCAAAAGGAGCAAAGTGAGGATTAAGAGCAACTGTCAAAGTTCCTTTATCTTGTACCTTTTCCAAAGTGTCCTTCGACGAAGAACAAGCTGCTAAAGTCGTCAAAGCAAAGATTCCTGCAAATCCCAACAAAAGTTTTTTCCATGTTTTCATAATCAATCTCTTTTCTATATTTATTAACTTATGTAAGTATAATAATGCATTATTATGCATTTGTCAATGAAAAAATGAACTTTTATTGATTATAATTTTCATTTTTATTAATTTTATCGTCATTGCAAAATCTAAAAATTACTTATTTAAAGCTCTTCTTTCTGATTTTAACGACAAAAAAACTATTCATTCATTTGAATAAATAGTTCATATTCTTACCAAAATTCTCGGATAAAGTCATTTTCAAGACGCTCACGATAGAAAAGTTCAGAGAGTTGGTCCTCTTCAAACACGCGCAGGAGGTTGAGCATGTCATAGGCCAGCTCCATCTTAGGTACGTCCTCCCTGGCAACCCAACGGACTTCTCCCTCTTCTGTCGAATGAATGTCTCCTTCAAAGTCTGAAGTTCTATAGAGGAAAACAAGATAACGCTCGTCATCTGTCGTGTACCAATGCTTCATACCAACCAATTTAGGATTTTTAATGGTCAAGCCAGTTTCTTCCTTGACCTCACGAATAACTGACTCCACTAGCCCCTCGTGTGCTTCAATATGACCACCAGGTAGGGCAGCACCCGACCAAGAATAACGCTTGGGATCGCGAATTTGCATGACAATATTCCCTTGACCATCTTCGATGAGACACATGTTGGTCAGAATAGTAGCTTGTGAACGTGACATAGATAGTCCTTTCTAGTAAGTAGTCAAATAAAATCTTAACAATTAGTTTTTAATCGACTCTCGATGTCGCAAATGCAGATAAATAGAAGCATAGAAAGCCATAAACAATATATAACCAAATATTGGTATCCAAACAAGTTCTCTTTTTATCATCCACAAGGGCTCAAAAATAATTCGCGGATTCTCTTCATTCATATCACTTATACCTACCATAGCATGCAACAGAAATACAATAAGGTTAAAATTTAAACCAATAAAAGCTGCAATTTTTCTCTGATGCTTATAGGCAATCTGATCCTTATGGGCAAGAAGTAAGAGGAACCAGATAAGAAAGTTAAGCTCAAACGGAAACAATATACCACTTCAAAATAAGGTAGGGAAATAAACATAAATCAGAAAAGAAATAACAAAACCTGGTATAAAAAGACAGATTGTCTTAAACCAACTTGAATTCAATGTTACCTCCTTTTTTGCAAGCTCATCTTGCTAAAGCATTAACCTAACGTCCAGTGTTTCTAATCCATACTCTTCAGTTCTAGCACCATATCACGGATTTGAGCCGCTAATTCAAAGTCAAGTAGTTCTGCTGCTTCGTGCATTTGTTTTTGAAGTTTCTTGATGGCTTCTTGGCGTTCTTTCTTGTTCATGGCACTGTAGTCCACAGTATCCTCTGCTACCTCTGCTTCATTAGCCTTGGTAATCGAAATAAGGTCACGAATTTCTTTCTTAATCGTTTGTGGAACAATACCATGCTCCTTATTATAGGCCATCTGGATTTCACGGCGACGAGCTGTTTCATCCATGGCTTTTTGCATAGACTCCGTAATCTTATCTGCATACATAATAACGTGACCTTCGCTATTTCGGGCAGCACGTCCGATCGTTTGGATAAGTCCACGTTCGTTACGAAGGAAGCCTTCCTTATCCGCATCCAAAATAGCAACCAGACTAACCTCAGGAACGTCAATCCCTTCACGAAGAAGGTTAATACCGATAAGAACATCAAAGACACCTAGACGCAAGTCACGGATAATCTCCGTACGTTCCAAAGTCTTAATGTCAGAGTGCATGTATTTAACCTTGACACCCATTTCCTTGAGATAGTCAGTCAAGTCTTCAGCCATCTTCTTAGTCAAAGTGGTTACAAAGACACGCTCGCCTTTTTCAGTTCGGGCATTGATCTCACCAAGGAGGTCATCCATTTGTCCCATAGTTGGACGCACTTCGACTTCTGGATCAAGAAGCCCTGTCGGACGGATGATTTGCTCAACGACAGTCTCAGTTTGCTCCATCTCATAGTCCCCTGGAGTGGCAGACACATAGACAATCTGATGAACATGACTCTCAAATTCTTCACGTCGAAGTGGACGGTTATCAAGCGCTGATGGCAAACGGAAACCGTAATCAACCAACATCTTCTTACGGGCCTGGTCCCCGTTATACATTCCCTTAATCTGACCCATGGTCATGTGACTTTCATCAATCATGATAAGGAAATCTTCTGGGAAGAAATCAAGCAAGGTGAAGGGGGGCTCGCCTTCTTTACGTCCATCCATGTGTCGTGAGTAGTTTTCAACACCATTGGTGTAGCCCATTTCACGAAGCATTTCAACATCGTATTCAGTCCTCTGGCGGATACGTTGAGCCTCGATGAGCTTACCCTCAGCTTCAAATTGCTTAACCTGGGCTTCCATCTCTTCCATAATATTCTTGATGGCTTCTTCCATATGCTCTTCATTGGTCATAAAGTGAGTCGCCGGGAAAAGAACAAGGTGCTCAACCTCGCCGAGATTGCGTCCTGTCAAACTTTCAATCTCACAGATACGGTCAATCTCATCACCGAAAAATTCCACACGAAAGGCGTGTTCATCGCGGCTGGCAGGGAAAATCTCGACTACATCACCGCGTACACGGAATTTCCCACGTTGGAAATCAATGTCATTTCGCTCAAACTGGATATCAACTAGGTCATTGAGCAACTTGTCTCGAGAAATCTCTTGCCCTGGACGAAGACTAACCGCTGAATCGGCATATTCTTTTGGCGAACCCAAACCGTAAATACAAGAAACGGAAGCCACAACGATAACATCATTACGCTCAAGGAGGGCAGATGTCGCTGAGTGACGGAGCTTATCAATTTCATCATTTACAGAACTATCTTTTTCGATATAGGTATCTGATGACGGTACATAGGCCTCTGGCTGATAGAAATCATAGTAGGAAACGAAGTATTCTACAGCATTGTCTGGGAAGAACTCCTTGAACTCTCCATAAAGCTGACCTGCCAAAGTTTTATTGTGGGCAATAACCAAGGTTGGTTTATTGACGCGCTGGATGACCTGACTCATGGTATAAGTCTTACCTGTCCCTGTCGCCCCCTTTAGAATTTGAGCCTTCTCACCACCTTCAATATTGTCCACCAAGGCTTCGATGGCCTGAGGTTGATCCCCAGAAGGTTCATATTTAGAAACCAAATGGAATTGGTTGTCTTCTTTTCTATCTATCATTCTTTTTCCTTTCATTTATGTAATCATTCATCTCTTGGTCGGAGAAGATTTCCCCACTTGTAAGCGGAATTTGAATCATTCGCATCTTAGCGACATAGGCACGTTTCTTCCATGATTGATGACCAAGTTTTTTGTCATAGGTAACAGCTGTCTCACCATTTTTGAAGAAGATAAGCAACACCTGATATCTCTTTTTATCATCAACCTCGGCATCATAGTCGAAGACATGCTCGATGCGTTTCAAAGAATATCTCACTGTCGAAGAGCGTCCAATATCCTCCATCCGTGTTGTCCAAGCTTTCTTGACAAATTCAATCTCGGATAAGGGAATGTCAAAAGTTTTCCGTCCAAATGCTTGGCCATAGTAGGTCAAGGAATTGTCATCCAGTTCCAAGAGCTTTCCATGACCTTTGAGATTTACGATACCGTCTATAAGGTGAACAATGGATAATAAAAGCCAAAATAAAACAATGACAGCAAGGAACTGCTTGACTGGATTATCACGAAGAGAACCTATAATGAGCTCAGGACAAAGAATCCATAAAGACAAGACAGAAAATATAAGGCCAACGACTATTTTCAATTTCAACATGACCCTATCAAGCTTAACTATCATATTGTCTCCTCCATGTGTTTCTTCTATTTTAACACAGAAGTAAAAAGACCGAGTCTTTGAACTCAGCCTTAAAAGTTTTCTTTTTTCAATTGTAGACGAAGAATGATAATCCCTACTAGGAGAACGAGACAGGTAACAAGATTTCCTTCTAGACCAAAGGCCCCTCCTGACAACCAATCAGGCACGCCTGACCTGGCCTGAAAGTGCAATAAGCTGGCGCCTGCATCCTGTCCACTAACTGCCACGCCAACTAGATTTCCTTGCGCGAAGTTCCAAGCACCGTGAAGGGCAGCTACACCCCAGATATTATCTGTCTTGAGCATGTAAAGCGCCATGAGAACTCCTACCAGAACAATACTGATAAGAGACAAGGCGGTAACACCTTGATTTCCTAGGTGTAATATTGAAAAGAAAGAACTTGAAATAGCAATTCCCCAGGAAAGGTTCAATTTATTAGTCACCGTCTGAAGTAACCAACCACGTGTCACCAGTTCCTCGGTTCCACCTTGGATAAACCAGAAAGGTATTAGGGATAGTATACATAAGAGGGTTCTCTGAGAAAAGTCTACTTTTACAAATTCTAACCCTCCAAGTAAATAAGTCCCAAGGAAACTAACTAACAAGAGTAGAGTCCCAAATCCCCAGCCCTTAAGCAAGTTCAACCAAATATGACCCTTGAAAAATCCAAGTGTACGAATGGGACGTTTTTCAACAACTTTAACCCAGAAAAAGATAGCTAAGGCAGTAAAGGCAAATGTTCCCAACTGAAAATACATGTTTGAAAACATCTTATAGGAAATCGTATTTATATCCTGGAACTGAATGTTACCATTTAATACTAAGAACGAAAGAACAATAGCCATTGGAATTCCCACAACAATCCCTGATAGAAATCCACCTACAAGGACATAACCAGTGGCTATAAAACAGGACAGCATAATCATCAGCCAACTTGGAACTTTATCATATCGGCTAGTATATTTCTCAAGCATACGTTTCTTCATTTTTTAGCTCCTGTAACAAATCTTACATGTATTCGATTACAGTGTAACTAATTGACACAAGCTTGTCAACTTCTTCTCAGATAGCTCTCATAGCTAACGAACCTTGTTATATTTTCTAACATCAAACTCCAAGAAGTTTGATAACAAGACCTTTTTTTGATAGAATAGGAAGGTATTTTATAAAGGAGACTTTTTATAATGAAGAAAAAACTTCTGACACTCTTCTTGAGTGCCATGTCAGTTTTCTTTGTTTTCGGAGCTAAGGCATCCGCTGAAACTATTTCAGTTGTTTCAGACACAGCCTATGCCCCATTTGAATTCAAAGATTCTGATCAGACCTACAAGGGTATCGACGTTGATATCATCAACGAAGTTGCCAAACGTAAAAATTGGGACGTTAACCAAACCTTCCCTGGTTTCGATGCAGCCGTTAACGCTGTGCAATCAGGCCAAGCAGACGCCCTTATGGCCGGTACTACTGTTACCGACGCACGTAAGAAGGTCTTCACTTTCTCAGACACTTATTACGACACTTCAATTGTTATCTACACACGTAGCAGCGATAAAGTCAGCGACTACAAACAATTGAAGGGTAAAACAGTCGGTGTTAAAAACGGTACCGCTGCTCAAACTTGGCTTGATAAAAACGCTAGTAAATATGGTTTCACAGTTAAAACTTTTGACACTAGCGACTTGATGAACAATAGCTTGGATTCTGGTTCTGTTGACGCAGCTATGGACGACACACCAGTTGTTAAATACGCTATTGGTCAAGGAAAAGACTACGCGATCAACATTAAGCCTGAATCTATCGGTAGCTTCGCTTTCGCTGTTAAAAAAGGCGGAAAACACGAAAAGCTTATCAAAGACTTCAACGAAGCTCTTAAAGAAATGAAGAAAGACGGCACCTACGACAAAATCATGAACAAATGGTTGGGTGACTCAGAAAAATCTTCTTCATCAAAACCTTCAGCAGATCTTAAATTGACTGGTGATGCTAACGCAAAAGCCACTCCTGTTAAGGAAACCTACACTATCTCAATGGACTCATCTTTTGCTCCATTTGAATACCAAAATGGTTCAGGTAAATATGTAGGTATCGATGTCGATATCATCAATGCCATTGCTAAAAATCAAGGTTTCAATGTCAAATTGACAAACCCTGGTTTCGATGCATCACTTAATGCTGTACAATCTAGCCAAGCCGACGCGGTTATGGCTGGTATGACCATCACTGATGCTCGTAAACAAATCTTTGACTTCTCAGATCCTTACTACACATCAAACATTCGTTTGGCTGTAGCTAAAGGAAGTAAGGTTAAATCTTACAAGGATCTTAAAGGTAAGACTGTAGGAGCTAAGAACGGTACGTCATCATACTCATGGTTGGAAGACCACGCTGGTGAGTATGGCTTTACTGTTCGTGCTTACGATGAAGCTTCTACTATGTACGATAGCTTGAACTCTGGTTCAATCGATGCTCTTATGGATGATGAAGCCGTTCTTCTATACGCTATCCAACAAGGGCGTAACTTTACAACACCAATTGAAGGTATTGCCACTGGTGAAGTCGGATTTGCTGTTAAAAAAGGCACTAACCCTGAGTTGATTGAGATGTTCAACAATGGTTTGGCTGCTATCGTGAAAGATGGTACTTACGATAAGATTATCAATAAATACCTCGATAACAACAAATCAAAAGAAGGAAGCTCAAAAAAAGCTACCGATGAAACAACCATCGTAGGATTGATTAAAAACAACTACAAACAACTTCTCCAAGGTCTTGGAATTACCCTTGGATTGACCCTTCTTTCATTTGCTATTGCCATGATTATCGGTGTTATCTTCGGTATGATGGCAGTTGCACCAAACAAGACACTCCGTGTGATTTCGCAAGTCTTTGTTGACGTGGTTCGTGGTATCCCATTGATGATTGTTGCAGCCTTCATCTACTGGGGTATTCCTAACTTGATTGAAAATATCACTGGTCACCAATCACCAATCAATGACTTTGTGGCAGCGACAATTGCCCTCTCACTTAACGGTGGTGCTTACATTGCCGAAATTGTACGTGGTGGTATCGAAGCTGTTCCGATTGGTCAGATGGAAGCTAGCCGAAGCTTGGGTGTCCCTTACAATACAACAATGCGTAAGGTTATCTTGCCACAGGCTGTTCGCTTGATGTTGCCAAACTTCATCAACCAATTTGTTATCTCATTGAAAGATACGACTATCGTATCAGCTATCGGTTTGGTTGAACTCTTCCAAACTGGTAAAATCATCATTGCTCGTAACTACCAATCATTCCGTATGTATGCGATTTTGGCCATCCTTTACTTGGTCATCATCACATGCTTGACGAAATTGGCTAAACGACTAGAAAAGAGACTTAAATAATGGCTGAATTGAAAATCGATGTGCAGAACTTGCACAAATCATACGGCGACAATGAAGTCCTTAAAGGCATTGACGCCAAATTCTACGAAGGCGACGTTGTGTGTATCATTGGTCCTTCAGGTTCTGGTAAATCAACCTTCCTTCGTACCCTTAACCTGCTTGAAACCGTGACATCTGGTAAAGTAGTCGTTGATGGTTTTGAATTATCAGATCCTAAGACAAACCTTGACAAAGCCCGTGAAAATATCGGGATGGTCTTCCAACATTTCAACCTCTTCCCACACATGACAGTCCTTGAAAACGTGACATTTGCACCTGTTGAACTCGGACGTATGAACAAGGAAGAAGCTGATAAATTAGCTATGGATCTTCTTAATCGTGTTGGACTTGCTGACAAGGCCGATGCAACGCCAGATAGCTTGTCAGGTGGACAAAAACAACGTGTGGCAATTGCACGTGGTTTGGCAATGAATCCTGATATCATGCTCTTTGACGAACCGACTTCTGCCCTTGACCCTGAAATGGTCGGAGACGTTCTTAACGTTATGAAAGAATTGGCAGAGCAAGGTATGACCATGATTATCGTTACTCACGAAATGGGATTTGCTCGTCAAGTTGCCAACCGAGTAATCTTTACTGCGGACGGTGAGTTCCTCGAAGATGGTACTCCAGATCAAATCTTTGATAACCCACAACACCCACGTTTGAAAGAATTCTTGGACAAGGTTCTAAACGCCTAATTATCAAAACAGTTACTCTTGCTAGAGTAGCTGTTTTTGATTGCCATTTTGGATAAGAAAAACAGAGCAAGTGCTAGACTTGCTCTGTTTCTTCATTTAGTTCAGGGTGTTTTGCTGCTTCTTCCCTTGCCAAGCGTTCACGCTCAAGACGGAGTTTTCGGTTAGGATTTAAGCGCGTAAAGAGTTCTTCAAGTTTCTTTGGATTCCAAACATCGGCCGCAGAAACAAAGTTTCCATCTTTATCCCTGAAGGATATCGGTTTATCTCCCATTGTAAACCTCTTATTTCAATATTTTTAAATTCGCCAACTTCACGTAGTTAGTAAGGTTGATAGGCAGTCCGCCATAGCGATTGGCGTAGACTATCTTGTGCTTCAGCACTAAGAGAGTCTTGCTCGGTTACGACACGAAGGAAAGTCGGTCGATTATACCGACTTTACGTAGTTAGTGAGGTTGATAGGCAGTCCGCCATAGCGGCTGCCGTAGACTATCAAGTGCTTCAGCACTTAGAGAGTCTTTCAACGTCAATCCACAAACTCAAACTCGAAGTTACCGATACGAACGATATCGCCATCCTTAGCACCACGTTCACGAAGTGCTTCATCAACTCCCATACCACGCAATTGACGTGCAAATTTCATGATAGATTCGTCACGTTCCATGTTAGTCATGACAAAGAGTTTTTCAAGTATCTCACCAGAAAGTACCCATGAGGCATCGTCGTCACGACTAATTTCAAATGGACGTTCATCCTCGTTAAAGCCGTAGTAAACTTCTTCTTGTTCCATATCGTCTTCGCTATAAAGCAAGAATTCATCTGTCTCATCAAGCAATTCTGCAGTAGCTTCCAAGAGATTTTCCAAACCTTGGTGAGCCAAACTTGAAATTGGGAAAATTTGTGGCAACTCATCAAATTCATCATAGTTAGCAGCCAATTTTTCCTTAAACTCTTTCAAGTTTTCCTCAGCCCCAGGCATGTCCATCTTATTAGCCACAATAATTTGTGGACGTTCCATCAAGCGAAGGTTGTAAGTTTCCAACTCTTTGTTAATTTGAAGATAATCCTCGTAAGGATCACGCCCTTCACTCGCTGACATATCAATCACATGAAGGATAACACGTGTACGCTCAATGTGGCGAAGGAACTGTGTTCCCAAACCAACACCCTGGCTAGCCCCCTCAATCAATCCTGGAAGGTCAGCAATGGCAAAGCTCTCACCTGACTTCGTACGAACCATCCCCAAGTTAGGAACAATTGTCGTAAAGTGATAGGCACCAATCTTTGGTTTTGCTGAGGTTACCACACTGAGGATCGTTGATTTACCAACGGATGGGAAACCAACCAAACCAACATCCGCCAAAATCTTCAATTCCAATTGAAGTTCACGTTCTTCACCTGGTTCACCATTTTCAGCGATTTCGGGAGCAGGGTTACGAGGTGTCGCAAAACGGATATTTCCTCGTCCACCACGTCCACCGTGAGCAACGACAAACTCTTGGCCATCCTCAACCATATCAGTAATAACCTTGCCTGTCTCAGCATCACGCACCGTTGTACCAGGCGGGATACTAACGATGAGGTCTTCAGCGCCTCGCCCGTGCATTCCCTTGGTCATCCCTTTTTCGCCATTCTTAGCCTTGAATTTACGATTATAACGGAAATCCATAAGGGTACGCAAGCCTTCGTCAACCTTGAAAATGACTGAGCCACCCTTACCACCGTCACCGCCCCAAGGACCACCATTAGGTACATATTTCTCACGACGGAAGGCAACCATTCCGTCACCACCACGACCAGCTTTGACACTAATCTTGGCTGTATCTAAAAACATACTCATCTATATTTCTCTCTTTCTGATTTGTATGCCATGTACAAATTCAATCACAAACGAAAGAATTTTCGACATACACAAAAAAACGCTTGATAGCGTCTTAAAGGACAGCTGCGACTGCTTGGAAAATCAATGCCCCAACTGTTACTAATAGCATAATCAAAACGACCAATACTGTTAGACGTTCAAAAAATGATTTCTTACGTGGTCCGTTATCTCCAAATGCCACTTGAATTTACCTCGTTTTTTCTTCTAATATTTCACAATAATAGTAACAAAAATCTGCCTATTTCGCAACTCTTAGACTAGCTTAAGCCAAAGGAATTCCAAAAACCGTTAAAGCTTCCAACTCCTCCTCGGTCAAACGTCGCCAAGCACCGACTTCTAAATCATTGGGCAGGCTTAAAGGCCCCATACTTAGACGTTGTAACTCTGTCACTTCCTTACCACAAGCTGCTACCATACGCTTAACCTGATGAAATTTCCCTTCAGCAATGGTAATCTGAACCAGGCTAGTCCCAATAGCCCTATCTACTGAAATAATCTCTAGTTTAGCCGGTTGGCAAGTATGATCTTTGAGTTCAATTCCTTTTTCAAAAGCCAGAATATCCTCCTGATTCATGATTCCATCAACCTTAGCCTGATAAATCTTATCAACATGTTTCTTGGGAGACAGCATGGCGTGAGCTAAGTCACCATTATTGGTCAAAAGCAGGAGACCGTGAGTATCAATATCCAAACGTCCAACAGGAAAGACCTGCTTATGTCTGGCTGTATCATCCAGTAAATCAAGCACTGTCTTGTGACGAGCATCCTCCGTCGCTGAAATAACACCCTGAGGCTTATTTAAAAGATAGTAAACAAAGGTCTCGTGTGTTAACGCTTGACCTTGAAAAGCAATCTGGTCTTGATTCTCATCAATCTGAGTCTTAGGTGATGTCTCCACCTGACCATTTACGGTCACTTGCTTCTTTTTGAGAAAGGTCTTGACTTGACTGCGACTACCAACACCACAATCAACCAAAAACTTATCCAGACGCATCTATACTTCCTCCTTTATTGGAATCCAAACTTCCATTTCATAATCTTCAGCCTGACGATTCCCTGGTGGATAAACCTCTACAGTTGGCTGATCAATCATTTCAAAATGTTTCTTAGCATAATGAAAACTCTCCCAAACAGCTGCTGTTGCAGGCCCTCTAAGTTTAAAAACCGCATAAGTAGCCGGTGCAAGAGCAATCATTTCCATACTATCATCCTCACCAGCCAAGGCTGTTACATAAGTCTTACGACTGCCATCATTGATCCGAATACCATAGGTAGGAACAGCCAAATCATCTTGTTCTGCCAAAAAGGGTACCCAAAGAAAGTCTGTTGGCTTACCTAGTTCCTCGCCCTCAAAAGCCATCCCTGAAAAACTCAAAAATCCCTTTCGAACAACCTTCACATCATAACGAACAGTTACTAAATCCAGCTTTTGAATCACCTTTTTCAGTTTTATCAGTTCGACTGGAACCTCATCTGCTAGGACATAGGAAATCTTTTCTACAAATGCTTCTTTTTCAGCATTACCTGAACCTATAGGAACCAAGACCCAATCTTCTGCTGTGACACTTTGATCTTCACAAAGGTAGGTAAAGTGCTTTCCCCCTTCGTTAAAAGACACATCAGCTAAACGAAAAAGAGGCTCAGGCAAATCGACAACCACCATTTCAAGCCCCTTTGCTTGAAACAAGAGCTCTTGATCCCTTAAACGCACTTTCATAGCCAAGCTATCACTATCAATAGAAAAGCTGTTATCCAAGTCCATTACAGACTGAAAGAAGGCCTGGTGTAACCCTGAAAAAGTCCAGACGGCATGCCAACGACACATCATCTCATAATCATCAATGGTCACAAGAAGAGAGAGCTCCTGCTGGTCTGACGCATAAGAATAGGCTTGAACGCTCAATTGGTCTGGTGTCAGGTAGTCATTAACGAAGACCGCAAAGTCATCCATGGTTTGAAAATCTGACATAAACGCTCCTTTTCTATTCCTCGACCGAGCCTGTCACATACATGGTAAATGTAGCCCTTGTAAGGATTTTCTCTTCCTGATTAGTAATGACAACTTCCACCACCTTGGTCGTCTTGCCATTATGAACACACAATCCCTCAATCTTGAGTTGGTCAGACAAATGCCCTGCCTTAAGATAATTGATATTAGACTGAAGCGTCACCGCATAGTCACCTGTTGAAATGGCCACGAGTCCTGCGACCTGGTCACAAAGCGTAAACAAATAACCCCCATGAGCATTACCAAAATAATTCAGGGACTTCTCAACAACCTTAGTTGTCACGATGACATGTCCCGTTTCAAATAGTTCTTCTTGAAAATTCTCAAATACACGGATTTCATGTAGTTTGTCTTGCATAGCAAGCCCTCCTATTGTTGCTCATTCCATACCTAGTGAAATGACACGTCTTTATCTACTAGTATAACACGAAGTTCATAAAGGATAGTAAGCTTATTTGGCTAAGCTAATATCAACCTGAATATCTTCACGAAAAAGCTTCTTCACTCGGCAAAAATTATCCACAAAAGCCAAGAGTTCTTGCTCATTTTCCAAAATCAGATCCTCAGGTAAATGAATGGCAAGGGTAAAATGGTCTTCTTCATAGTTGGAATCAACCTGAATAGCAAGCTCCTCGATTCCCTGATATTTGGCAAAATAACTCTGTAGACACATGGTCACACAGGAAGCCAAGGCAATATTCACCAAACTCATCGGTGTTTCCCCATCTTCCGTATAGCCAAAAAGTTCCACAGGTGCTCCGTAACCCTCTGAAAGCGAATGGAAACGTTTGTCACCTTTAATTGTTGTTTGATACATCATGTCACCTCAATCTTTTTTTATTATTATAACAAAGAGAGCCTTAAGGACCGAGCTGAACGCTTTGAAATATCTATCAAAAGAAGAAAAAGCGTAAGGTCTTTTAGCTCTTATTTTCCAATAGATTAACCTTGTACAACACTGATATTACCGAGGGATTACAGTTGGGTAAAAACAACTGGAAGCGCTTTTAAAATTTCGTTTTTTCATTTAAAATGAATTTACTAAGAAAAAAGGGAGACTATTATGAAAACATTTTCTAAATTAACTTTAGCCTCTGTCTCAGTTCTTGCCTTGTTGACCTTAGCAGCATGTGGCAACTCTAAAGACAAAACTGACTCGTCATCTTCAGCACCATCATCAAGTAAGGTGACCAAAGAATCTTCTTCAACGGATTCAAGCGCTTCAGTAAAAGTCAACAAAGACGGATCAACTGAGGTCAGTGACGGAAACGGTAACTCAGCAAAAACAAACGGTAATAATACTGTCGAAGCCAACGATAGCGAAGGTAACAGCGCAACAGTTGGTCAAGATGGCTCAGTCGACGTTAATAGCCAAGACGGTACAAATGTCAAAGTTGGATCAGACGGGACTGTCTCAATTGGTAACTAAATAAGATAAAAAAGGCTAGCTAATCTGCTAGTCTATTTTTTAGGTTCAGATTGATGTAAACGCTTCCTGAAAGTGCTATAATAGGCGTGGAAATCCAAATTCAGGAGGTGAGACAATGAAAAATAAAATCGTCTTGGGATGTTTTGCTGCAGCGACTTGTGAGATTCTCTTTGGGCTCAGTTTTATCTTTACCAAATCTATTACAGCACAGGTCAGTGACCTGGCTTTGATCTCTTGGCGCTTTGTCACAGCCTTCCTTTTTATCAACCTCTATTTTCTCGTCAGTCGACGTCGGCTAAACATTAACGGTAGAAATCTTAAACCTCTGACACGTATTGCCATTCTCAATCCGATTATCTATTTTATTTGCGAAACGATTGGCATTCGTATGACGACTGCTTCTGAAAGCGGAGCCTTCCTCGCCTGTATCCCAGTCGTTGCCCTTATCATGTCCAGCCTAATTTTAAAAGAATGGCCTAGCCGTTGGCAAGTGGTCGGTGTCATCACAACCCTTGTCGGTATTATCATGGCTGTCTTTGCTGCTGGCGGTTCTACTCACTTCTCCCTTGTTGGCTACTTGATTCTAGGGCTAGCAGTCATCTCCTACGCCCTGTATTGCGTTGATGTTGAAAGGGCAAGTCAATTCACCAGCCTTGAGATTACCTATTTTATGCTTGCCAGTGGTTGCCTGACATTTGGACTCTTTGCACTCAGCCAAGGCTTTCTAGCTGGCTACTTAAAAGAACTCTTACTTCTTCCTTTGACCAATCCAAAATTTACAATCACTATCCTTTATCAAGGCTTGGGATGTAGTGTTCTGGGCTATTTGCTATCAAATTTTGCCATCGCCAATATCGGGGTTAACCGAACAGCTTCCTTCATTGGGATTTCGACAATTATATCTATTCTAGCTGCTGTTATTGTCTTAGGAGAGCCCTTCTCACATCTACAAATTTTTGCAGGAATTTTAGTCGTCTTGGGCGTCTATGTGGCCAATAAAAACTAAAACTCTCGGTAATCGATCTTCCGAGAGTTTTTTAGTCTTAATCAAGCTCTGTTTGAATCAAAACGACGAGTTCTTCCTCATTAGGAATACTACTTACCGCAGTCGGCACAGGTAAATCCTTATCTCCATAGCCCTTTATAATATGTGATAAAAACACAGATGCTTTCGTCATGGCAAGAGGCAAAGAATCTGCCCTAATGCTACGACCAAAGTCAGGAAAACTAATTTGATAACCTTCCTCAATCGTGTGAAAAATCGCCGGATATTCGTATAACATGTCTCTTCCCCCATTTCAATACTAGACTCCTCTATGATAGGATGAGTTGGAAAAGAAGTCAACCAAAAATCGATATATTGGGAAGCGAAACCATTCGAAACAATACAGCAAAGTTAAAATAAGGCTTGGTCCGTATTCAACTTGAGAAAGTGGCACCGATTCGGTGCTTTTTTGGTATACAAATAGTCCTTTGGATGATTCCAAAGGACTATTTATATCTCTACTATTTCTTGACCTCATCCAAAATCTCGATTACCTTATACAAATCTGGTTCTGTGATTTGGTAGGGAGCTTGTTCACGGACAATTGGTTTGGCACAAAAGGCGATACCAATGCCAGCTGTCTTAATCATAGGCAAATCATTGGCACCGTCACCCATTGCAATGGTTTGCGAGAGTTCGAGACCATTTTCTGACGCCCAATCCTTGAGTTTGGCTACCTTGACATCTTTGGTGACAATCTCACCATAAACCTTACCAGTTAAGACACCATCAACAACCTCTAGGTGATTAGCCTTGACATAATCGATTCCTGCTTCAGCTGCTAGTCTATCCACAGTCTCATGGAAGCCTCCAGAAACCAAGCCTACCTTAAAGCCACGGGCGTGAAGTTCATCCACAAGTTTCTTGGCTCCTTTGTTGAAATGAATACGAGCATAGACCTTATCAAATATACTCTCTGGCAATCCCTTGAGGGTCGCTACACGCTCATTTAAGGCCTGTCTAAAATCCAATTCTCCACGCATGGCACGCTCTGTGATTTCAGCAACTTCTTGACCAACGCCTGCTTCTTCTCCCAATAAATCGATAACTTCTTCTTGGACTAGCGTTGAATCTACGTCCATAACTAATAAACCTTTAACTTCTGACATAATTACCTCGATTCTTTGATGCCTATCTAAACCTACACTGGATTTAATTTTAATATGAAATGAAAAACGGACCTTACAAAAAATTCTGGACCCTAGTCCAGAATCTTTCTCTTACATACGAATTTGTTCGCGTGTCTTCTCGTAAGATGATACAAAACGATCTGTCACACCTGGTTCAACTGTTTCCAAGGCGTAAGAGATTTCTTCCAAAGATGCATCATAATCATGATCAACTTCAAACAATTTAAGTGCATGCTCAAAGCTGCTTTGAACAGCAGGTTCGAATGAACGGTAGCGGTTTGAGTATTGCAAGAGTTGCTCAGTCAAGGTTGCATTTTGAACAACCAAGTAGGCAGTCTCTTCCAAATGATCAATGGCATTTTTAGATGTTTCTGTCAAACGCATTACCGCATCGATATTGATACGTCCACGGCTGAGTTCATCCATAAGGGCCTCAATTTGTGCACTTGTTGAGAAGAAGACACTCAAGAAGGATTGAGGAATACCTGGAAGGTTACGTTTTTCCATGTAACGCTTGATAACATGTAATTTATTAACATAAACATCAAGCTCTTCACGTGCCTTAGCTTCGTTTTTCTCAATAGCCTGAAGTTTTTCAAAGACCTCAACCTGACCATTTTCAACAGCAGACAAGGTATTGAGACTCTTTTCAAAAACCTTTTCAAGTTCTGAGAAAGGTTTCACCTGAGTTTCAAAATTTTCAAGGGTTGGAAGCACAGCTGTCTCCACACCTGAGATATCAGATGCAAAGCTACGTACATCTGCTGCATAGGTTTCATCGAAAATGTAAGTCAACATGAGACGCTCAAGCTCTTCTTGAAGTTTCTTGTTGTTTTCTTTAGCATGCTTGAGATAATCTGGCAAAATTTTCTTTTGACGCATAACAACCTTGTATGATGCAATTTCACGTTCGAAAATGCTATATAAGTTGTCAATTTTTTCTTGAATCTCAGCGTTTTCTTCTTCCGCACGGTCCAAATCAAGAGAAACCAACTCACTTGAGTTTGAACGGATAGCTTCGCGAATTTCTTGGAAGCGACGTTCGATATTTTTTTCAGGGAAGTGATAATTTTGCTCAATCAACTTGCGGTAGCCAGACTCCAAATCATCCAACTGATCTGGGAAATCATCTTCCAACTTAGCTACAATAGCAGGGATCTTCTCTGAAATTTGACCCAATGCAATAGTGTGCTCTTCTGCACGGTCCAAGATGCTTGATGCCTCAACAGGGTCACCTGATGAGTTAAGCGTCACGAATTCTGCAAACTCAGCTTCAATGTTTTTAAGCTGTTTATTGATTTCGGTCATGGTAGAACCGAAATTATCAGAGTTTTCCTCGATTGAGTTTTGCAACTCTTCGTACAAGTCTAGTGCATGCTTAACGCGAGCACTGTTCTTTTCTTCTTGTTCTTTCAAGGTTGAGAGTGCTTCGCGGATAGACTTGATGTCTTCTTCCACAAGATCCAACTGACTCTCAATGTTATTAATTTCACCACTAGCCTTGAAGAAATGGAAGGTATCATTCATATTTTCAGCTTCGAAAATATGATTTTCAATATCTGCGAATGAATTTGTCGAGATATCTATCCATTTCTGATTCCATTCACGGAAGGTTGTCTGACTTTGTCCAATCAAGTGAAGCTTTTTGACTTCTTCAATTTCTTCATTGACTGGCAAGTCAAATAATCTTTGCTTGCGTTCTTCAAGCTCGGCAATCCGCGAATCATTTCGTTTTCTAATAAGAATACCGACTAAGTAAGCGATAATTACGAGCATAACTACCACTACAATCAGTAAAACAATTCCGCTAGACATAGTTTCTCCTTAATCGTCTATTATGTTCATAAATGTAGAATAACATTACGATTATATCATAGTTATCCTAGCATTGCACCCTTTTCTAAAAGAATATTAGATATCTAGAGTACTGTAAACGGCATTTTCTTCGATAAATTCGCGGCGAGGTTCAACCTTGTCTCCCATCAGCATATCGAAAATCTTATCTGCTTCTGCAGCATCATCCACAGAAACACGCGCCATCAAACGATTTTCAGGGTCCATGGTTGTTTCCCAAAGTTGGTGGTCATCCATTTCACCCAAACCTTTATAACGTTGTACCGTAGGTTTTGAACGTCCCACACTATACTTTTCAAGAGCAGCACGCAATTTGTCTTCTTGATCTGCACCAGGTTGGATATATTCTTTAATCTCAGAACCAACCTTAACCCCATAAATTGGTGGTTGAGCGATGTAGACATAGCCTGCTTCCAAGACTGGACGCATAAAGCGGTAAATCAAAGTCAGAAGCAAGGTACGGATGTGAGCCCCATCGACATCGGCATCGGTCATGATGACCAACTTGTGATAACGTGCCTTACTGACATCAAATTCAGCTCCAAAACCTGTTCCCATTGCTGTGAAGAGAGAACGAATTTCTTCATTGGCTAGAATCTTATCCATGCTAGCCTTTTCAACGTTCAGAATCTTACCTCGAATTGGCAGAATGGCTTGGAATTCACGGTTACGCCCTGACTTAGCAGAACCACCGGCTGAGTCCCCTTCGACAATGAAAAGTTCATTCATTTCGGCATTATTTGATGAACAGTCTGCCAACTTCCCTGGAAGGTTAGAAATTTCAAGCCCTGACTTCTTACGTGTCACTTCGCGGGCACGCTTAGCGGCGATACGGGCCTTAGAAGCCAAAATCCCTTTTTCAACAATCTTCTTAGCAATGGCAGGATTTTCCAAGAGGAAGCGACTTAGAGCCTCACTAAAGAGACGATTGGTAATCTTAACCACTTCAGAGTTTCCAAGCTTGGTCTTGGTTTGACCTTCAAACTGTGGATTTGGATGCTTGACAGAGATGATAGCAGTCAACCCTTCACGAACATCATCCCCAGTCAAATTATCATCTTTTTCTTTGAGAATCTTATTCTGACGCGCATAGTCATTAATGACACGCGTTAAGGCTGTACGGAAACCTTGTTCGTGGGTACCACCTTCATGGGTGTGAATGTTGTTAGCAAAACTCATCACCGTTTCATGATAGCCAGTCGTGTATTGCATAGCAACTTCAACCGAAATACCATCCATCTCACCATCAGTGTAGATAGGTTCATCAAAGATAACATCCTTGTTTTCATTGATGTATTTCACATAAGATGTGATACCACCTTCGTAGTGATAATGTTTCTCTTGTTCGAGACCCTCACGCTTATCTGTGATAGAGATACGGAGCCCCTTGTTCAAAAAGGCTAGCTCTTGGATACGTTTAGCCAATTTTCCAAAATCAAACTCGGTTGTCTCTTGGAAAATCTCTGGGTCTGGCGTAAAGTGAACAGTCGTACCATGTTTCTCTGTTTCACCAATTACTGCTAGATCTGCCACCACGACCCCACGTTTATACTCTTGGAAGTGGATATGGCCATTTTTATAAACCTTAACATCAAGTTGTGTTGAGAGGGCATTAACGACCGAAGAACCAACCCCGTGCAATCCACCAGAGACCTTATAACCGCCTCCGCCGAATTTACCACCAGCGTGAAGTACCGTAAAGACAGTTTCAACTGCAGGACGGCCAGTTTTCTCTTGGATATCGACTGGAATACCACGACCATCATCGACAACCGTGATAGAATTGTCCGGCTCAATAAAGACCTGAATATGAGTGGCGAAACCAGCCAAGGCCTCATCAATTGAGTTATCGACAATCTCCCATACCAAATGATGCAACCCTTCTTTTGAGGTTGATCCAATATACATACCTGGGCGCATACGTACCGCTTCAAGCCCCTCTAGGACTTGAATCTGGCTGGCATCATATTCTTGCGCTTTTTCTTCAAGATTTTTTAATTCATCAGTCATTTATGTCACAATCTCCAATAATGATTTATGGCCATCAACAAGCAAGGTATCCAGACCTGCTGCTCGACCAGCCTCTATATCTATCTGGCGGTCACCAATGACCAAGCCGTGTTTAATATCGTATTTGTTAATTAAATAAAGGAAACTATCTGGACTCGGCTTTCTAGCAAAGCCATTTTCAGAAGTTACAACCTCTGTAAAATAAGAGGCAATCTCTGCCTTATCAAGGATTTCTAGCACCAAGTGATTACGGTGGCTAACCAAAAAATTACGCCCACCCTCAGCCACAATCTTAGCTAGGACAGTCTTAGCACCTTCAAAAAAAACAGGTTCCTGTAAATGCTTGGCTTCCTCTTGCTTATATAGGGTTCGAAAATCAGCTATATCAGGCGCAAACATAGCAATGGCAGTGCTCGTTGATACCTTAAGGGCATCATAGACTGCTTGAGGTTCTGCTGTACGCTCAAATTGTTCTAAAGTTGCTAGAAAGGCTTGGGTTGATACCTGGTAATTATCCAACAAGGTACCACCCAAATCCCAGATATAATCTCCATAATTCATAACCTTAATTATAACATAAAAGGTCAGATTTTGCTTGTTTTTCACAGCTAAAAAGGCTTGGAAAACCTATCCAAACCTTAATTTTTTATTTCAGAATCAAACTTGCCACAATAGGACTAATAAAGACATATAGAATCCCTGTTACAGCGATTGAAAGTCCGCCCATAGCACCTGCAACCTGACCATATCTGAAGGCAGTTCCAGTACCTACAGCGTGTCCGGTCCCTCCGAGTGAAAGTCCGATAGCAACTGGATCCTTAATGCCAATCATTTTTAAAAAGACAGGACCCAAGACAGAGGTTAAGATACCCGTAATAACAACGACAACCAAGGTTACTGTCGTAATCCCCTGCATTTTTTCCGAAATTCCTACAGCCATGGCAGTCGTTACAGACTTAGGAAAGAGAGAGATGGCTAGGAAATAATCCATCCCAAAAAGCTTAGCAATCAAGGCCGTATAACTCGTATTTAAAACACAGGCAACAGTTGATCCAATTAGAATACTCTTATAGTGATGGCGCATGAGGTGTAGATTTTTATAAAAAGGAACTGCTAGCGCGACTGTTGAAGGTATAATCAAACTGTTAAGATAAGAGCCACCTACATAGTAATCCTTGTAGGAAATACCTGTATAGTGCAAAATGACGATAATCAAGGCAGTCGATACAAGAAGAGGCGTTGTCAAAGGATTAGGAAAACGGCGATAAATCAAAAGCCCTATTGTGTAAGCTAGTACAGAAAGTGTTAGCCCAAACAAGGGTGTATTAAAAAAATTAGCCACGTTTAACCTCCTCGTAATCACCTTCAAAATGTTTTTTGATGAAACCGACAACTACTGCAATTACTACAATATTAAGAACCAAGGCTCCCATAATAATCAAAATAATAGGGACAATATTCGCTGAAATAGCATTCCATCGTTCCATAATACCGACACCTGCTGGCAAAAATAGAATAGTCATATTGGCAATCAAAAACTCTGCTACTGCATGAATATGACGTAGACGAATCCACTTAAGCTGAAGAGCAATAAGAAGCAAGAATAAACCAATAATGCTTCCAGGAATAGGTAATTTGAAGAATGTTGAAATAGCTTCACCAATAACGGCAAACAAACAAATCAACATGAATTGAACGTAGTATTTCACGACTTGCCTCCTAGGTTTAATCACCTATTAGTCTACTCCTTTTTTTTTGAATTTCAAGAGTTTTCAGTAAATTCTTTTGAAAAATTGAGAGGTATAAATCAGCCTCTTTGAACATAAAAAAATCCAACCCTAAGGCTGGACTTTATCACAGATGCCACCACCGAGAATTGAACTCGGAACGGAGCATTACCATTGCTCTATTATACCATTTAACTATAGCGGCAACTGTTTTAATCTTACCATACTTCTATTTACTGTGGCAAGATTTTTTGCTTATTTTTTATAAATTTAAGTCTTGGTAAGGGGTACGGTAACCAACCTGTAAAACCTTACCATCTTTAATCAAGATAGGACGTTTAATCAACATACCATCTGAAGCCAAGAATTCAACAGCTTCATCAAGAGATAGGGTTGGCAACTTATCCTTTAGACCTAGAGAGCGGTAGGATTGACCACTCGTATTGAAGAATTTCTTAAGTTCTAAATCTGACCCTACCAAAAGCTCTTTTAAAAATTGAGCCGAAGGTGGATTTTCCTTAATATTAATAGATTCAACATCTAAACCTAACTGGTTAAGTTCTGCTTTCGCCTTACGGCAAGTGCTACATTTGGGATATTCATAAAAAGTGTACATGTTTTTCTCCTTTTTTCTAGCATAAGCTATCTCTCTGGGACTGTCAAACCTGATGTCTTCTAAACGCAATAGAAAACACTTGGCTTCTTCTCCTGCTGCATAATTACCTATCTGTCCACTGCTAGGTAAGACACGATGACAAGGGACCAGAATCAACCAAGGATTTTTACCAACAGCGGTTCCCACAGCCTGTGCGGATTTGCAGGAGATTTGCTGGCTAATCTGTCCATAGCTAATAGTCCGTCCATAAGGTATCTCCCCTAAAACTGACCAGACTTTTTGTTGAAAATCTGTCCCCCTATCAGCTAGAGGGAGGATATCTGGACTTGGATTATCCCCCTTAAAATAAGCCTCTAACCAATTCTTGGTTATTTTCAAGATAGAATTTGAGGTGTCTACTAGCTCCTCTTCCTTGATCCCTGCCTGAAAATGTTTTTGCCCTTCCAACCAAACACCATAAAGCGCTTGGTCACTTGCCACCAAGCACAAGCGTCCAATAGGAGATAAATAATACTGACGATAAAGCATGTCTTTATTATAACAAAAAAGACAGGAATCTCTTGTTCCTGCCAGTTTAACTCTTATTTTTTGCCTTTAATCAAACGCACACGTACGATATTGTCGCTAGCCTCAAACTTAGCAACCAATTCATCAATCTTTTCCTTATCGGTTTCATCAAGGTCAAGAAGCGTGTAGGCGTAATCACCCTTAGAACGGTTGATGATATTATCAATATTGATATTAAAATCAGAAACCGCAGTAGAGATACGAGCCACAATATTAGGCACGTTTTTATTAATCAAGGTGATACGGTATGGAGCACTCAAGGCCTGTTGCACACGTGGGAAGTTAACAGAGTTAACAATTTCACCTGTTTCCATAAAGCGACGGATAGTTTGACCTGCCATAATCGCACAGTTAAGTTCTGCTTCACCTGTTGAACCACCAACGTGTGGGAAGACTGTTACATTAGGTTTGTTAAGTAGGTCTTCTGTACCAAAGTCAGTGATATAACGTTTAACCACACCTGTTTCCAAAGCATCAAAGAGAGCATCATTATCTACCAACTCTGCACGGGCAAAGTTAATGATAGTTGTGCCTTTTTGCATGAGATTGAAGGCATCCGCATTGAAAGTCCCCTTCGTATCAGGTGTCAATGGGACGTGAACAGTGATGTAGTCACAGTTTTCAAAAATCTCTTTAAGATCAGAAACACGTTTTACATGGTGAGAGATATTCCAGGCAGCTTCAATAGAAACATATGGGTCGTAACCATAGACCTTCATTCCCAAACGGTAAGCATAATTGGCAATACGTGCACCAATCGCACCAAGCCCGATAACACCCAATGTCTTACCAGTAATCTCGCTACCTGCAAACTGTTTCTTACCTGCTTCAATTTGTTTAGGAACATCATCACCACTAAGTGTGTTAACCCAAGCATTGGCCGCAATATAGTCACGTGCTGAGAGTAAGATAGAGGCCAAAACAGCTTCTTTAACAGCGTTAGCATTGGCACCTGGAGTATTGAAGACAACAATTCCTTTTTCAGTTGCTTCGTCAACTGGGATATTGTTAGTACCTGCACCAGCACGCGCAATAGCTTTCAAGTTGTCAGGAAAAACAGTGTCATGGAGATTTTGACTACGAATGATATAGGCATCCGGATTTTTCGCTAAATCACCATCAATTTGGAAATGATTTCCAAGTTCCTTCAAACCAATCTGGTTAATATTGTTATACGTTTTTACACTAAATACCATAATTTTATTCCTCTTAAATCAATGTATCCCGTGGTGAGCTGCTTCATCAAGTTCTTGATAAAAGGCCTTCTCTCGCTTAGTTTTGATTTTCTGATAAGCAAGACGTTCACCATCAATAGGAACCTTGCCACAATAGACATAGCCAAGCTTCTCCAAAATATGCTGCATGACAGTATTCTTTTCATGCGTATCGCAACGGAAATCATGAGCATCAGTCCCCTCAATAAGACCTTGAATGAAGGTTTGAGCAATACCCTGGCCCGAAAATTCACTTAAAACGGCGATTCTATGAAAAGTAATGTAGCGCTTATTGTGGTGTTTCCAGTCCCCGTCATAGATTTTGTCGTAAGCAGGGTCTCCATCAACAATCACCGCAGCATAAGAAACGATTTGACCATCAACAATTCCTACATAGGCCTGCCCATTAAGGACATCGTCAAAGATAGTTTCTTCAGTAGGGTAACCATCAGCTCCTTGCCATTGGGTACTCCCCGCTTCTGCTAAAGCAGTTCTAGCACTCTCAATCACAGTCATGATAGCCCCAATTTCATTTGGGAAGGCTTGTCTAATTTCCATCTCTTTACCTAATCATTTATTTTCGGCTTCAAATTTCTTCATAAAGTCAATCAAGTCAAGTACACCCTGACGTGGGAATGCATTATAAACACTAGCACGCATACCACCTACTGAACGGTGTCCTTTGATATTCTTGAAACCAAGAGCATCTGCTTCTGCTACAAATTTAGCATCCAACTCTTTACTTGGTGTTACAAATGGGATATTGCAGACAGAACGATTCTTGGCATCTTTGACAGGATTTGTGTAGAAATCAGATGATTCAATATAATCGTAGAGAAGACCTGATTTCTCACGTTGAATTTCAGCCATCTTGTCCACGCCACCAATTTCATTTTTAACCCAGTCAAAGACGAGTTTTGAAATATAGATGTTGAAACATGGTGGTGTATTGTAAAGTGATCCTGCTTCAGCTTGAATACGGTAATCCAACATGGCAGACAATTGTGGTTGGTCGTTAAGGAAGTCTTCACGAACGATAACCACTGTCACCCCAGCAGGTCCAATATTTTTCTGAGCACCAGCATAGATAAGGGCAAAGTCCTCAACATTGTAACGAGCAGCCAAAATATTTGAAGACATATCAGCTACAATTGGCACACCATTAGTATCAGGCAAATCGTAGATAGATGTTCCTTCAATGGTATTGTTCGTTGTCAAGTGAACATAAGCAGCTTCTGGATCAATTGTTGCTGGGTCAAAGCTTGGGATGTGATCGTAAACAGTTTCTTCTGAAGAGGCCAAAAGAATTGGTTCAAAAGGAATAGTTTTTGAAAGTTTAACAGCTTCTGTATAAGCTTTTTTACCCCATGAACCACCTACAAGGTAGTAAGCTTTCTTACCTTGAGCGAGGTTAAGTGGGACCATTGTAAATTGTGTCGAAGCGCCACCTTGCAAGAAAATAACCTTATAGTTATCAGGAATGGCCATAAGCTCACGAAGTGTCGCTTCCGCATCTTTAACGATTTTGTCAAATTCTGGAGAACGGTGGGACATTTCTAGCACGGACATACCGGAATCTTGATAGTTAAGCAATTCAGCTTGGGCTTTTTCAAGCACTGGTTTTGGTAATGTAGCAGGTCCTGCTGAGAAATTATAAATTGTCATAAAGACACCTCCAAAATTTTAATGGTCCTATTATAGCGAATTTTCTGAATATTGTAAAGTGTTAACAGTAAAAAACGAACGGGATTAACCGCTCGCCTCAAAAAAGTTAGGTATTTTATGTATATTTTCATCAGTAATTGATTTTAGTATCCGTTTATTTTTGCTTAAGAAAATAGGCTGCCCCAATTAGATTAGCTCCATTATGATGATGACAAGCAACAATCTCGGGACGTTTAATAATTTTACCGATAAAGTCAATCTCATGGTGAACCTTATCAAACTGGCGGTTGACCTCCTCGATAAGAATCGGCTGGGCTGAAATGCCACCTCCAATAACAAAGGTTTCCATATCAAAGATAGTTTGAAGATTCAAAATGGTAATGGCTAGGTTACGGCAATAGCTTTCAAAAAGCGGATAGACTGTTTTATCTCCTTCATTTATGGCCTTAAATGCGGCTAAACCATCCTTTAAATCTGAGTTACCTAGCACTTCATTTACCTTGGTAATTAAACCGACAGCCGACAAAGTCATGCCTCGCATCAATGAAGGATCAACTTTTTCCATTTGAACTGGTAACAGAAAGGTCAACTCACCCGCTTGAAAATGACTTCCTTGAAAAAGTTTACCATTAATAATAAATCCACCACCTAGACCTGAACCCAAAACAAGAGCTGCACCATTGGCCACTCCTTGCAAATGACCTGTAGCTAGCTCTGCCAAGGCCGCTGCTTTACCATCATTAAGAGCCATCACAGGCAGATGGTACTTGGCTTCGAGGACCTCTTTAATACGAAAGCCGTGGAAGAACCTCAATAAGCCACCATGATAAATCACACCTTCCTCAGTATCAACCGTCCCTGGAACACTAATTGCTATACCTGATAAGTCTACTTCAACTGAAGTAACTATCTGATCAATCACGTCAATAGCTTGTTCTAAGTTTTGTGGGGATGACTGCGTCGGCAGACTCTTTTCAATGGCGAACTGCTCCGAAACAAGTGCTGACTTCACCTGTGTTCCCCCAAAATCAATCGCTAAAATCGTCATAAGCATCCTCCACAGATTGTTTTTCGTCATTATAACACAAAAGAGCAAAAACTAGAAAAAACGGTTCCAAAATGCTATCATAAACTTACAGAATTAGATAAAAGGAGTTATCTCACATGACTAAATTTCTACACACTTGTGTCCGTGTCAAGGACCTAGAAGCCTCACTTAAATTCTATAAAGAAGCTCTTGGTTTCAAAGAAGCTCGTCGCAATGATTTTCCAGAATATAAGTTCACCCTTGTCTACTTGCAACTCGAAGATGATCCTGATTACGAGTTGGAATTAACCTACAACTACGACCATGAAGCTTATGATCTCGGAGATGGATACGGGCATATCGCCGTTGGTGTTGATGACCTAGAAGCTACACACCAAGCTCACAAAGAGGCTGGCTATACTGTCACAGACCTCTCAGGTCTTCCTGGTAAACCAAAAATGTACTACTTTATCACTGATCCAGATGGCTATAAGATTGAAGTTATTCGTTTGACGCAATTCCTAGAAAAATAAAACAAAAAAAGTCAGATTGTATAGATCTGGCTTCTTTTTGTGCTTAATTTTTATTATCTGTCTTTAAGGCTGACAAAATTTGGGTACGAATATCATCCACACCGTTTGGATTATTTGGTAGGAATAAGGTTTGATTGCCTTTAGCCGCAAAAGTATTAAGGGTATCTAGATATTGGTTAGTCAAGAGAATAGACATAATCTGCTCTTCAGACATACCCACATTGGCCTCTTTAAGTTCTGCGATAGATTCAGCCAATCCATCAACGATTGCCTTACGTTGTTGGGCAATACCGACCCCGTGAAGACGATCTTTTTCAGCTTCGGCTTCAGCTGCTGTAACAATCTTGATCTTATCAGCTTCTGCCAATTCTTGAGCTGCGACACGCTTACGTTGGGCAGCATTGATTTCGTTCATAGACTGTTTAACTTCAGCATCTGGTTCAACTTTGGTAATCAAAGTCTTAACAATGATATACCCATAAGTTGTCATTTCTTCAGCCACTTGGTGTTGAACCTCAAGGGCAATTTCATCTTTCTTCTCAAAGAGTTCATCGAGCGTCAATTTAGGAACTGATGAACGGAGAGCATCCTCAATGTATGATTTAATTTGAGCTTCTGGACGCATGAGTTTATAGTAAGCATCTGTAACATTTTGCTCATTAACACGATATTGAGTAGCCACATTCATCATGACAAAGACATTATCCTTTGTCTTAGTCTCAACCACAATCTCACTTTGAAGCAAACGTAATTGAATACGAGCGGCAATTTTATCGATACCAAATGGTAAACGCATATGAATCCCACTCGTTGCAATTTTTTGATAACGTCCAAAACGTTCAACGATAGCCACTGACTGTTGACGTACAACGTAAAGCATACTAATGAGAATTCCCAAAATAATCAGGAAGGAAAACAGTAAAAAGAGAAGTGCTGCTTGCATGTTAAGTCCTCCAAAATAAACATTAAAAATTTCTTTGCTTTATTATAGCACAGCAATACAATTTTTCAAGAAAAATAGTATGGCTCATTTGAAATAGTGTAAAAGAGACACTTTCTTTATCGCTTATGTGTTAGCACTCCTGAAAACTTGGAAACTCCTGTTAGTCGAGAAATTTGTCCGCAATAGGCGAGACTTTTCGATGTAAGAAAAAGGCTGAAACGATTGCGTTTCAGCCTCTTAGTATTTTCGAAAATAAAATCGTTGGAAGAATCATTCTAGATGGCATCTAAAACTCAAATCTCAAAAGACTTATTTACGATACATCTTGACTTGAAGGTAAATATCGTTATAGATTCCTAGCCATTTTTGTCCCAAGTTGTTATAGACTTCAAGGTTTTTAATGGTTGATTCTGAGGGATAAAAGGCTTTATCATCAGTGATACTCTTTGGAAGCAAGGCTTTAGCTGCTTGGTTAGGTGTGGCATAACCGATATATTCAGCATTTTTGGCTGCATTTTCTGGTTTAAGCATGAAATTGATAAAGGCATAGGCCTCTTTTTCATGCTTTACAGTCTTAGGAATCACCAGATTATCAAACCAAAGATTTGAGCCTTCAGATGGGACAACATAACGTAGGTCCTCATTTTTATCAAGCATCTCACTAGCTTCCCCTGAGAAGGTTACTCCAATGGCCGCATCACCTTGAACCATGTAGCCCTTCATCTCGTCACCAACAATAGCCTTGATATTTGGTGTTAGACTATTAAGTTTAGTTTCAGCCAAACGTAATTCAGTCATGTTCTTCGTATTCAAGCTATATCCCAGGCTATTCAGTGAGAAACCAAGGACTTCACGCGCGCCATCCACAAGCATAATCTGATTTTTGTAATCTGGTGACCAAAGATCATCCCAGTGCTGTGGTGCTTTTTTCACCAATTTTGTATTATAAACAATGCCGACAGTTCCCCAGAAATAAGGGATGGAATAGTCATTGTGAGGGTCAAAACTAAGTCCTTTAAAGCTTGAGCCAATCTGGTCAAAACCTTTGATTTTAGATTTATCCAACTTCACCAAAAGGTCTTCCTTAACCATTTTATCAATAGTATAGTCTGACGGCACAGCGATATCGTAGGTTGTTCCGCCCTGCTTAATCTTGGTATACATGGCTTCATTGGAATCAAAGGTTTCGTACTGAACCTTGATGCCCGTTTCTTTTGTAAACTTGGTCAGGAGGTCTGGGTCAATATAATCACCCCAGTTATAGATAACTAATTTGTCCGACACATTTCCTGTACGACTCTGCATGTAGGCAGAGATGCCCCAAAGGAAGAAGATAATGGCTAAAATACCTGCCAGAAATTGATAGAGTCTACGCATCCTGCTCCTCCTTCTCCTTGGTAATCGCATAATAACCTATAACTAAAAGAATAGAGAATAGGAAAACAACAGTTGACAAGGCATTAATTTCCAGAGAAATCCCCTTACGTGCACGTGAGTAAATTTCCACAGCAAGTGTTGAAAAACCATTCCCCGTTACAAAGAAGGTTACGGCAAAGTCATCCAATGAATAGGTAAAGGCCATGAAATAACCAGCAATAATACCAGGTGTCAAGTATGGCAACATAACCTCTCGTAACATCTGCCATTGAGTTGCACCTAGGTCATAAGCGGCATTCACCATATCTCGATTCATTTCCTTAAGGCGTGGCAACACCATGAGAACCACGATTGGGATTGAAAAGGCAATGTGACTCAATAAGACAGATACAAAGCCTAGTTGGAAACCAATCAAGGTGAAGAGAATCAAGAAACTAGCACCAATCATGACGTCCGGTGCAACCATGAGCACGTTATTTAGAGATAAAATCCCAGTCTGTTGCTTTTGTTTACTCTCGTAGATAAAGATAGACCCAAAGGTACCAATAATCGTTGCCAGAAGAGCGCTAAGGAAAGCTAAAAAGAAGGTTTGAGCCAGGATTAACATAAGTCGGCTATCTGAAAACATGCTCTGATAGTTATCCAGAGTAAAACCTGTGAAACTATTCATATCGCCACCACTATTGAAAGAATAGGCGATTAAATAAAAGATTGGCAGGTAAAGGATAACAAAGACAAGAGCTAAATAGAGATTTGCAAATTTTTTCATTGACGTCTCTCCTTTGTTAACCACATTGTCGCAATCATAGCAACAATAAGAACAACACCAATGGTTGCCCCCATTCCCCAGTTTTGTGTCGTGAGGAAGTGCTGTTCGATAGCTGTCCCTAGGGTGATAACTCGGTTACCACCAATCAAGCGTGTCAGCATAAAGAGGCTGAGACTAGGAATGAAGACCGACTGGACACCAGAGCGTACCCCATTAAGCGATAAGGGAAAAATAACCTTGGTAAAGGTCTGCCAATCATTGGCTCCCAAATCTTTACTTGCATTCACAATATTTTCATCCAAATCATCCAGTGCATTGAAAATCGGTAGAATCATAAAAGGAATTTCAATGTAGCTAGCTACGAAAATAAAGGAGAAGTCCGTAAAGAGGATTTGCATGGGTGCAATCCCAAAGAAACCAAGAAAGGCATTGATACCACCTTGTTGGCCAAAAATCCCCATAAAAGCATAGGCTTTCAGAAGGAGATTGACCCAGGTTGGCAAAATGACCAACATTAACCAAAGTTGCTTATGCTTCAGTCTGGTTAAGAGATATGCCGTCGGATAAGAGATAAGGAGAGTTACTAGAGTAATGATGGCTGCATAAAGAACCGAGTTAAAACTCATCCTTAAGTAAGTCCAACTGGAAAAGAAGGTGCCATAATTATCCAATGTAAAGTTGCCACTGATATCAAAGAAAGACTGATAGAGTAGCATGAGCACTGGAGCAACCACGAAGAGTAGGAGCCAAAGGAGGTAAGGTACCGAGAAGAGGCTAGCTGTTTTCTTCATAGCGCTCCTCCTCAATGGCATTAATCAAGCCATCTTCATGTTCTTCCACTTCCACATATTCTTCAATACGTGCATCGAACTCTTCTTCTGTCTCATTAAGACGCATGATATGAATATCCTCAGGCGTAAAATCAAGACCGATAATCTCACCCTCAATCGCCTTACGGGTTGAATGAATCATCCATTCATTGCCAAGATTGTCATAGGCAATGATTTCATAGTGGACCCCACGGAAGAGCTGAGTTTCCACGCGAACTTGCAATTTACCTTCCTCAGGAAGTGTAATCTGCAAATCTTCAGGACGAATAACCACTTCGACAGGTTCGTTAGGACGCATTCCTCCATCGACAGATTCAAAACGTTTCCCATTGAACTCAACCAAATAGTCCTCAATCATAACACCTGGGAGGATGTTAGATTCTCCAATAAAGGTTGCAACAAAGTGATTAATAGGTTCGTCATAGATATCAACCGGAGTTCCTGATTGAACAATTTCACCATCGTTCATAACAAAAATCCAATCCGACATGGCCAAGGCTTCTTCTTGGTCGTGGGTAACAAAGACAAAGGTAATCCCTAGACGTTGCTGCAATTCGCGCAACTCGTATTGCATTTCAGTACGTAGCTTCAAATCTAGTGCTGACAAGGGCTCATCCAAAAGGACCACACGTGGTTGGTTAATAATCGCACGGGCAATGGCCACACGTTGACGTTGACCACCTGATAATTTTTGAATTGAGCGTTTTTGATAACCATTGAGTTGAACCATCTTTAAGGCTTCTTCTACACGCTCTTCGATTTCCTTTTTAGGCACCTTTTTCAATTTAAGGGCAAAAGCCACATTGTCAAAGACATTCATATGTGGAAAGAGGGCATAAGATTGGAAAACGGTGTGGACATCCCTTTTATTGATAGGAATATCATTGATACGCTTTCCATCCAAAAGGACGTCACCACTGGTCGCATCTAAGAGACCTGCAATGATGTTCAAAATTGTTGATTTACCAGAACCAGAAGCCCCAAGTAGGGTATAGAACTTACCTTCTTCTAGTTCAAAGTTGATGTCTTTTAAAACTTGTGTGCCACTGTCTTCAAACACTTTTGAGACGTTTCGAAAGGCAATAATCGGATTAGTCAATTGTCATAAATCCTCCATGGATAGCAAATATAGGGATAGGGTTTTATTAGTTTAATTTGTCGCCAATGATACGTACTTCAGGCTCTAGTGTAACACCTGAATTTTCCTTAACTTTGGCGATAACATCTGCAATAAGGTCTTCGTAATCTTTAGCTGTCCCGTGATCAACATTGACCATGAAACCAGCATGCTTAGTTGACACCTCAACGCCGCCGATACGATGTCCCTTGAGGTTAGCTTCCATAATCAGCTGACCTGCAAAGTGACCTGGTGGGCGTTTAAAGACCGAACCACATGAAGGGTATTCAAGAGGTTGTTTAAGCTCTCGCAAGTGATTAAGACGGTTCATCTCATTCTTGATTTGCTCGTAGTCTCCTGGTTTGAGGTTAAATTTAGCTGAAATAACCACTTCTCCTGTTTCTTGGAGCACTGAACGACGATAACCAAAGCGCATATCTCTTGCGTCAATCGTACGAATATCACCGTCTTTTGTAAGAACCTGAGCAGAAACCAAGATATGGGCAATCTCGCCACCATAGGCACCAGCATTCATAAAGACGGCACCACCAACACTACCTGGAATCCCCGCTGCAAATTCAAAACCTGTCAAACTTTGGAAACGGGCTACCTTGGTTGTCGCAATCAAGTTAGCTCCCGCTTCAGCTTCAATTTGATAACCATTAACTGCGATACCATTGAGCCTGTCAAACATAATCACAAAACCTCTGATACCACCGTCACGAACAATCAAGTTACTGGCATTACCAAGCACCATCCAAGGAATGTCATGCTTATTAGCAAATTTGACAATACGAGAGAGTTCATAGCGGTTACGTGGAAAGGCCAAATAATCAGCTGGACCACCAACCTTGGTATATGTATAACGTTTTAAGGGTTCGTCGAAACGAATATCAATCCCCACTAAATCTTCTTTAAGTTTATCTAACATGTTATTTTCCATACTTTTTCTATACATTGATTCCTTTATAGGTATCGTGATAGACTTCCCCATATTACTATCACTACCTATAAATGAGTTAGTATTTTTCCCTAAAAATTAAAAGAAAAATACAGCAAAAAGCCAAGTTTAATTATAGCAAAAATTCCCCATCTTGACGACAAGGAATTTCACGCAAAGCTAGTCCATAAGCTCCAATTTACGGACATCACTAGTGTTTAATTGACTCAAATAATTTTTGTAGGCTTGGCCAGTTTTAGGATCAACCAAATCATCTGCTATTTCTACTAAGGGCACCAGAACAAAAGCTCTCTGACTCATATATGGGTGAGGCACTTTAAGGTGCTCAGTCTCCCAGATTTCCTGCCCATATAGAAGAATATCTATATCTACCGTCCGAGGCCCCCAATGTTCATGACGAACGCGATCAAGGTCTTTTTCAATTTGCTGACATGACCTTAGTAAGGTCTCTGCTGGCAACTTCGTCTCTAAAGCCAAGGCAAGATTCAAAAAATCAGCCTGATCTGTCAGTCCCCAAGCAGCCGTTTCATAATAAGAGGATACCGCTTTAACCTCCGTCTCAGGTAAGTCATTCAAGGCCTTCACAGCTTTTTGAAGATAGCCTTGACGGTCTCCCATATTAGATCCCAAACTCAAATAAACTCTTGTCATCGGCTACGCTCCAATTCGATACCAACACTCTTATAATGCCCATTAATTGGTGGATTTTCCTTGGTAATTCGAACTTTAATAGATTGAATTGGTGGAAATTGTGCAAATAAATCCTCACAAATCACACCAGCCAAACGCTCAATCAAAATATACTTTTTATCTTCCACTTGTTTTTGCACGGCTTCAAAAACCAAACCATAGTGAACCGTATCTTCTAGATTGTCACTTTGTGATGCCTTGGTCAAATCGACAGCCAATTCCAAATCTACCACAAAAATTTGCCCTAGGGTCTGTTCCTCAGCAAAAGCCCCGTGATAGCCATAAAAACGGCAACCATTTAAAATAATTTTATCCATAATTTCTCCTTCAGACGACTAGACTCCTCTTTATTCTAGCACAAAACAGTTGAAAAGTTGGACTCTTATTAGTATGATATTTTAGACAGATCTGAAGTTATTGTGTTTACGCTTATGCAATCGGTTGCGTAATTCTTCTGATTTGGTAAAATATAGGCACAGGAGTTAAAAAGACTCCTGATTACAAGCAAGACTATCTCAACTAATAAGGAAAAAACTATGACAAATCAAACCGCAATGCAATACTTTGAGTGGTATCTCCCAAGTGACGGACAACACTGGAACAATTTGGCTGAAGATGCCCAACATTTAGCAGACCTGGGCATCAGCCACGTTTGGATGCCACCTGCTTTTAAGGCTACCAACAAAGATGATGTTGGTTACGGAGTCTATGACCTCTTTGACCTTGGAGAATTCGACCAAAAAGAAACTGTCCGCACCAAATACGGCCTTAAAGAAGAGTATCTCAATGCTATCAACCAACTCAAAGAAGTTGGTATTGTACCTATGGCCGACGTTGTGCTTAACCACAAGGCAGCAGCCGATAAACTCGAGACCTTCGAAGTGGTCGAAGTTGACCCAGAGGATCGTACCCAAGAAATCAGCGAACCATTTGAGATCGAAGGCTGGACACACTTCACCTTTGACGGACGCAATAAAGCCTACAACGATTTTGAATGGCACTGGTACCACTTTAACGGAACTGACTTCGATGCTAAACGTAATAAAAGTGGTATCTATCTTATCCAAGGTGACAACAAAGGTTGGGCAGACAACGACTTGGTTGACAATGAGAATGGTAACTTTGACTATCTTATGTATGCTAACCTAGACTATAAACACCCTGAAGTTATTGAAAACATTTACGAATGGGCGGATTGGTTCGTTGAAACAACAGGTGTTCAAGGATTCCGCATGGATGCAATCAAGCACATCGATTCATTCTTCATGCGTAACTTTATCCGTGATGTCAAAGAAAAACAAGGTCAAGACTTCTATGTCTTTGGTGAATTTTGGAATGGTAACGAAGAGGATAACAATACCTATCTTGAAAAGATTGAAAAACGTTTTGACCTCGTTGATGTTTCCCTTCACAACAATCTACACAACGCTAGCACAGCTGGAGCTGATTATGATTTAACAACAATTTTCGATCATTCTTTGGTCAAAAATCATCCTGAACATGCCGTGACCTTCGTAGACAACCACGACACTCAACGCGGACAAGCTCTAGAATCTACTGTTGAAGAATGGTTTAAACCAGCTGCTTATGCTCTCATTCTTCTCCGTGAAGACGGTCTTCCTTGCCTATTTTATGGTGACTACTATGGCATCGAAGGTGAATTTGCCCAAGAAAATTTCCAAGAAATCCTAGATACTTTGCTCTACGCTCGTAAAGACCTTGCTTACGGAGAGCAAACAGACTACTTTGATGATCCAAACTGTATTGGATGGACACGCTCTGGCAACGAAGATGGCGCTCCATTAGCTGTAACAATCTCTAATGATGCTGCTAACAGCAAGTCTATGGAAATTGGTAGTGATTGGGCTGGACAAACCTTCTATGACATTCTTGGAAACTGCTCTGATACTGTAACCATTGACGAAGACGGATGGGGAGACTTCCCAGTTTCTGAAAAATCTGTCAGCGTTTGGACAATTCAAGACTAAGAAAAAAAGCTCAATCGAGCTTTTTTTAGTATCATAAAATCCCTGAAATGGTCTTAACAATATCACGATTGGCATCAACATTATGCACACGGACAATCTGACAGCCCTTGCTAACAGCATAGCCAGATAGAGCAGCCGTTCCCTGATCACGGTCCTTAGCTTGGGTATTTCCACCTAGTAGGTAGTTCACAACACGCTTACGAGAAATCCCAAAAAGAACAGGATAGCCCAAGGCAACGACCTTGTCCAAACCTTTTAGCAGGTCAATATTGTGTTGGACATTTTTCGCAAAGCCAAAGCCTGGATCAATCCAGATATTGTCCTTGGCCACACCTGCTTCCAAGGCGGCCTGGGCTCGTTGACTGAGGAATGTACAGACATCTTCTGTGACATCATTGTATACTTCTTCTTTTTGATTATGCATGAGAATAATCGGCACATTCTTTTCAGCTGCTAAAGCTAGCATCTGACCATCATAGAGTCCAGCCCAGACGTCATTTAGAATATCTGCCCCTGCTTCAAGAGCAGCTCTGGCAGTAGCTGTCTTATAGGTATCAATACTGATGAGCACATCATATTTTGCCTTGATAGCCTGAATAACTGGCACGATACGAGCAATCTCTTCTTCCTCGGTCACAAATTCTGCTCCTGGTCCTGTAGATTCGCCACCTACATCGATAATGGCAGCTCCCTGGGCAATCATACGCTCAACCTGAGCCAACGCATCCTCTACAGTGTCAAAATCGCCACCATCTGAGAAAGAATCAGGGGTGACATTCAAGATTCCCATAATACAGGCCTTACCTGCAATCTCATGTTTGCCAATAAACATCTTAACTCCTAAAAATCACGCATCAATGAAAGAATTTCCTTGCGTTCTTCACGGTCTTCTTTATAAAGGCCCTTAGCGACAGTTGTGATTGTCTTACTTCCTGGTTTCTTAATGCCTCGCATGGTCATGCACATGTGCTCTGCTTCAACCATGACAAAAACTCCTCGAGGATTCAGAGCTTCTTCAAGTGCTGTAGCAACTTGATCTGTAAGACGTTCTTGCAACTGTGGACGACGAGCAGCTACTTCAACCGCACGCGCTAATTTGGAAAGTCCTGTCACCTTGTCTCCACTTGGCAAATAAGCCACATGGGCCTTACCATAAAATGGAACCAAATGGTGCTCACACATAGAGTAAAAAGGAATATCCTTGACAAGGACAACTTCGTCATGGACTTCTGAAAAGACAGCTGTAAATTGATCCTTAGGATCTTCATTTAGACCTGAAAACATTTCAGCATACATCTTAGCCACACGTTTTGGTGTGTCCAAAAGTCCCTCACGCTCAGGATTTTCACCGAGAGCTTCCAATAGTTGATAGACTGCTTGTTCTACTTTTTCTTGATTTGCCATAATTTCCTCCTGCAACGTTATAATACTATCTATTATACCTTATTTTGCTGGATTTTTCTTGCAAAAAATAAGATTTCCTAGCTACCTAAACCTCAAAAAAAGCGAAGACCACCTTTCATATAGAGGTTGTCTTCGCTTATATTTTTTAGTCTTTCAAGTGGTAAGAATAGGATGAAACCACAATATTCTCACGCCATTTGAGATAATATTTCAATCGTAAACTCATTTGGTTGTGAAGCATGGTTTGCCATGATTTTTTAGGTACAAACTGAGGAATCATGACTGTCAAAGTCGCATTATCCTTCTCAGCTTGAGTGGCGACCTCATCCACATACTGAATGGTCGACTGAGTGATTGAGCTGTACGGTGATTGGATATGAACAATCTCAATTTCAGGGAAATATTTTTTAAACTCTTGTTCAGTTTCCTTGTCCTTGTTCTCCGTATCCTTAGTAGATACATGCATGGCGATAACCTTGTCACCAATAGAACGTGCATAGGAAATAGCTCCGATATTAGCCTTGGTAACATTCCCAACGAGGATAAGAACAATATTTCCTTGATAATGGTGTTCTTCTACCGCCCCATCAATACGCAACTGTTGAGCAACACCATTATAGTGTTTTTTAATCTTAAGGAACATCCACATCAAGATTGCAATAATTGGGAAGAATGGCCAGATATCTCCTAAACGGAAAAGGAAGAGAATGAGAACAATAGCATAACAAATGAGGGCACCCAAGATATTAGCTAAAGAGTGTTTCCAGAATCCCTTACCATATTCACGAATCCAATGGATAACCATCCCCGTTTGAGAAAGAGCAAATGGAATGAATACACCGATGGTATAAAGTGGAATCAACCGTTCCGTATTTCCTCGGAAAATAAACAAAAGGGTAATGGCACCAATTGCAAGTGTCAAGATCCCATTAGAGTATCCCATACGTGCCCCTTTTTCAAGGTACATGTGAGGCATGTATTTATTTTTCGCCATATTAAAGGACAACATCGGAAAGGCTGAAAAACCTGTGTTAGCCGCTACTGCAAGAATCATGGCAGTAGAGAATTGGAAAACGTAAAATAGAATACTACCAATCCATGACTGACCGAGAATTTCTCTAGCCATTTGTGACAAGATGGTTACTCCTGCATGAGGTGTAATACCTGTCCACCAGTTGAGGAAGGTGATTCCCGCAAACATAGCCCCCAAAATGCTAGACATAATAAAGAGGGTTGAAGCTGCATTTTTGGCCTTAGGTTTCTTAAAGAAAGGCACCGCATTAGAGATAGCTTCTACCCCTGTCAATGAGGCAGAACCTGAAGTAAAGGCCCTTAAAATAAGAATCAATGATACACCTGTAATTGGTTGTCCTAAATGTGCTGTGGCTGCGTAAGGCATATGACCCGTTAAAATTTGAAAGAAACCAAATCCCAATAGGAAGAGCGTCGAAACAATGAAGAGATAAACTGGTATCATCAAAGATTTTGCCGATTCACGCATTCCCCTAAGGTTCATAACCATCAAAACAAGCACCAAAATCATTGATATTTCAAGATTGAAAGGATGCAGGAAGGGAAGGGCTGAAGTAATGGCATCTGCACCTGAGGCCACTGAAACAGCAACCGTCAACATGTAATCGACCAAAAGACTACCACCAGCTATCAAGCCAAACTTAGGAGACAGATTTTCCGTCGTTACCATATAGGCACCACCACCTTGAGGATAGGCCTTGATAACCTGTCTATAAGAGATGGTAAGGCTGGCCAAAAGGACGAGAACCAAAAGCCCAATAGGGATTGACCACCAAATAGCCGCACTAGATACAGCTGTCAGAACCAAGACGACTTGCTCTGGACCATAGGCGATAGATGAGAGCGCATCACTCGACAACATGGCCAAGGCCTGAATCTTGGACAATAAGTGTTCATCACCACTATCATCATGAGTTAAAGGTTCACCGATTAAAATGTTTTTCAGACGTTGAAACATTGCGATCTCCTTGCTTTTAAAACATACGAGGGTTATTATACGCCCCTAAATGTCATCTTTCAAGTCTTAAACATCACTTGCCTGCTCTAAAACCCATTTTCTGACCTGAGAAATAAAGTATAGAGATCCCGTAATCACATAAAGTTTCTTATTGTCAGTCGTCACATGTCCTTTAATCCATGTTTTGAAGTCTGGTACCTGATTATAAGCCTCTGGGTATTTATCTAATTTAACACTATTTGGATAGTCAAAACTCGTTACAGTCAAGTCACCAACCGATTTTAGTTGGGCAAGCATGCCATCAATAGGCTTGGTGTCAATCGCCGCAAAGAGAAGTTCAATCTCCTTATCTGCATATTCTGATTGCAACAAGTCAATCAAAACTTTAACACTCTCATTATTATGAGCACCATCAATCATGAGATTAGGTCTTAAAAATTCTGTTCGACCTCGCCAATTGGCATGAGCCAGTGCATCCTTTATGAGTTCAGGCGTTACTTTAGGATAATCTTTTTGAAGCAATAAAGAAGCCATGATAGCCAAGCTAGCATTTGCTACTTGGTGTTGACCGGCCATAGCCAAGGCTATATCATCTAACCTTTGCTCTCCATAGGTAAAATCAAAGGAAAGGCTTGACCCTTCAGCTGTGAAATCTCTCCCCAGCTCATAGGTCTTAGAACCTTCTTCTCGCGCCTTCTTCTCGAAAACATCTCGAACATCAGTACGGTCAGTCGCATAAATAAAGGGAGCCTCATTCTTCAAAACACCAGCCTTCTCAGCAGCAATTTCAGCATGGGTATTTCCCAAAATAGCCTGATGATCCAAACCAATCGATGGACACAGGACTGCCAAGGGCTTAAAGAGATTAGTCGAATCATGAAGACCACCCATTCCAGCTTCAATGAATGCGATATCAACAGGATGGACCTGACCAAAATAGAGGAACATCAAAACTGTGATAATTTCAAACTCTGTCGCATTTTCATGCTCTGTCTCTTTTGGCAGCCGTTCAACCACAGGCTTCACTCGATTAACCAGGTCAAGTAAGTCCTCTTCTGAAATCATCTGACCGTTAAGAGAAATTCGTTCCTTGAAGTCAATAATATAGGGTGAAGTAAAGGTTCCAACCTCATAACCCGCTTGGGTGAAAATGGTTTGGAGGGCATTGACTGTAGACCCTTTGCCGTTTGTTCCCACGATATGCACAGCCTTGAGATTATCTTGTGGATTTCCCAACTCTTTAAGCATCCAAGCCATACGCTCCAAGCCAGGCTTGATGCCAAATTTTAATTGTCCATGAATCCAATCCAATGCTTCCTGATAAGTCATAATTACTCCTTTTTTGGCTAATGCTTCAACTTAGTCATTAAACTGACCTTTAAACTAGATTCCTAGTTTTTCCTTGAGCTTAATGAGTTGACGTTCTTATTATACCAAAGACTTCTAGTCTATAACCAAAATATGCAAAAAAGGCAACCCTAGGGTCACCTCTTAAGCTTTCTCTTTTTCGTCAATAACAAGACGAACTTTTTTACCTTGAGTAGGTACCGAATAGACAATCGCTCTTATCGCCGTAATAGTACGTCCTTTTTTCCCGATAACACGCCCAATATCGGCTGGGGCAAGATCAAGATGGTACTCCAAAAACTCAGGACCGTCAATGATTTTGATGGTCAACTGATCTGGTGAAGCAATTAAAGGTTTAACGATAGCGATAATAAGATTTTCAATGGTATCCATAGGCTAAAAAATTATTTTGAGAATTTTGATTCGTGGAATTTCTTCATAACGCCTTCTTTTGAAAGGATGTTACGAACTGTATCTGAAGGTTGTGCACCTTTAGACAACCACTCAAGAACACGTTCTTCTTTAAGTGTTACTTGGTTTTCTTCAACGAGTGGGTTGTAAGTACCAACTGTTTCGATGAAACGTCCATCACGTGGAGCACGTGAATCTGCAACGTTAATACGGTAGAAAGGTTTTTTCTTAGAACCCATACGAGTCAAACGGATTTTTACTGCCATTTTTAATATCTCTTTTCTTTAGTTTTTTTATTATGGTGAGGGCTCTTATCGCCCCTCGACCCTAACTAGTATACCATATCATTTTTATGTGTCAAGAAAAAAACTTGACAGACTTAAAATTTCTACAAAAAAAGTTAGAGTCAAACTCTAACTTCCTTTTCGACTATTTCTTAGTTGTAGTCTTGTGATTTTTTTCATAAGCTACCTTTGCTTCAGCATATTCAGCTTCTAAACCCTTAGCAGCTGCCTTCGACACTTTCTCGTAAGTATCACGACTGGTCAACTTGCCATCCTCGTTGTAGGTAGAAACAACCAAGGTATCTTTATTTACAGTATAAGACTTGGTGCGTTTCCCTTTACGGTAGAGTCGATAGTTATCTACATTATCCGAAATATAGTAATCTACTAGATTCTTATCTGCATTTGGATAAAGTTGCGAGACAACTTTAGTCAACTCACGCTTAAATTCTGAAACTTCTTTAGTATAGGTAATCGATTTATTCCACTGATCAACAACTTGATATTCCTTCAAATAATCTGAAGCTGTAAAAGTAGGCTGATCCTCCTCACCTTTTTTATAAAAGTAAGAATGTGTTTGTAAATTATTAGACTGATCAACTTTAAGGAAAGAGACGTAAATTTCATCTTTATCTTCATGTTCTTTCAGAGCATTGGTTAACTTTCCAGAATTTTCGTCCAATACCTTAGACGATTTTAATTCCCAAGTCCCCTCAATGTTCCCCGAAGCATTACGCCAAAAACCGTATACACCACCAACAAGCAACATCAAAACAACAGCAACAAGACTAGAAATCAAGGCTCCTTTGCCCCAATTTTTGGCATTTTGCGATTTTTGATTAGCGTTTTGAATCGTTTCTAGAAGACGAACCTGACTTTCCAATCTCTTTTCTAGTCTGGCAACTGTCTGTTCTTCCTTAGATTTAGCTTTAGCAGCTAATTTTTCAGCCTTTTTCTTATCACGAGTAGCTTGACGAGCAAGCTTCTTAGCTGCTTTTTCTTCCTTATGATCAAGTTTTGTCAAATCCTCAGACAATCCAAGATGCTGTGCTTGGTTACTGAAAACTGGAATAGATTGATTAGGCTCACTCGAGGTATTAACAGAATGATTTTCTGCATCTGGACGGGTTGGCGCATAACTTGCCAAACGCTCCTTAGCCTCTGCGACGCGTTTGCGTTGTTCCTCTTCTTTTTGAATATCCTCAGCCTGGCGGCCCGACTGAATGGTTCTTACTTGACCAACAGTCTCTTGAGATAGGGCCTTTCTCTTTTCTTGAGCCACATTTGCCATAGCCTCTTGCGCGTTGTCACGCTCTTTCTGAGACTGGGCTAGTGCTCTGGCAGTTGCGGTTCCTTCTTCAAACTGTTGGTCAGCTGAAGACTCTCCTTGATCAGCTACTTGGTGAGCCTCTGCACCTTCAGAGAGAACAAACTCTCCTCGTTCCAAGGCTTCTTTAAAGTCGATTGGTCTTGGTTTTCGGCCATTCACGGCCTCAAAGTACTCTAACCATTCGTCTTTCAACATAATAAATCCCCCTGAATTAAAAAACACATGATTAACTTCCCTATTTTACCATACTTTTTAACATAAAAATAGGGATTAACAAGAATTCTAAAAATTCTTATTAAATCCCCATTAATCTTCTTTTGGTGTAATAGACAATAATTGGACAAAACGGTGTTGTGCTGATTCCGTTTCAAGCGTGACATTATCGTATCTAAAGAGAATCTCTTCGATATTTGCCAAGCCCAATCCTCGACCTGTTCCTTTTGTTGAAAATCCTCTTTGTTTCAAAGGAGCTACATCAATAGAAGCTTCCTTAGTTGAATTCTCAACAACAATAACGGATTGATTTTCCATCTTAAAGATAGCGATAGATAATTTTGGTTCATCTGCTAATACAGTAGCTTCTATAGCATTATCACAAAGAATGGATATGATTGTAATCAAGTCGAGTGGACGCATATCTGTGAAGAAGACGCCCTCTTCAACCTCAACATGACATTGAATACCTTTATCAAAAGCTTCGGCTACTTTAGATGACAACAGACTCTTAAGCGGCATGTTGGTCACACGAGTTAATTTTGCCAAATCAAACTTTTGCTGCTTCAAATCTGATGCCGAATCTTTCAAGACACTATCATAAATCATCTTGATTTGGTCGATGTCTTTCATCTGAATGGCTTCATTAAGCGAAATCATAACATTAGTATAGTCGTGACGGAAACTGCGTAACGTTTCGTAAAGACTTTCGACTTGTTCAGAATACTTCTCTAGGTCATCCAAGTGACGACGATTTTCTTTTCTTCGCTCATTTTCAAAGTACTCATCTGCGTATCTATTGACACTGTAAACAGCATAAAGAATCGCTATATAGCCAATCAAGGTTATAATATGGCCAGCATAGTACAAATCAAAGAAACGCGAAGCCACAACTACGGAATAGTTCATAATCACATAACTAATCAAAACAAAGTTAGTGAAAAACATTATCCGACCAAATTTGCGATCTCGCTCCAAAACCCTCAAATATTTAAAATCAATATTAAGAAGTTTGGAAAGAGCGACAAATGTTGGAATAATTAAAAGGTCAAAGAAAATGAAATAAAGATAACTTTTGTTAAGGAAATCCGATGTGATACCAAATCCCGGCATCAAAAAGTAGGCATAACCATTAAAAATCAAAAGATAAAGAACAAGAGGATAGAAAGCATAAAATGCCAACATATTGGTGGTTCTTTCCTTGCCATAGAAATAAGCATAGAAAAGAAGGTAGAACGGTGTCATAAAGGACAAACCGACATTATATGACATCCCCAGTATCCCCCCTATACATTCAACTAAGAACGCAATAGGAAGAATCATACGTGGTATCTTGACCAAGCTGGTCTTTTCGTAAATCCACTGTATGACGATGAAATGCAAAAGATATTCTAATGCAATTTGCAAATTGAGCATCATTTAATGGTTAGCCACCTCCTTCTAGTAATCTTAAATAAGCAGTAAAAAGCCACATTACTATTTTATCACACTTCCTGCTATTATATGAGATAAAATTAAATAATTATCTCGAATTTCAGAAAACTTTCAATAATGATTAGAGAAGAAGGGGAAAATCTGAGCCTTAACGATTTTTCAATCGTTCCAAAAGTTCCTTTTTACGTGTCCGCGAGAGGAGGCATGACTCGTCTCCCTCAAAGAAGACCATATTAGCCGTACGATCCACACTTGTCACATTACTCACATTGACAACAAAAGAGCGATGCGTTTGGAAGAAAATATCATCCAATTTCGCTACTTCTGCAATTTTTCCATAGAATTCTACTAGATTTGACTTGGTGTGAGCAATCAACTTATGTGGCACAGGGGCTGTTTCAATGTATAAAATGTCATCATAAGGAATATTAACATCATTTTTATCCGTTTTTACCGTCAGACTCTGTGCCTTGGTTTCTTGCTCAACCTGCGAATACGCAAAATCTAAAAGTTCTACCAAGGCTCTCTTAAGATCTGCATCTTCCATGGATTTATCAACAAAGTCCAGAGCTTGAATCTTATAACGGAAGGTCAAGGGCATAAACTCAGAGTAGGCTGTAACAAAAGCGATTTGTGCTTTCAAGTCTTCCTTACGGATTTCAAGCCCAATATCTAGTCCCTGCTTCGTTTGATTTTTAAGGTCAATATCCAAAAGATAAACCATGGATTTACCCGAACCTCTATCAGCATCTAACAATTCCTGACCTTGCTCATAAAAGGTAATCCCATCAACAACGGCCTTCGACTCCTCAACTGCTTCGTCCAATAAACGACTAACACGATGACGCTGCAAGGCATCATCTTCAAGGACGATAATAGAAAGCATCTTATTTCCCTCTTTCTTTCTAATATACTTTAATATACCTATTTAACATTTTATCATAATTAATCGGATAATATTCCTTTTTGTACAGCATAAAGTCTTTTTAACTTACCTCATTTCATTTATAAAACAATTGTTATCTCCCTGTCACTTTATCTTCATTTTTAGATGTTATCATGAGAACTGTTTTTGTTTTATATTAAAAAGGAGAAAGTTATGTTACGTTCTTTTAAAACGCAAGGGACTAAGACAAAGACCATCTTAACCCTTGCAACTGTTGGTATCATTAGTGCTTTTCTTGTGGGAAGTCCTCAGCATGCCTCTGCGGATCAAACCTATGTTTCAGATCCTAACCAGGCTATGACATTTTCTGAACTTGAAACAACTACAAATACCAATACCATCACTCAAACAGGTGTATCTAGTGAAACACCTACTACTGTGACTACTGTGTCACATACCTCTGTAGATGATCTTCATACACATGAAAATGACTATGAACAAACGCCCACAAATACTCCGACTTTTGAGGAATTGAAACAAGATAGTCAAACAGCTAGCAGTACTGTCGACAGCCAGACTGGTAGCAAAACCTATGGGACTAGAATTCCGACAAATACAGATAGCAATCATAAGGCTGTAGAAAATCACTCTGAACCAAAGACCGAAACTGTCGCTCAAGCACAAACCTGGTCAAAAGATGGTGCTACATGGGTATCAACAGAAATTAATAATGGTAAAGTTCATAAGATTCTATCTACTTATATTCCAAAACCATTAACACCTTCTACAAAGCCCACGACAACAGCTACAACAAAACCTAAACAATCAACTCCTGCTGTTAGTCAACCTAAAAAACCAGCCACAGTCGCTAACAAACCTACAACATCTACAACTCAACCTAAGAAACCAACAACTGTTGTAAACAAGCCAGCGCCTTCTACAACGACACAACCTAAGAAGCCAACAACGACTGTCACTAAACCTACAGCTCCTAAAGCTACTCCTATCCAACCTGCTAAACCAGTGGACCGAATTGCTCAAGTATGGCAAAAGAATAACGAACTGGTAAAAGAGAATTACGACACTCCTCACTGGTCAACTAAGGAAGCAACAGTCTTCATCAATGCTAAAAATCCTGAAATCGTGAATGCCTACAAACAAGCTATCACTTCTTGGAATAACACTGGTGCCTTTAATTTCTTGCTCACTAACGATAAACAAAAAGCTAACATCATTGCTGATGAACGTTATGAAGGTAATGTAGCAGCTCCTCTTGGGGTTACCTACTCTACTTACTACCTCCCAACTAAGCAATATAGTAATGCTACTGTTTACTTGAACACCTTCCATGTTCAAAACAATTATTATCAAAAGAATGGTGGAAAACTCCTTAACACTGCGCAACACGAATTAGGCCACTCAATTGGACTTGAGCACAACAGTGCTGTTGCCTCTGTAATGGAACCTAAAGGTGGTAAGACAAGTATCCAACCAGTTGATATTAACAATGTTAAGAAGCTCTATAGCAAGATTTAAGTTCTTACACCATCACTATAATTTATAAGCAGACCTATCAGGTTCTGTTTTTTTTATACAAGTGAGATGACCATTCAAGACCAGAAAATGACTGTTCATGATTTTTTCTTACATATTTTAAAGATATGTAAAGTTTTCTCCATTTTTTTTGGTAAAATAGAAAATGTAAAGAGAGACCGGATGAGTTAGAAAACTCAACTTTGTTAGTTTTTGCTCATTATTCTCATAAACAGAATAAAAATAGTCTAGGAACCCTTCTTAACATTTATACC
>NZ_KV791083.1:144879-356703 GCF_001807855.1 Streptococcus sp. HMSC10E12
AATGACTGTTCATGATTTTTTCTTACATATTTTATTTTTTTGTAAGTTAACTCTCAATATTTTTGGTACAATAGATAATGTAAAGAGAGACCTAATGAGTTATAGATAAGTGTTTTATCATTTAAAACTTATTGTTCTCACAAATATTTTTTAAATAGTCTAGGAACCCTTCTTAACATTTATACCTATCTTCCCCAAACACTTTTCCCCATTCCTAGATTATCAGATCTCTCATAAGAAAAGCGTCTAGCTCACCCGGCTAGGCCTTTTTTCTTTTTCCATACTTTTGCTATAATAGAGTCATACCGTTTGAAAGGAACTCATAAAATGACTATAAATCAGCAACTTCTTTGCTACAAACGTTTACCAAACTGGACAGCTACAACACTTCCAGAAATGGTGACGCAAAAACACAATACTAAGGTAGGAACTTGGGCTAAATTGACCATTCTATCAGGATCTCTCCGCTTCTACGAATTAGATGAACAAGGACAGGTTACTGCAGAGCACCTTTTTACCCCCGAGACAGAGATTCCTTTTGTTGAACCACAAGCTTGGCATCGCATCGCTGCTGCATCAGATGATTTGGAATGCTATCTTTCTTTTTACTGTAAACCTGAGGACTACATGGCTAAAAAGTATGACACTAAGGCTCACTCCGAGGTTCTTGAAGCAGTCCAATCTGGCTATATCAAACCTGGTCGCACCCTCGACCTAGGCTGTGGTCACGGCCGTAACGCTCTTTATTTGGCATCTCTTGGGCATGATGTTACAGCCGTTGATGTTAATAACGAAGCTACACAACGCATCCAAATGATTGCAGATGAGGAAAATTACAATGTTAGAGCTGGCTACTACGATATCAATGCTGCTGCTCTTCCTGAGTCTGAGACCTTTGATTTCATCCTCTCAACAGTCGTCTTTATGTTCCTTGATCCCGATCAAATTCCGGCTATTATCAAGAATATGCAAGAGCGTACTGTTGTCGGTGGCTACAACCTAATTGTTTGTGCCATGGACACTGAGGAGCACCCTTGTACCATGCCTTTCCCATTTACTTTTGAAGAGGGTGAGTTGAAGAACTACTATAGAGACTGGGAGTTAGTCAAGTATAACGAAAATCTTGGTCACCTTCACCGTTTGGATGAATATGGCAATCCCATCGCCCTTCAATTTGCAACCATGTTAGCTAAGAAGGTTAAATAAGAGCGAATGACTGTAGAAGAGCTGATTACAGTTTGACTTGTCTTCAAATTAAAAACTAGGATTCCAGTTGGAATCCTAGTTTTTAATTGTTTACAATATCTGCATATCCTGATTTAAGGTCAGCATTTTCCGTTTCTTTGACATAATAGACACCACCATTGGTAGTTGGTGAATAAAGAACAAAGGGAGTCCCATCTTTTTTAATGGTAAAGAAATAACGGTGAACAGAGACATTTTCCCATCTCTCGTAAACCGAAACAATGGTATACTCCGAATTACTATTACCATTTGCAGCATAAGTAGCATCCACAGTCTGGTTATGGTCCGACATCCAACGGATAGGCAAGGAAGAAGCTTCATTGGTAATTTCTTTGTATCCAGGCTGATTCATCTGATTGCCCCAAGAAACCATCAAACTAGCAAGGCGACTAGCTTTGTCATTGGTCCAACGTGGATTTTCAGTATAGGCTTCCTTGGCATGGTTAGCGTCAGGTGTATCAATGCTTGCACTGCTAGATTCACTTGTCTTCGTATTTTCGGTCGATGACGTACTTGGCTTGGCACTAGCCTTATCTGTCGATGAGAATATCGAGCTAGCCACTGTGGCAGACGACTTAGTCTGTTTGACGTTCTTCATTGAACTAGAGACTAGAGTCAAGCCAATGCCAACGACGATCGCTACTAGAGCCCCCAGAAGAATATAGATATAATTATAATTTTTCGAGATTCCAATAAGGCCAGACTGATAGGCTAATTGTAGTTCATCAGGTTTCGGTTTACGCCCTTGAACTTGCTCAAAACGACTTATCCATTCTGCTTCTGATAGCTTTCGCATAATTTTCCTCTTCTCTTTATCAATTATCTTCCATCCTATCATAGAACAGGGATGCTGACAATAGTAGAGAGAACTTGAGGCTTACCTTCAACCAATTATCCTTTATTTTCAAAATAACGACGAACAATCGGCGCCACTTCTTCACCATAAAGTTTAATTGCCTTTAGTACGTCTTCATGCGGCATAGAACCAATTGGGAGATGAAGCACGAAGCGATTTAGCTGTAAATCCTCAATAATACAAATGATTTTTTGAGCGACGTGAGCGGGGTCCCCAACGAACATGGCTCCGTTTGGTCCAACACTAGCATAGTACTGCTTTTTAGTCATTTCAGACCAATGTGGGCGATCCTTAGCAATGTTATCCACCGTTTGTTTCGTTGGATAAAAATAATTTTCTATCGCTTGGAAATTATTTTCTTCAATCCATTCCCAAGAATGAGCAGCCACCTTAAGTTGTTCATCCGAATAACCATTTCGAACACCGATTTCCTTATAAACTTCTACTAATTTAGTAAAGGCCTTCGGATTTCCCCCAATTGTAGCATAGGCAATTGGCAGACCTTTTTCCGCAATTTGAATGGTGGACTCAATGTGACCACCTGTCGCTACCCATATCGGCAAATCATCTTGGACTGCTCGTGGATACATAGGGCGATTGTCAACAGACTGAGTATGATTACCTTACCAAGTTACATTCGTGTGCTTTTTGACTTCCAAAAGCATGTCTAGTTTTTCATTGAAAAGTTCATCATAATCTGAAAGATTATAGCCAAAAAGTGGAAAACTCTCAATAAAAGAGCCTCTACCCGCCATGATTTCTGAACGACCATTTGACAGAGCATCAATAGTTGCATACTGCTGATAGACACGAACAGGGTCAATAGATGACAAAATGGTTACTGCACTAGATAAACGAATCTTCTTGGTATTTACAGCACCTGCTGCAAGAACAATTTCCAGTGCCGACACCGCAAAATCTTCACGGTGATGCTCTCCAATCGCATAAATATCTAGTCCAACCTGATCCGCCAGTTCAATTTCTTCAACGAGCTCTCTAATACGTTGGTCATGAGAGATAGATTTTCCAGTCGATTCTAGGAGGGTTGTTTCTCCAAAAGTTGAAATGCCAAGTTCAATCGTCATAAATCTTTCCTCCAGTGATTCTTTTATCTTTTATGAGAACAACACTATAACTAATTAGTAGTAATTACAAATAAAAAAGCCTAAGGCCCTATTTTCCAAGAAAGGCTAATAGGGTTAGGCAAAAAAGGAGAACTAAAATACCCATGACCACTAGGAGACTAATCTTATATCCTAGGGGATTTTTGGGATTTAAACTAGTTCCAAGGCCATACCTACGGAGGACAAATAAGGGTTCTGAGGGAGATTGCTTAAGGTTGTAGCCTAAGAGAGACCTTAAGTAAAATAAAAAGAAGACACTCACCCCTGGAAAAATGACAAATGGAAGAATAATTCTCTGTGACAGACTAGTCATGATTGTAAGAAAGACTTGTATCAACAAGAGAGCCCAAAACAAGTAATAAATGTACGATTGCTTTTTCATTAATATGTACCTCTCAATCTAAGATAAGTAGACTCCTCCTAGCTTCTCATATCAAACCCATAACTCGCCTGACACCTTATTTTCTGCTACAATAGAAAGGAAAGATTCAAAAAAGGAAACTGTACACATGAAATTAATTTCTTGGAATATTGATTCCCTAAACGCCGCTCTTACTAGTGATTCTGCACGCGCTCAATTATCACGTGCTGTTATCGACACTTTAGTCGCCGAAAATGCAGATATCATTGCTATTCAAGAGACAAAACTGTCTGCTAAAGGGCCGACTAAAAAACATCTGCAAATCTTGGAAGACTACTTCCCTGACTATGACAATACTTGGCGTTCATCTGTTGAACCTGCCCGTAAAGGTTATGCTGGAACCATGTTCTTGTATAAAAAAGAATTGACACCAGTCATTACTTATCCTGAAATTGGGGCACCTTCAACCATGGACTGTGAAGGGCGTATCATCACTCTCGAATTTGGCAATTTCTTTGTGACACAGGTCTACACACCAAATGCTGGTGATGGCCTCAAACGTCTGCTTGAACGTCAAATCTGGGATGAAAAATATGCGGATTACCTAGCTGAATTGGACGCTCAGAAACCCGTTCTTGCGACTGGTGACTATAATGTTGCCCACAAGGAAATCGACTTGGCTAACCCTTCAAGTAATCGTCGTTCACCTGGTTTTACAGATGAAGAACGTGCTGGCTTCACTAACCTCCTTGCCAAAGGATTCACAGATACTTACCGTCACCTCAATGGCGACGTTACAGGAGCCTACACTTGGTGGGCTCAACGTAGCAAAACATCTAAAATCAACAATACAGGCTGGAGAATCGACTACTGGTTGACTTCAAATCGTATTGCCGATAAGGTCACAACATCAGACATGATTGACTCTGGTGATCGCCAAGACCACACACCTATTGTCTTAGAGATTGATTTATAAAGTATCTCTAGACATAAATCACAAAAAGAGTAGACCTACTACTCTTTTACTATGTCCAATTAAGGAGAAATTATGAAAACCAAACTTAATACCACTCAAAAACTTGTTCTGTCAGCTATTATGATGGCTCTTTACATCGCTATCCTCTTTGTATCTCAAGCCATTTCCTTTGGTGCGGTTCAGATGCGTCTGGCCACTGCTTTATATGGATTAACCTACATCTTCCCATTTTTGGTATTCCCAATTAGTCTGGCTAATGCCATCGCTAACTCTTTTGGCGGATTGGGATTAATTGACGTGGTCGGTGGCTTCTTTGCTAGCTTTTTAACAACCGGTAGTATCTACCTCATCCGTAAAGCTAAGTTATCTAGCTGGTTTATCATTCTTCCAATCCTACTCATTCCTGCCTTAGTGGTACCAATCTGGCTTAGCGCCTTACTCAAACTTCCTTATTTTGCTCTCGTTATTAATCTCCTCTTAGGACAATTAGTGCCTTCAATCTTGGGGGCTGTACTGGTACGAGAGTTAACTAAGCGAGGATACAAAGACTGACAGACAAAAATATCTCTACAATGTGCAGAGATATTTTTTTTAGTAATGATATGCTTTCTTGTAAGCTTCTCTTGGTGTCAGTTTATCACCAGAGATAAGCAAACGGTAGTCAACATTAGTAGGATCTTTCTGATAGTCATCAACCCAATCTTGATTCATTTCGAGATAAAGATTATAGGTTCCCAACTCAGTCGAAACAGTACCTATCTTGTAAAAATCTTTATAACGCTTTTGGTTATCCGATTTTTTCAATTTTTCATATCGATAATAGGTTCTGGCAAAGTCAGTGAACTGGTATTCTTTCTTATCTTTTCCAGAACCAATTGTGACTGCAATAGTGCCCTTGTTATTTGTTAAATGTAAATCATAATCATAGTCATTGTGACTATTCACTTGGAAGACACCTGAAGTGATATCACTGTCATCAGAGAATGTCTGAATATCAGCGAACTTAGCAGCCTGCCAAGAAGCAGGGACTCCTTCATACTCACCATCGCTTTGCAAGCCTAAAAGTGACCAATAATGACCAAGATAGAAGGTATTAGACTTATCACGATCTGTCACCAGTTCACCTACCATCTTAAGGTTTTCAGCACCTAGACGGTAAGGGTTAGAAAGGTAACCAAAGACTGGGAAGAAGTAAATGATGACTGTAAAGGTCAAGAGAGTCTTCATATTAATCTTATTGACAGCCCAGAAGAAATAGGCAGCTGAGAACAAGAGAGCGTAAGCAGCACCATAGCTAAACTTATGCGCATGGGCAATCAAAAGTAAAATGAAGAAAATAGGTTGGATAGGACGAACCTTATGATAGATGATAGAGAAAACGTCCTCCTTGTCTTCCTCAGATTTGAAAATCAAGGACAAGACAATAGTCAAGAGCACAAAGAAGGCGCCAAAACCGAAACCAACATCATTTGGACGGAAGAAATAAGCTAAGATGGACATGTCCATTACCAATAGCCAGACAGATGCAAATTTGATCATGTTGTTACCAAATTTTTCAGCTGTTTGACTAGGTGCCTTCAAAGGTACTTCGAAGGCTTGTGCAAGTGCTCTTTCTTTGGCTTGTCGTTCGGCCTCTATTGCCGCTTTCATTTCCTTAGTACGGCGTTCCTTTTGGAACAAATGGGCAACCTTGGTCGGTTCATCTTGTCTCGACTTGGTAATGCTCAAAAAGAGCAAATATTGCATAGCAAAGATAAGAGCTGTGTTCCCACCGTATTCTAGGAAAGAACCATTCCAAATACTAGAAACAACTGCAAAAACGATATAACCTCCAATTGAGATTAAAACCGTCAAAAGCAAATGAATCCAACGATAGCGATAAGTGTATTTATCAGTTGTATCTCGTCTCAAAAACGTGTCACGTGGGTAAAGATACCAGATAACGAAGATAAGTTCAATGGCCTGAACTGCTGTTAGAAAACCAACATAGTTGAAGCCAAAAACGGCTGCTACCACATTGATGAGATAGGAAATAATAGCCAAAACTCGCAGACTGGTGCGCTTAGACAAGAGTCCAATACTCATCAGGGTGATAGTTGAGAAGGCAGAAAAACCAGCGCCCATCTTATTATCAAAGATAAACACATTGACAAAGGCAAAAATCAAGATTCCTAGAAGAGTTAAGACTTGTTTTTGCATTTCTTTTTTCTTTTCTTTCATATTTTCCCTCCTTATGAAAATGATAACGCTTCCGTATTCCTATTTTAACACAATTATACTATTTTTGTCAGATTTGAAAAGACATTCGGATAATCGAATGCCTTTTTTATTAATTATCCATTGCTTCAATCTTAAGGAAAACAAAATCTCCATCAAAGCGTTGAATATACTTTTGAAAGCCTAATAAACTAAAGGTTTCAATCTCATAACGGACCTGATCAACACCATCACTAGTGCTCTCCTCAAGCAGTTTAAGTTTTGGAATATCGGATTCCAAGACATCACGGTAAAGTCCTTTATACTCAAAGGTAATTCGAGCCCACTCATTACCAGAAAGCATTGAGAAAGCCTGATAACGCACCTGCTCATCTGTAATAAGACGAGCTTCTTGTTCTGGACTTAACGTGAAAGCCAAATCATTTTCAGATTTGTGAATGGTTTGGAAACGATCAACACGGAAATAACGGATTTCAGAGAACTGATAATCACAAGTAAAGTTATCATCCAGTTTGTAAGAAATACAGTAGAAATAATGGTTATCAAAAATGACTGAAATTGGAAAAACCTTATATTCCTCCACTTTTTCTCCTGGCTTACGGTAACTAAAAGACAAAGGACGTTGGTCCACAATGGCATCGAAAATGGCAGAAATAGCTGGTAAGAGTGACTTATCTTGATCCTGATAAATCTTAAGTTCTTGATAACTATCTAGTTCTAGCTCAGTCAATCGCTTGATACGTCTGCGCTCCTTGTCGTCTACAGCCCTCTCAACAAAGATGTTGATAATTTCTGCTACTTCATCCTTTCGAAGGGCACGACTCTCTAAAAGAATCTTAGATAGGATAACTGCCTGATTGTATTTAAGGTTACCATAGCCCTGTTCATACTGGGCATGATAGGAACCGTATTTTCTGGAATACTTAACCTTCATATTTGGACGTAACTCAGTCAAATTTTCCTTGAGTTCACTCACGTCCTCTTTAAGTGTACGCTCACTTATGCCAAAGCGAGCTAGGTAGTCCGTTTTTGAAATGTCATTTCCCTTTTCCAATTCGGACATAAAATACAAGAGACGTTTGGTTTTTGATGCTGTCATTATAAAATCCCCCTTTATAATCAAACCTCTTATTACTAAAAAATTGCTGTTTAGTTATTCATTATCATAGATAGTTATCCCTAGTAACGACGAGCCACAGAATTATAGCTCAAATAATAGTCCTTTTTCTTTTCGTTATACTCAAAAGATAGTCTTAACAATTGTGCTTTCTCAAAAGGACTATTCTGATCAGTGTAATCAAGATCAACTGACTTATGTATGATTCCTGATGAATGGACGTTGATACTTCTCCAGGACCTTTTTGCCTGAGAATGTTCCCTCACTACCTCAGACAAGGATGTTACTGGACCCGGATAGTCTTGGTCTTTAGTACGTAAGCTATTTATCTGCTCTTCCGTCCAATTACTGCTATAATTATCAACCTCAGTGACGCCCTCAAGGGGATAAGTCGCTATTCCACCATCATAGACAAAGCGTCCCTTTTCGTCCTTCACAAAAGAGAGATCACTATACTCATTGCCATCTCCACGATTATATCTCACCTTGAGACCACTAGACTCCATCTCGACATAATTGCCCTTACCATGACTTTTAATAATCGAACGTAAGGTATCCGCCTTGGGTTTCAGATTTTCAAAATCTTCTTCCGTCCAGTTATAAATCGCAGACTCATCTTCGTAGTCTTTGGGATCATCACTATCGGGTTTATCCTCATCAAGATCTGACTGAGACACCTGCTGAATCAACCTGTATTTTTTCATAGCCCCTCGATAGACAGAACCACCTAAAGTGGCAAAGAAGGATAGCCCAATCAAGCCAACCACGATTGCGGTGAAGAGAAATCTACCTAGCTTCTGTCCCATTCTAAAGAGAATGGTAGCAAGGACAAAACATGCCACAATTACAGCCAGATACACAATTATCGGCTTATACTTCCAAGATAAGAAGACCGAGCCCCAGCTCACACTTAAGAGTATCAGTGGTAGAGCAAGAGTCAAAAAGAAATATCGCTTCTCAGCTTTTTCCTCCTGAAAAGCAGATTCAAACTCTGGCCCTTTATTACTAAAAGCCGACTCGAAAGCCTGATCACCATTCTTTAGATGATCATCACTTAAATAATGTTCATTCTCTTTATTAAACCTCTACTCCTCTAAATATTCTATATAACAATTTCCCAGTTTTTTCTATTGTAACAAATGAAAGCGTCATTTTCTACAGATATACTTAAAAAGCAACCTGTCTTAGGTTGCTTAAAGGATTAACACTAGTCATTCTCAATTTTTTCAGCTTCTGTACTGAATTTTTGTGCAATAGCTTCGAGAGCTAATTCGTCTGTATCTGGAAGAGTGATGGCATCATCAGAAATCTCATCAATATTTGCATAGAATTCAATATGATTTTTAAGGTTTTGAAGCTGGATAGGTGCATCACCACCGTATTCGCCATCGAGGTTAATCATCATACGATCATCACTTAAAGGCTCAATAAACAGCGAACTCGTTTTGATATAGGAAATTCTCTTGTCGTAGATGTGTTTACCACCTTGGAGAACCTGACGAATAAGGTCTACCAATTCAAAGAGGTTTGCTGTCTTAACCATGATTAGTGTAAATTTACCATCATCCAGTTTAGCATCTGGGGCAATCGTTTCAAAGCCACCAACTGAATTGGTCAAGGCAACGAAAATCATAGAAAGACCACCTTCAAAGACACCCTCATCATGCGTAATGCGGACAGGAACCTTCTTAACTTGTGGCAGCAACTCTGCCCCCTTAACAAGGTAAGCCAAATAACCAAGCACTGTCTTTAAGCGGCTAGGCACACTATAAGTTAGTTCCGTAAAGGAACCCGCAGCTGCAATATTGATGAAGTATTTGTCAGCATAGGCACGACCAATATCCATTTGAAGAGTTTGATTTTTAGCAATAACCTTGGCTGCTTCAACAGGATTTCCTCTTGGAATCTTTAAAGCGCGTGCAAAGTCATTTGTTGTCCCCGTTGGAATAACCGCCATTTGTGGGCGCTTTTTGAGTGGGGCAATCCCAGAAACAACCTCATTGATTGTTCCATCGCCACCTGCAGCAATAACTAAGTCAAAGCCTGCTTTGGCTGCACGAGTGGCCTCATTTTTTGCTGAGTTCTCATCTGGTGTTGTTTGAAAGGCTGACGCTTCAAAGCCAGCACCTTCCAGAATATCCAAGACCTCGGCAACTTTTTTTTTCATAATTTCTTGTCCAGATGTTGGATTATAAATTAAGCGGGCACGTTTTTGTTTCATATTGAACTCCTATAAATCCAGCAACCAAGCCTCATCTTTTACGTCAATTCCTAGGCTTTGTGCTTTTTCCAACTTACTTCCGGCATCACTACCAGCAACTACTAAATCTGTTTTCTTAGAGACAGAACCTGTCACCTTAGCACCCAGAGCTTCTAGTTTTGCCTTTGCTTCACTACGTTTAAGATGCTCCAATTTCCCTGTCAAAACAACTGTCTTTCCAGATAGGATGGCATCATCTGCTACCTTTTGCCCAAGGTAGGACAAATTAACTCCATAAGTCTCCAGTTCTTTAAGAAGAACCTGAGCTTCTTCCTTGGCAAAATAGCGCTGGATGGATTTGGCAATAACTTCTCCTAAACCATCTACTGCAGCAATGGCCTCAACATCGGCACTTGCCAACTCCTTAATAGTTCCAAAAGCTTCTAGCAACTGCTTGCTAACCTTGGCACCGACATGACGAATACCCAAGCCATAGAGCAATTTCTCAGCAGAGTTTTCTTTTGATGTTTGAATGGCTGTATAAAGTTTCTCTGCTGATTTTTCCTTAAAACCTTCTAATTGGAGGAAATCCTGACTGTTCAAGCCATAGATATCAGCCACATCTTTAACCAATTCAGCTTTAAAGAGCTTTTCTACCACTGAAGGTCCCATCCCTGCGATATTCATGGCATCTCGAGAGGCAAAATGGATGAGGCCTTCCTTAATCTGAGCAGGACAAGAAGGATTGATACAACGTAGGGCAACTTCATCTTCAAAATGCAAGAGACCACTGCCACAAGATGGACATTGCGTCGGTACTTCCATCGGCTCCTGTGTCGTACGTTTACTTTCTACCACTCGAAGTACAGCAGGAATAATATCACCAGCTTTGTAGACAATAACAGTGTCACCGATACGAATGTCTTTTTCAGCAATATAATCCACATTATGAAGGGTAGCACGACTAACCGTTGTCCCTGCTAATTGCACCGGAGTTAAATTAGCAGTCGGCGTTACTACACCCGTACGACCTACCTGCCAGTCCACTGAGAGAAGTTCTGCTTCCTTTTCCTCAGCAGGGAATTTATAAGCAATGGCCCAACGTGGTGCCTTAACTGTAAAACCTAGCTCTTCTTGCATAGCCAAACTATTGACTTTGATAACAACACCATCAATATCATAAGCCAAGTCATCGCGATTTTCTCCAACAGCTTGAATAAAGTCCCAAATCTCATCCATCGATGATGTGACAATGCGTCGTGGATTAACAGAGAAACCGAGTTCTGCCACTTCATTTAAGACATCATTTTGTGTTAGACGCTCCGTTGGACTAGCTTCCTGATAAAGGAAAGTCGCCAAACGACGCTCTGCAACCACTTTGGTATCTAATTGACGAAGAGTTCCTGCTGCAGCATTACGTGGATTGGCAAATTCGGCCTCACCATTTTCCTGGCGTTGGATGTTGATGCGTTCAAACTCAGCCCGTGGCAGGTAACACTCCCCACGCACCGTAATATTAAGAGGTTGGTCCAACTTCAGAGGAATATCTGAGATCCGCTTGACATTTTCAGTGATATTCTCACCTACAGAACCATCACCACGTGTCGCACCTACCTGAAGAATACCATCCACATAGGTCAACGAGATAGAAAGCCCATCGATTTTGAGTTCAGCCATATAATCAGCATTAGGAAATTCGTCCTTAACCCTCTTATCAAAGGCATCTAGCTCTTCTCGTGAAAAAGCATCCTGCAAACTATAAAGCGGATACTCATGTTGATATTTTTCAAAACCATCAAGTACCAGCCCTCCCACACGATGTGTTGGACTATCTGCTTGGACAAGTTCTGGATGTTCAGCCTCCAAAGCTACAAGCTCACGATAAAGCTTATCATACTCGGCATCTGACACTGATGGATTATCTTCCGTATAATACTCTTTTGCATACTGGTTAAGTTTAACAACCAGCTCTTTCATTCGTTTTTCCATAGGAACATTTTAACATAAAAGCAGAAAAAAACGCCTTTACAGACGTTAATTTAGGAAACAAAATCAATAACTTTGGCCAATTTCTTAATAAGAATTGCACCAACTAAGAGAGAAGCCAATTCTCCCATAGCAACAGTGAACCAAGTTGCCCAAAATGGTGCCTGAGTAACCAAGGTCAACTCAGCCGCAATTGTCACCATGAAGAATGAGAAGTAAAAGGCAAAGTAAACATGAGCCTTGTCAAAAAGTCCACCTAAAATATCTTGGTTCTTAAATCGGTCGAAGAAATAAACACCTGAACCGACAAAGACCAGTGTCGAGAGACTTCCGACAACCACATCAATCATGTTAAAGCTAAAGAAATTAGCAATCACACAGCCCAAAGTCACGGCAATGATATACTTGCGATTATAAAATCCTAACAGATTGAACATTTCTGCAATTCGGAACTGGTAGGGACCATACGAAATTAAGTTAAAAGGTGGCACAACAGTCAAGACTACATAAAGAGCTGCCACAATAGCAATATGTGTTAAATCACGAACAGTTTGTTTTTTCATTTTTCCTCCATAATCATTATCTTTTTATTATCTACAAAGGATAATATTCCCGTCAAAAGAGCCTGGATCTCACCAAGCTCTCTTTATCATCTAGGAATCATCCTCATCTTTTTTGTGTTTTTTGCTGTCACTACCATCTCCAGAAAAGCTCTGAATAATAGTAATCACATCTCCTCTTCTACTTTTCAGTTCACCTTGTCTAAGCTCTTGATAGGTCGCATTAAAGACGGCCCCCAAAATCAAAATTCTGGCCAAGAAGATGAACCAAAGCATGAAGACGAAAATCATAATGGATCCAAATAACTTGATATCAACTAATCGACTCAAGGTACGAATCACATAAGTTCCAAACAAGTTGCTTAAATAGCCAATCACTAAAGTCGTAAAGATAGTCCCTGGCATAACATAGCGGATTTTTCGAATCTTCACATTCGGAAGCACAAAATAAAGCACCATCATTCCCAGAAAGACAACTGCAATACTCAGAGGCTGGATACTATTTAAAATAAACTGAGTCATCTTGGAACCAATAGGATAGGTCTGTGTAATAACTCTAAGGACCGACTGAATAATCGTAGACAGCATTAGTGCAAAGGTGAGCAGGAACAAGATGACCAGACTCATGAAACCACCAACAATGTGACTAATAAAGACATCACGGTGTTCTGAAGCACCATATACCTTGTTAATCGCCTTTTGAAGCGAAGACAAGGACTTAATCATTGTCCAGAATCCCGTCAAAGAGGCAACTCCCAACAACTGTCCAGAAGGTGTCGAGAAGATATCCTGAACAACGTTGGCTGCAGGTGCATAAAACTGCTTAGGAAGGTGCTCATTCATAAACTTCAAGAGATCAGTCGTATCAATATTCAGATAGGGAAAGACATTTGCCGCAATGACAATGAGCGGAAAAACCGTCAAAATGAGATAGTAAGCCACTGCGATAGTTGAAATATCTATCTCTGCACTACGATAATGCCTAAGATAAACCTGCAAAGGGCGCCATTGGAGTTTATCCAATAGACGGGCCATTAAGCCTTGTCGTTTCATATTAGTAAGTTCTTTCTTCGCCTTGAGAAGTCAAAATTACTGGACCATCCTTAGTAATAACAAATTGGTGCTCATATTGACAAGAAAGTCCACCGTCAAGAGTTTTGTGAGCCCAGCCAGTTTCAAGGTCCGTATCGATTTCCCAAGTACCAGTGTTAATCATTGGCTCAATAGTCAAAACCATTCCTTCTTTAAGACGGAGACCTCGTCCAGCCACCCCATAGTTTGGCACCATTGGTTCTTCGTGCATTGTTGGTCCAACTCCGTGTCCAACCAAGTCACGAACAACACCGTAACCACGACTTTCAGCGTATTCTTGGATAGCTGCACCGATATCACCGATACGGTTACCGACTACCGCTTGTTCAATACCAAGGTACATAGCCTCACGTGTTACTTCCATAAGTTTTTTCACTTCGTCAGATGGCGTTCCAATCGCATAAGCCCAACATGAGTCAGCCAAACCGCCAGAATATGATTCCGTGTATTTTTTAACCTGAGCAACATTGTCAAAGTCCAATTTTGACACATCAAGGACTGACTTATCGATAGGTTCTGACAAGACCATATCAACTTTCAAGAGGTCACCATCTTTCAAAATATAGTGACGTGGAAAGGCATGTGCCACTTCGTCATTAAGGCCACAGCATGTTGCATAAGGGTAATCCATAATGCTTCCCTCAACTCCAATCTGAAGGGGAAGAACATTTTCTTCTTTACAACGACGACGTACATACTCTTCTACTTCCCACATATCCACTCCTGGTTTCAAGAGGTCACGTAGACCAATGTGAATGCTAGCAAGAAAATCCCCTGCCCTATCCATTGCTTCAATTTCACGTGCTGATTTTAATGTAATCATTATTTTCTCCGTTTTCTTTATATCTTTTATTTTTTTATTCGTTACTAAGTTTTCTTAACCACAACAACTGATTTGCAGACGGTATGATTTCCGTGTGTAACCATAAGGTCCAGATGAGCTCTACGTCTGGTCTCAGCGATAATACTTGGTGTAATCGTCACCTTGTCATCAATCTGAGCCGCCTGAAGAAAGTAAAACATCATCTCTTCAATTACAAGACCATTTTGCTCCTGCTTTTCCATGATACGATAGACAACCTCTTTAACCATCTCTGCAAGAACACCCTGAGTGAGATTTCCAGAATTGTCAATCATAGTAGGCTCGACCTCAAAGCTGAAAGCATGCTTGTCCTGGTTCAGGTTAGCTATCATTTGATCGCTAAAGGTATGCAAGTTGCCACGATTATTGTCCTGAAGTTCTTCCAAAACCTGACGACGGGTGATGACACCTAGATAGTGTTTTTCTTCATCCACAACAGGAATGATATCAAAGTCTTCAAAAATCATCTTTTGGGCAACAGTTGCCAGACTAGTCTCAAGTCGTGTCACCGTCGGCTTTGTCATGATTGCCTTAAGCATGGTCGTCGGTTGCTGATTAGACACATCCCGCATGGTCACAATCCCAATCACTTTTTCAGACTCAGATAAAATTGGAAAACGTACCAAGTTGGTCCGTTTAACCAAATTCTGAAAATCCCTGACCGTCATTTCTGGAGTCATGTAGTTGTAGTCTTCTCGTCTGGTATAGACTTGAGCTACAGTCTTGATGTCTGTTTTGATGCGGACATTCGAAAGTGCCTGGTTAATCATGGTTGCCACGGTAAAGGTATCGTAAGTTGTTACCATAACTGGAAATTGCTTCAAACGAGAAAGCTCTTTTACCCTATCGGAAACCTGAAAGCCCCCCGTCACTAGAATAGCATTATTGTGTTCTAGGGCAAGCAATTGAATATCCTCACGGTCCCCAACAATAAGAAGGTCTCCCTTGGTTAAATAACGGGTGATATTCTCAATAGTCATGGCTCCAATATAGAACTTACTGAAGACACGTTCCAGACCTTCATGACCAGAGATAACCTCAGACTCTGTAATCTCTGCAATCTCCGCAAAGGTCAGCCTGTCAAGGCGAACTTGGACTTTCTTTTCAATTCGAACCGTCCCACTCCGAGGACGAGTCTCAACCAGCCCTCGATTTTCAGCTTCTTTAATGGCTCGATAGGCAGTTCCATCAGAAACCTGTAAGTGATTCGAAATACTACGCACACTAACACGCTTACCGATAGGTAAGGCCTCTAGATAATCTAGAATTTCTTGATGTTTACTCACAGTTCTCCTCCTTCTCAAAGCGGAGATAATCACGCATGGTACGGGTGTATCGGTCTGCTCCCTTAAAGCGGGACACAAGTTTAAAGCCAGACTTCTCCGCTACACGAATCGATGCCTTATTTTCCAAGTGGGCAATAAGAATAATACGATCCATTCCCACAGCTGTCAAAGCCAAATTTGACAGACAAGTAACTGCCTCTGTCATTAAGCCTCTACCCCAGTATGAGGCATTCAAAAAATAGCCAAGCTCTGCAGTCCGTTTCTGGACATCTATCTTTTCAAAACGAACGATGCCAATCATCTTTTCTAACTCTTTATCTACAATAGCCCATACACCTAGAGGCTCCTTCATGAAGTAATGAACCAAAAGGCAATCCGTTTCATGCTGTGTTTGAGTGGCAGGAAAGAAAAATTGTAGATTCTTAGGATTTGATACAATTTCGTGTAAATCAAAACGATCCAAAAAGATGAGTGGTCTAAAAGAAAGGCGCTCCGACTCAAAGAAGGCAAAAGCACCCAGACTAGTCCAAATATCCATGATAGTATTATAACACAGTTTTAGAAATGGAAAAAGGCTCAACCACTAGGGGTTGAACCTTAGACTTAATCTTCAATCAAACGAATATCTGCACCAAGGTCAGAAAGTTTCTCAATGATATTTGAATACCCACGAAGGATAAACTCAATATTGGTAATTTCAGTTTGACCTTCTGCCATAAGACCTGCCGTAACAAGTGCAGCACCTGCACGCAAATCACTGGCTTTTACTGGCGCACCTGAGAGTTGCGTTGGACCATTGTAAACAATTTGTCCACCGAGTACCTGAATATCAGCACCCATACGAGCCAATTCAGGAACGTGGTTCACACGCTTCTCATAAATCGTATCAATAATTTTTCCTCGACCACTTGCTTTCAGTAACAAAGGTGTCATCGGTTGTTGTAAATCCGTCGCAAAACCTGGATAAGGCGATGTCTTAATGTCAATAGGTTTTAAATCACCTTGCTCTTCAACAAAGATGGCATCTTCTTCAACTGTCATACGAACACCCATTGCTTCAAGTTTAGCGATAAAACTTTCAAGGTGTTCATAAAGAACATTTTTAACCTTAATTCCCTTACCGATAGCCGCGGCCATAGCAATGTAGGAACCCGCTTCAATACGGTCTGGAATAACCTGATGACGAGTGCCATGTAAGCTCTCTACACCTTCAATCGTGATGACTTCTGTACCAGCGCCACGAACACGTGCGCCCATATTGTTAAGAAGAGTTGCTACATCAATAATCTCAGGTTCACGCGCCGCATTCTCAATGACCGTACGACCGTCAGCCTTAGCCGCTGCCAACATGGTATTAATCGTCGCTCCAACACTAACCGTATCCATGTAGATATGAGCACCCTTAATGCGTTGACCAGCATCAGTCGCAATACGCATAGATTCGTCTTCATAGGAAATGCTAGCACCCATCGCTTCAAAAGCCTTAAGGTGAAGGTCAATAGGACGTGGTCCCAAATCACAACCACCAGGCAAACCTACTGTTGCTTGACCGTAACGTCCAAGCAAGCTACCGTAGAAATAATAAGAAGCACGAAGACTGTTAATCTTACCAAATGGCATTGGCATATCCTTAACGCCTCGTGGATCAATTTCGAGTGTTTCGCCATCACGCTTAACAGAACCACCCATTACTTCTATAATTTCAATGAGGTTATCGACGTCGCTGATTGCTGGTACCCCGTCAAGAGTAACCACTCCATCAGATAAAATGATGGCCGGAATCAATGCAACAACTGAATTTTTAGCCCCTGATACTGTAACTTCTCCCTGAAGTTTCTTACCACCGTTGATGATAATTTTACGCATACTGTTCAATCTTTCTTATACTGGAATATTAGCTTTTACATTCTACCATAGATTGAGGTGCATGACAAATTAAGAACTCTTACAATTATCGGACAGTTTCACTTGACCATTTAAACCAGCCCTTAAAACGGATGGCCCCGTCTTTATCTGTTCGTAAAATTTTAATGTGGCGTTGCTTAAAACGTTCTATTGTTTCATCATTTGGATGTTTATAACGATTGTTCTCACCAGCTGAAACAAGTGCAAGGGAGGGGTGCAGCTGGTCCAAAAAAGCTTCAGACGAAGAACCTTTTGAACCGTGGTGTCCAGCTTTTAGGACGCTTGCCCTTAAAGTTGGATAACTGGCCATTAGTTCCTCCTCTCCTTCTTTTTCCAAATCACCGGTAAACAGAAAACTGCTTCCTAATAGCTTTCCGTAAAGAACTATCGAATCATTGTTACCGCCATCACCAACTTTATTTGGATAAAGAACCTGTAGATTGCTTCCCATCATGGGTAATTTGTCGCCAGCCTTTAGAGTGTGAACTGGGCATTTTATAGTCCGAAGTCTTTTAACAAAGCTAGGCTTAGTCAAAGCCCCCTGACTGACACAGATTTCCTTAATCTTAAAACACTTGGCCACTCCTTCCAAATCACCAATATGGTCTGTGTCCGTATGCGTCAGGACCAGATAATCAATTTGAGACACTCCTCTAGCCTGTAGATAGGGAATCAAGGTTTTCTCCGCATTGCTCGTCTGGCTAGACTCTTGCCATTTTTCCTTAGTTCCAAACGTCACCTTGCCACCCACATCAATTAGGATGGTATCACCTTTCATACTCCTCAGAAAAATACTATCTCCCTGACCAACGTCAACCACAGTCACCTCATTGGTTAAAGGATGTTTGACCCAGACCATCAAAAGTCCAAAAATCATCAAAAAGCAAATCCTAAACTGAGGCTTTTTCCAAAAATCAAAGAGCAAAATCAATACTGCTATCATCAAGCCAAACTGAAACAAACTAGGTTTCCCTAAAATCAAAGGTTGACCTATCCAGGATTGTATCCAAGTCAAAAAGGACTCCATCCATTCAAAAAGTGGGTTGATTTGAGAAAAGATTACCAGTCCTGAGAGGGCAAAGAATACCGTCAATACAGGCAAGAGAAAGCTATCAAATACTATGGAAAAAATCGCTGTTAGAATTAAACTAACTGGTTGGAAAGTCCCATAATAGTAGGTTAAAAAGGGTAAAATCCCAAGACTCAATACCAAGCTCGTATAGATTGATTTCTTTAAAGATGACAAGTCCTCAAAATCAAACAAACACAACAAGAAGGCATAGGAACAACTTAATACACCTCCCACTGTTAAGAGAAAATGAGGTAACAAGAGAAACAATAGAAGCAAGGTTATTCCCATATTGTCCAGTTTTTTAATACCAAACTCAGCCAACAAACTTTGAACCAAGGAACGTAGGACTGAAGCTGTCCATCCTGTCATTAAGCCATAACATAAGGAAAAAGGCAGCAAGACGATAAATAGGTAATCTTTAGGAAGGCCCAAGCGTAGAAGTCCGTAGCGAAACCATCCCAGAAAAAAGCCCACTTGCATCCCCGAAAGTGCGAATAGATGAATAATACCTAAACTTGTGTAAAGCTGGCTCTGCTCATCGAACTCCTTATCCAAATACCCAAAGAGCAGGCCTGTCATATAGTGTCTCATAGGACTAGGAAAGTGCGTCTGGATATGAACCAAAGCCCTCCTCCTCAGTTGATGGAAAAAAGCTAGGGGAGATAGAGGTTTTTGAGGTACTACTTGGTCCAAGCGCTCAATCTGAGCGATTCGATAAATGCCTTGACTGGCTAGATAAGATTGATAATTAAACCCTTGAAAATTACGTTGACCAGTTGCTGTGGTTAACGTAATTTTCCCTTTTAATACTAGCGTTTGACTAGTAGTCTTGAAAAAATGCTGCTCCTTCTCAGATTTGAGTCGGTAAAAGACCTGATAGGTTTGTCCCTTGGCCTTACCGATAGCGGATAATTGCTCACCATTAACCGATAGCGTATCAGCAACCAGAGTCACCTGATTGATTTCAACAGGGGCTTGTTTATCTTGTATGCTAGCTCTATGATGCAAGAATAAAAAGTAGACCAAAAAGAAACTACCTACAATTCCCACCAACTTTAGGGCTGCCTTATTCTTCCAATGATGCTTCAAAAAACAGACCATCAGAAAGACAAAAGTCCCAATAGCATAAACATTAGTAACAAAAATCGTAAAATAAAGGGCAGCTATTAAAAGAGACAAGGAAAAAAGACTGATTGGCGCTTTTTTAAGCCACATAGATGGACTCTCTGATTTTATCTAACGTTTTATCACCAATTCCTGAAACATTTTTCAGGTCATCTACGGACTGAAAGCCACCATGACTTTCGCGATAGGCGATGATATCCTCTGCTCGCTTAGCTCCAATTCCAGAAATGGTTTGCAATTCCTCTGCAGTCGCTGTATTTAAGTTAATTTTCCCATCCTTAGCATTAGTTTGCCCTCCTTTGTCAGACACCTGACTAGTTCCTGATTGACCAAGGACAGAAAGGTTTTCATCCTTAGTTGCCACATAGATAACCTCTTCATCTGACAAGCTTGCGGCTAAATTAACACTCTTAGCATCCGCATCCTCGGTCATTCCCCCAGCGGCTTTGATGGCGTCAGTCACCCTAGCGCTTGCTTTTAAGGTATAAACACCTGGATTGGCCACAGCCCCCTTAACATCTACCGTTACTTTTGACTTGTCCTTTTCACTTCCTTCGGTCTTTGACTGGGAAGACGCCTCAGAAAGAGACTGTGAACTTTGTTTGGATGAGGAGGTTGACAATGTTGTCACATCTGTATAAGACGTCTCCGCCTCCATGCTGTTGCCGGCACCACAAGTCATCCATAGAAAGAAGCAAAAAATCACCATCAGTACAGCGATGACACTCACAAACAGACGATTATCTTTGACATAGGCTAGAATCTTTTCCTTCACGCTATTCTCCTTAATTGATATATTTTCTTTCTTATTCGTAAAAAATTTTAAAAATATATCAAAAAGTAAAAAACTCCATCAGATCTATGTCTGATAGAGTTTTTAGCTTATTTCTGAGTTTCTTTGGCACGGTGTTTTTCAGGATTCCAAACAAAGCTAGCTACATATGAGAAAGCCATGGTCAAAAGTACCGCAATGATAGCCACAATACCGAGAGGTACTCGGTAAATATAAGTCAAAGGATTGGGTTTCTTGCCTGTTTGATAGCTCAAAGCTTCCTCATCAAGGCGATCAAATTCAGACTGGATACGACGAGCAACCTCTTGGATATTTTCGTCATTCAAACGCTTCAAATCTGAAATATCAATGGGATTACCATAGTTCATATCCACACGTTCACCCGTCAAGAGCCCCTTGAGCTCACGAGGTCCTTGATAGACAACTGGCATAATCTTAACCTTGGCCATCTTAGCGATAACCGCAACCCCACCCTTAACATCAGAAGAATGACGACTACCACTTGGGAACATAATCAAACTACGATTACTCTTCTTAAGCATGTTAACAGGGTACTTGATAGCTTCTTGGCCAGGATTTTCACGGTCAATTGGGAAGGCGCCACACATGCGGATCCACCAACCAAAGATACGGCTCTTGAAGAGTTCTTTCTTAGCCATGAAAATAAACTGCTTAGGACGAGCTGAAAAAGCCATATAAACAGGGTCCCACCAAGTTCGGTGCGGAGCAACCAAGATATAATTTTCATCCTTATTCAATAATTTATCACGATTGTGGTAATGGGCATTACCATTGATAATCCAAAGAAGGAAGACAACAAGCCCACGTAAATAAGCGTAAAACACGTTTTTACCTCTTTTTCTACAAGTTTTTTACTATTATACCAAAAAAGGAGCTCTTTTTTCACCGAATTTCTTTGTAAAAGTCTTGAAAATGGTGTGGCACTTTCTAATAGTTTGAGCTATAATGTAACTATGAAAAAAAGTATTGAGATTATAGGGAAAAATCGAAAGGCACTTAATCTTTGCCTCATTATTGCAAACTTGGTTGTTCTGGCTATCCTAGGCTTTGTCCTATTCCAACGCCATAACACGAAATCTGAACAAGTAGCCAAGGCTGAAAAGACTGAACAAGTCGCTAATAGCACAAGCTCATCTTCAGAAAAAGCTAAAGAAGATGATGAAACACAACTCAAGAAAGGTAGTAACCACAGCATTGCAGCTTCTGACTATGCTTACGATGTTACTGCTGTGAATAACACTATTCGAGGCCAGTCTCAGGATATCGACGACAAGGTAGTCTTTTTAACATTTGACGATGGGATTGATCCAACACTGACCCCACAAGTTATGAGTATTTTGAAAGAATACGGTGTTCACGCCACATTCTTCCACATTGGTTACACCATTACACAAGAAAATGCGGACATCCTCAAACGCCAAATTACAGAAGGACATGCGATTGCCAACCATAGCCTCAGCCATAACTTTAATCTCCTTTATCCAGGACGTGTTCCTAATCAAAGTCAGATTGTTTCTGAGGTTAACCAAACCATGGCTAATTTCCAAGCCATCCTAGGTAAAGACTTCAAGACAAGAATCTTCCGTTATCCTGGTGGTCATATGTCATGGCAAGGTCTAGAAAGTACTGACCAAGCTCTCGCCAAGGAAGGTGTCCAGTGGATTGACTGGAATATGCTTTGTGGTGATGCAGAACCAGCCTCTGTTCGCCCAACAACATCTGAAACCATGATGGCCTACTTGGATGGTTCACAAAAATATTTCCCTGAGAGTCATGTTAAGGTTGTCCTTATGCACGACACTGCTGGTAAGGAGCTCACAGTTCAGACCCTTCCACAAATCATCGAATACTTCAAAGACCAAGGCTACACCTTTGGTGTCCTAGAGTAATCACTCACAACAGTTCCTTTGGGAGCTGTTTTTTGTTACAATAAAAGCTATGACAAATCCAATTTTAAAAGATGGAGAACGCATTGACCAACTCTTCTCCACAGATGTAAAAATCATACAAAATAAGGAGGTCTTCAGCTATTCTATCGACAGTGTCCTCCTCTCTCGATTTCCAAAAATTCCCAAGAAGGGGTTAATCGTCGACCTCTGTTCGGGAAATGGTGCCGTTGGCCTCTTTGCTAGTACACGCACTGAGGCACCAATTACCTTGGTTGAGCTACAAGAACGTCTGGCTGACATGGCCAAGCGTTCCGTCACTCTCAACCAGCTAGAGGACCAGGTGACCGTTGTCAATGACGACCTAAAAAATTTGCTTGACCATGCCCCACGATCTCAAGTGGACCTTATTCTCTGTAACCCTCCCTACTTTAAGGCGACAGAAACATCCAAGAAGAATTTGTCAGAGCACTACCTCTTGGCCCGTCACGAAATCACGACTAATCTAGAGGAAATTTGCCAGGTCGCTCGTCATGCCCTCAAATCTAACGGACGTATTGCCATGGTGCATCGTCCCGACCGCTTTTTGGATATCATCGACACCATGCGCCAGTATAATCTAGCGCCTAAACGCATCCAGTTTATTTATCCTAAGATGGGACGTGAGGCAAATATGCTCCTGATTGAAGCCATTAAAGACGGCTCAACAGATGGCTTGAAAATCCTTCCGCCTCTCTTTGTGCATAAGGAAAATGGCGACTATACCGACGAAATCTTTGAGATTTACTTTGGAAAAAAGACTGAGGGTAAGTCCTAGACGATGATAGAAAAGGATAGCAAGGCCTACATGTATGTGGTTGAGTGTGCCGATGGCACCCTCTATACAGGCTATACCACAGACGTCGAACGCCGCCTCAAAACCCATAACGCAGGCAAAGGCGCCAAGTATACCAGAGCCCGCCTACCAGTTAAACTCCTCTACTCAGAAGCCTTCGCCAGTAAACCAGAGGCCATGAGCGCCGAAGCACTCTTTAAGAGAAAAAGCCGAGAGAAAAAACTAGCCTATATCAAAGAACACACGGAAAAATAACCGTGTGCTTTTTGATATAGGAAAACGCTCTATTTTCATAGAGCGTTTTCAAAAAGTTTTCATAAGTAGTTTTCAAAGAAAAAATATGAAACAAAGTTCTTTCCACTACCGATTATCGTCTTAGTAGCTATTTATCACCCTTGTTACGGATAACAAAGCCGTTTTTCTTTTCGCTTGAGGTACGGTGTGGGCGTTTGTTGCCACGGTTTTCGAAGTCACGGCTATTCTTCTTAGACTTGCGTTTGAAGTCACGACGGCCACCGTCTCGGTCATCGCGGTTACGGTCGCCACGGTATCCACCACGACGGTTGTTATCGCGACCACGGTTGCCACGGCCACCTTTGCCGCCTTTACCACCAAAGCCACCACCTGATGGTTTGAATGGCAATGGTTTTTCACGGGCAATTTCCACTTCTGGCATTGTCTCTGGGTCTTGAACGGTCAAGCTCAAGATGTAAAGTGCCAATTCTTCAGGAGTGAATTCTTGAGCCAATTTAACCGCATCACCTTTGAACTTGTCAAAGTTAGAACGGATAGCTTCATCCGCAAAGTCGCGTTCGATCTTCTTAAGGGCAACTTTCTTCTTAGCTTGGAAGGCTTCTTGAGCTGTTGGTGGCTTAAGACCTTTCATGCGTTTCTTAGTCAAGTTTTCGATGATTCCCAAGTAACCCATTTCGTTTGGAGCTACGAAAGTAATAGATTGACCTGATTGGCCTGCACGTCCTGTACGTCCAATACGGTGAACGTAGCTTTCTGGATCTTGTGGAATATCATAGTTGTAGACGTGAGTGACACCTGAAATGTCAAGACCACGCGCTGCAACGTCTGTCGCAACCAAGATATCGATTTGGTCGTTCTTGAAGTCACGGATAACACGAAGACGTTTGTTTTGATCAAGGTCACCATGGATACCTTCTGCACGAAAACCACGAAGTTTCAAGCCACGTGTCAACTCATCCACACGACGTTTGGTACGACCAAAGACAATTGACAATTCTGGTTGGTCAACGTCCATAAGGCGAGTCATGGTATCAAACTTCTCTTGTTCCTTCACTCGGATAAAGTATTGGTCAACGTTAACATTGGTCAATTCTTTAGCCTTGATTTTCACATGCTCAGGATCTTTCATGAACTGCACACCAATACGTTTGATAGCATCAGGCATAGTTGCTGAGAAAAGGAGAGTTTGACGTTCTTCTGGTACTCGGCTAATGATAGCTTCAATATCTTCAAGGAAGCCCATGTTAAGCATTTCATCCGCTTCATCCAAAATCAAAGTCTCAATGTTATTGAGTTTAAGAGCCTTACGTTTGATAAGGTCAAGGAGACGACCTGGTGTCCCTACAACAATGTGGGCACCTGAACGGAGGGCCTTGATTTGTTTTTCAATGCTAGAACCACCGTAGACTGAGCGAACTTTAACGCCTTTGTCACGACCAAAACGGAAAAGCTCTTCTTGAGATTGCACTGCCAACTCACGTGTTGGAGCAATAACAAGAGCTTGGATTGTATTTTCTTCTGTACGAATTTTATCTAGGGTAGGCAAACCAAAGGCAGCTGTTTTACCAGTACCAGTTTGGGCCTGACCGATAACATCCTTACCTTCAAGAGCGAGTGGAATCGTCAACTCTTGGATAGGTGATGGTTTTTCAAAACCGGCAGCTACAACAGCTGATTGGATGTCTTCTGATAGGTTTAAATCTGTAAATTTCAAAGTATTCTTCTTTCTATTTGAAGGCGGTGCGAAGCCACCTTATGAGACTTGGTTGTGTAGTAGATTAACTACCTGTATTTAATAGTCGTTTATTTTAACAACTCATCTAGTCTATCATATTTAGAAATAAAAAGACAGAAAATAACGTTTTAAAACCGCCTTCAATTTGAGAAGACGGTTTCACTCACTAATTATTATTTATGGACCAACCAACGCAGGTAGCGGGCCAAGACCAAACAAAGAATCACACTACCGATAATGATGAAAATCCAGGCCGGACTGACAGTCATAAACGGTAAAGGAACATTCATCCCAAAGAAACCGGTAATGACGGCAAGTACTCCCAAGAGTACCTCAATAATGGTCAAATTACTCAAGTTGTTGTTCAGGTTGTTGTTTAGGATATTATTATAAGAACCTGATAAATGCTGTAAGACCTTAGAAATGAGGTCCGTCATGGCTACTAACTGTCTAGCTTCAATCATGGCATCATCAAACTGTTCTTTTTCAACCTCGTTGAGACGACGATAAATGGCGTGCCCCTTGATGTGCTCCAAAAGGAGGCGGTTTTGTGTAGCGGCAGCCACCAAATAGACCATGCCTGTTTCCAAATCTGAAAGGTCGTAAAGATTCTTACTTGTCGTAGTCTGCCTTAGACGTCGACTAACCTCATCTTTTTGCTGATCCAAACGTTCAATGACGGGATAGTAGGCATTTGAAATCATCTCAAGGCCTGCAAAGAGCAATTTATAAATGGACAAATCCTCATGGTTATCCACATAGTCTTGCATTTTGCTGATCACATAAGCATTATCCTCGTTACTAATGGTCACCAAACGCGTATCTTGTACAATAAAGGTCAGAGGAATGGTTTCATAGTATTCCTTGTCCTTCTCAAGAGCCAGAACATTATAAATAAAGGTAATTGTTCCATTCTCACGGTTGTAGTCCATGTGAGCTCGTTCATTTTTATCCAAGGCATACTCTATGGTTTCCTGGTCAATATCATACTTGGTATAAAGGTAGGATTGCTCAGAAATAATATCTGAGTCAATATTAATCCAGTGACGCTTATAACCCAGTTCTTTTTCAATAAACATTTTTCTTCCTCATTACTTTAGCACTGCTGCTGCCAAAGCTTGTTGAATTTCAAAGACGTTATTATCACTCTTAAATTGAAGGACCTCTGCGGGCTCCAATGCTGATGAAATCCAAATCTTAAGTTCAGCATCTAGGTCAAAGTGCCCTGAACTTTCTACAGTAAAACGAGAAATCGAGTGATAAGGGATAGACTTGTAGGAAGTCTTCTTCCCTGTAACACCTTGCTTATCGACTAAAATCAAGCGCTTCTCTGTAAAGACAATCAAGTCACGAACAAGGACATAGGCTAACTCCACCTGTTCACCTGGAATTAAGATGCCCTCCAATTGGCGCTCAACCTTATCATTATCTTTTTTAGATGCGTTGCCAAGCAGTCCTGAAAAAAGTCCCATAGTTGTTTCTCCTTTTTTATTGTAAAGATAATCCTTGCTTTAACTATACCACAATTTTAGGATTTCAGACACTTGCAGAAATGGGTTTCTAGTAGTACAATTAAAGAGTCACAAGAGGAGCAATTGCTGAGAATGGCTAGCTTGATTTTTTCTTCAAGACCTGCCTAAACTCTTACCACCTGATCAGGTTAGGACCTGCGTAGGGATGTGTCTCAAAATAGATTGAAATAGAGGAACTTCTATGACGTCGTTTTGATGTGGCAAAAAACAGCCAATCAAGACGATTGGTATAGGAGGTTTTTTTATGTCGAAAACAAATATTCGACCAATGATTGAGGTTGCCCTTTTTGCAACCATTGCTTATATTCTGGACTTAGTTACTCAGCCCATGTCACTAGGCCCTTGGATTTCCCTTTCCTTTAAGATGGTACCTATCTTTCTCCTCAGTTTTCGCTGGGGCTTAAAAGCTGGTGCTATGGGCGGTCTTATCTGGGGGCTACTTCAAGTGGTGACAGGACAGGCAGCCGGTGGTTGGCTGACCTTGACACAAGGGTTTCTGGAGTACTTTGTCGCCTTTAGTCTGATTGGTATCAGTGGTGTGGTCAAACCAGCCCTTGATAAAGCCATTAAACAAGGCAATAAAGTCAAGTCTCTGATGGTGATTACTGAGGGGATTCTTCTTGGTAGCTTCGCTCGTTACCTCATTCACTTTATAGCCGGTGTCATCTTTTGGGGAAGCTATGCCCCTAAAGGACAAAGCCCTTATCTCTATTCATTTATTGTCAATAGCTCATCCTTCCTTGGAGAAACATTGGCCAGCCTCATCGTTTTCTTCGCCCTACAACGATTCCTAGGCAGGTTACTAAATACGGAAAAATAAAAGAAACCATAGGACAGTCTTAATTGACAGTCCTATGGTTTTTCTTGTTTTCATAACATATTACGACACGAAGTCAGACGGCTAGCTAGCCACAAGATAGGGGCTAGCGTCAAAAGATGAACGATTTACTTAAACTATACATAGTATTACGACATGAGAAAACGGAAACGATATTTTCCGTTTTCGAGTTAGTAAGGGACTTAGCCACGGTCCCATAGAACACTTCATAAATAACATCATCAAGATATTACGACACGAAATCAGACGAATCGATATTATTCGGCTGACGTAGTTAGTGAGACGGCTAGCTAGCCACAAGATAGTGGCTAGCGTCAAAAGATGAACGATTTAAAATCGTCATCTTTTGTGCCGTATTACATCTTCTCTTCCAATGTTACATCTGGATATTTATCCGCAAACCAACGGAGGGCAAAGTCATTTTCAAAGAGGAAGACTGGTTGGTCAAAGCGGTCTTTAGCCAAGATATTTCGACTTGATGACATGCGTTCATCAAGGTCCTCAGGTTGGATCCAACGCACAGTCTTTTTACCCATTGGTGTCATAACGACTTCAGCATTGTATTCATTTTCCATACGGTGTTTGAAAACTTCAAACTGAAGTTGACCAACGGCACCAAGCATGTATTCACCTGTTTGGTAGTTGGTGTAAAGCTGGATGGCTCCTTCTTGCACCAATTGTTCAATTCCTTTGTGGAAGGACTTCTGTTTCATAACGTTTTTAGCAGAAACTTTCATGAACAACTCTGGCGTAAAGGTTGGTAGTGGCTCAAATTCAAATTTGTTTTTACCTACAGTAAGGGTATCACCAACCTGATAAGTTCCTGTGTCGTAAACCCCGATAATGTCTCCTGCCACGGCATTTTCAACATTTTCACGAGACTCGGCCATAAACTGAGTAACGTTAGAGAGCTTCGCTCCCTTACCTGTACGGGTTAGGTTAACACTCATACCACGCTCGAATTCACCAGACACGATACGAACAAAGGCAATACGGTCACGGTGACGTGGGTCCATGTTGGCTTGGATTTTGAAAACAAAACCAGAGAAATCCTTGTTAAGAGGATCAATCTCGTCGCCATCAACTGTCTTGTGGCCATGTGGTTCTGGCGCAAATTTGAGGAAGGTATCAAGGAAGGTTTGAACCCCAAAGTTAGTGAGGGCAGAACCGAAGAAGACCGGCGTCAATTCACCAGCTAAAATAGCTTCTTCAGAAAATTCATTACCCGCTTCTGTCAAGAGTTCGATATCTTCTTTAGCTTGCTCATAGAATGGGTTGTTGGCAAAAAGGGTATCACCATCTTCAATCTTGGCAAAGCGCTCGTCACCCTTGTAAAGCTCCAAGCGTTCGTTATAGAGGTCGTAAAGTCCTTCGAAGGCTTTACCCATACCGATAGGCCAGTTCATTGGGTAGCTGGCAATACCAAGCACTTCTTCCAACTCTTCCAAGAGGTCGAGTGGCTCACGTCCATCACGGTCCAATTTGTTCATGAAGGTGAAGACAGGAATACCACGGTGTTTAACAACTTCGAAAAGTTTTTTGGTTTGGGCCTCGATACCTTTGGCTGAGTCAACGACCATGACGGCAGCGTCGACCGCCATAAGGGTACGGTAGGTATCTTCTGAGAAGTCCTCGTGCCCTGGGGTATCAAGGATATTGACACGTTTGCCGGCATAGTCAAACTGCATCACAGATGAGGTTACTGAGATACCACGTTGTTTCTCGATATCCATCCAGTCTGATTTAGCAAAGTTTCCGGTTTTCTTACCTTTTACGGTACCAGCTTCACGGATTTCACCCCCAAAGTAAAGCAATTGTTCAGTGATTGTTGTTTTACCAGCATCGGGGTGAGAGATGATGGCAAAAGTACGGCGTTTTTTGATTTCGTCTTGGATACTCATAGTTTTCTTTCTTCTTTAAAAATAATCTTTTTGATACTTTTCCGTAGCGGTATCGGACTTCAGCAGCTTCCTTAGGAATAGTAAAACTTCCATGCTCAATAGGAACTGACAGTCATCGGTTTTTACCAGATCGAAAAGTAAGATAGTTGTAGCACTTCTTTCAGAAAATTTTTCTCTTTTTTGGTCTACATTTGTTGTCGAGGCTTGCGATAATTCTCGCAGGCACAGCTCCTTTATTATATCCAAATTACAGTGTGAAAGCAATTCTGAAAGCGTTTTGTGTTAGAATAAAACAAATAAATGAAAAAACACGCTATCAACTTTCTGATAGCGTGTTTCTTCATTTATTTAATATTTGTCTTCAAAATGCTCCAGACCTTTTTTCATGATTATCATGAGAATAATCAGAGCTCCTGAAACAGCAAGGTATTTGACAAATAAGGGAGTTCCCATAATAAATGGCGTGTGTTTAAGCATGCCATAGTTTCCACCGATAGTCTGATTAACGATTACCAAAGCTAAATTCAGTAATAAGGTGGCCACGACAATCAGCCGCTGGCTGATGGGATGAGTTTTATAACTATTAAAAATTACATTCAGGCTATTGACCAGTAGGGCATAGTGGCCAATTAGGAAAGAAAAGCCTGTGATATGAGGAAACTCATAGGGATCAAATACTGGATAAATCAATGCACAGTAGGTCCCAACAACTCCCATAATAGCGAAATAGCTCTTTATCCTGCTATTTTTCAAGAGGAGAACAGTAAACATGGCCATACGACAATGGTACAGGGGCAGACTAATATAAAGTGGGAAGCCCTGCCAGAGGTACCAAGTGTATAGGGCAAAGAGTTGAATGGCTTGGATAATGAGAAAGGTCCAACGCCATATCTTATTCTTATACCAACGCCAACTCAAGTAACTCAGAAGTACCATTGCCAAAAGCATAAGCAAATAATAGGGCAAAGGTATCTGGGGTGGATGAGTTTGGGTGGTTGTCAAAAATTCCTTCATTCTCTTCTCCTGCTGAAATTACTATGCCTGCTATTATATCAAATTTCAGGGTAAAGCAAAAACCTGCTTGGAGAGCAGGTTAGAGAACTTAATTCTTAGCTTGGAGTTCTTCTACAACCTTGGCTAGGTTCATAGAGTTAGAGCCTTTGAGCAAGATTTGATCGTGCTCGCCCAGGCTTTCTTTGATTTGCTTGACCATAGCGTCAAATTGGTCTTCGTTAGCTGTTTTCTTGAAATAATAAACATGACCAAGTGGGAACATTTGACTAGCAAGTTGTGACAATTCTGCAATGTCTTCACCGTAGAAAATCACCGTATCAATAGCATCTGGTGTCAGGCTGAGAATCATCTGTGTGTGAAGTTGAACAGACTGTTCACCGAGTTCTTTCATATCAGCTAGGACAGCGATCTTCTTGCCTCCTTCATTCTTAGGAATGGCTGAGAAGGTCTCCAAAATGAGCTTCATGGCTGTTGGATTGGCATTGTAAACGTCTGAAAGGATATCGGCACCGTTGGCTGCTTTTTTCCATTCGGTACGGTTTTTTGTAAGCTGCAAGTTGGCAAGAGCTGAGAGGATATTTTCCTCAGTTACACCCAAGTGTTTAGCCACATAGGCAGCAACCATGGCATTTGTGGCATTGTATTTTCCAGTGACTGGCAAGGTAACTTGTCCGTCTAGGAAGTTTGTTGAAAAGGTGAGATGGTCCTTGAATTCTGTCAACTCAGAGACTGTAAGCTCCGCACCATCCCCAAAGCGTACCACTTCAAGATTGCTTGGCAAGAAAGGATCTACGATAGGATCACTTGGCACAAGCAAGAGGCTACCATCAGGCATACCGTCTTGCATTTGCATTTTACCTTGGGCAATCTTGTCACGGCTACCGAAGAATTCCAAATGAGCCTCTCCGATTAAGGTAACAACGGCTGTTTTTGGCTTAGCCAGGGTTGACAAGAGGTGAATGTCTCCCATGTGGTCTTGCCCCATCTCAAGGACGATTTTCTCAGTATCATCAGGCATGTGGAGGGCTGTATAAGGAAGACCAATCTCATTGTTGTAATTGCCTTGGGTTTTGTAAGTACGATAGGTTGTTGCCAAGATATCATGAATCATGTCCTTGGTTGTTGTCTTACCATTAGAACCAGTCACAGCAATAACATCAACCTCAGTCTTTTCAAGATAGTAGGCAGCTAGTTTTTGAAAGGCTTCAAGAGCGTCATCAACTAGGATGTGGACTTGATCAGCTGGTAATTCTTTTTCTGTGAATGTCGCTAGGGCACCATTGTCAAAGGCTGTTTGGATAAAATCATGCCCATCACGCGCACCTTTTAGTGGTAAAAAGAGGTCACCCGCTGTAATCTTACGGCTATCAAACTCAATCTGGTTAATGGCAACATCTTCATAGGCTGTGACATCATTTTTAGCGCCAACAACCTTGGCAATTTCATGGAGTGTCAGTTTCATCTTAAAATCCTCTGTTTTATTTTTACAAGTCTGGCAAGAAATAAGATTTCCTTGTCTACAATCACTCCCAATTATATCACAAATCAGGCTAGCTTTTGCTTGGGAGATGAATTTGTTACAATGGTTGATGAAAGGATTAGGCATGACAAAGAAAAAATTAGTCAACCTCTCTAAGGGAGAGGAAACCATAAAAAGCGACTGTCAAAGTATCGAAGAACCTAAAGGATGGCGTTTTAATTGGAGAAAGTTCATCCTACTAGAGCCAACAGCTGAATTGATTATCTTAGTGCTACTGGCACTGCTGTATGGTGGTTTTTATTATTATGATCATTATACAGTCAATGAAGATAACATATATGGTCTCTGGCAGTCTGATCATCATAAGTTAGCGATTTCCTATAAGCATATTCGGAAACGAGGAAATATCGACTGGCAAGTCGTACAGGATGGGAAGTATATTATCTATGCTGCTAGAACTCGCCCGGTCAAACGGCTTAATGACGGAACTCTTCACATGGAGCTCTACACTGTGGAAGGCTACCTGACAGACCTACCCACCAAGGACGGCTTCAGCTATATGGATTTCTATCTTCGCAAAAACAATTATCTTACCTATGACGGTGAGTCCTACAAGCGTATCAATTCTGGAAACAAGTCCATCACTTGGAAAGATGGTTCCACCAGCCCTTATGGTGAAAGGAAAACAACTATAGATGAGGTTTTTGAAGCCCTCTATTTGATACTTATGGGGATTTGCTCAGTTCTTATCATTAAAGAGGCTCGGCAAAAGAGGAGAGAAAAACTCAATGAGACACCAAACAAACAGAAAATACGCTGACCGAAAGAAACTCAACCGAAAGTATCATTCACAAAAAGCATATCGAAAAAAACAAAAACGCAAAACTGGATGGCGAGCACGCTTGGATAAATTTACATACCGTCTAGTCAATGTGTTTATGATATGTTTCTTACTCATGATACCGATTTTCATCGTCTATATGATTTTCTTTGATCATAATGTTTATAAAGACAGTATCTATGGTCTGTGGCACTCTGAAAATCATCAGCTTGCCATATCCTACGAAAGAGGGCGCAAAGGAAGTAAGCGTGATTGGGATATTGTTCAAGATGGAAATGTCCTCATTAAAAATGCACGCATCGATGATATTAAACGCTTCGAGGATGGTACCCTCTACATTGAAGTTTACGCTGAGGAACGCCTGCTTTCAGACCTCCCCGCTAAAAACGGCCTTAACTATTTGAATATGTACGTTCGTAAAGACAATTACCTGACCTATAATGGTGAATCTTACAAACTGATTGATGATGAAAACAAGAGCATTACCTGGAAAGATGGTTCAAAATCCCCTTACGGTCAACGAATAACCTTGTTTGATCGTCTGGAACCTTATATCGTATTTGGAATGTTTGGAAGCTTGCTTATATATGTCCTTTTCGTTGAATGGAAAATCAAAAGAAAATATAAAAACAAGTAAAACCACCCCTGCTGCTAGCTGAGCTAGATAGCCACGGGGTGGTTGTTTTATTCTCATTAAGCAAGACTTGCCTCTTACGAAGGCTGTCAGTCTTATTTCACTTCGCCACCTTCAACCACGAGGTCATCAGCTTTAGCTGCATCACCGTAAGTTGGACGAAGTGTTTTTTCATAATCTTTGTGGAAGAAATTCTCTTTACCAAGTTTCTTAATGTCTTTATTGATAAAGTCAAGGAGTTCTTTGTTACCTTTTTGAACGGCTGGGGCAATGGTATCTGGGTTACCAAGTGATGTGATTCCTACTTCATAACCTTTATTTTCTAGAGCCCAAGCAAGAACTTCTGTATTATCAGTTGAGAAGGCATCGCCACGACCATCAAGGAGGGCTTGGTAAGCATCGCTATATTGGTCATACTTTTGCAATTTGATATTTGGGTAGTTCTTTTCAAAGTAAGTTTCAGCAGTTGTTCCCTTAGTAACAATCAAAGTCTTACCTTCAAGCTCTTTAACGTCCTTAATGACCTTGTCTTTAGGTGACACCACACCGATTGAGACTTTCATGTAAGGAAGGGCGAAGTCCACTTGTTTCTTACGTTCATCAGTTACTGTAAAGTTGGCAAGGGTAATATCTACCTTATTTGAAATCAAGAATTCTGCACGGTTGGCCGCATCTACTGAGACGTATTTAGGTTTAACACCCAAATCTTTGGCCAAACGGTTCCCAAGTTCAATATCGTAACCTTGGTAAGCACCCTTGTTATCTACATAACCGAAAGGTTTCTTGTCCGCAAAGACGGCGATACGGAGTTCACCACTCTTCTTAATTTCTTCGATGGTACGTGCTTTGGCTGTTGATTTACCAGAGCTACTGTTACTTGAGCAAGCAGTCACTGCCACCAAGGCAAAGACGAGGGCTAATAGGGCAAAAATTTTCTTTGTTAATTTCATAAATATCTCCTAAAATATTATATTTTCACTAAAAACAATGGGTTACAAATAGGCACCAAACTTACTGAAGTCAAAGACATTGAGGAACTCTTGAGCTCGCTGTGTCTTTGGATGATTGAAGAATTCTTCAGCAGTACCTTCCTCAGCGATGACTCCCTTATCCATAAAGATAATACGGTCAGCGATAGCACGCGCAAACTGAAGCTCATGGGTCACGATCAACATGGTCCGTCCTTCTTGAGCGAGGTCGTTAATCAATTCCAGAACCTCACGAACCATCTCAGGGTCAAGCGAAGCCGTCACCTCGTCAAAGAGGATAACTTCAGGATGCATGAGCAGGGAACGAACAATGGCCACACGCTGCTTTTGACCACCTGACAGTTGTCGTGCGAAGCTATGCTTCTTGTCCAGAAGTCCCACACGATTCAAAAGTTTCTCAGCCTCCGCAATGACTTCTTCCTTATTACGCCCTTGAGCTTTGACCGGCCCCAAAATCAGATTTTGCAGGATGTCCAAGTGTGGAAAGAGGTCATAACTTTGAAAGACCATTCCGATTTTCTGGCGAATCAAGTGGAAATCCTTCTTACTGCCAGTGATAGACTTGCCATCAAGGAGAATGTCGCCTCCTTGAATCGTCTCCAAGCCATTGATGCAACGTAGCAAGGTCGATTTCCCACAACCTGAGGAACCCAGGATAACAACGACTTCACCTTGTTTAACATCCAAGGAGATGCCTTTGAGAATCTCATTGTCCCCAAAGGACTTTTTCAAATCCTTGATTTGTAAAATGCTTTCTGTCATCTTAATTCCTCCAACGATTTTCAAGATAAGTAGACAGCTTAGATACTGGGTAACAAATGGCAAAATAAAGAATCAAAATCGTGCCATAAATCCAGAAAGAAGCTGTTGGAATAGTCAGGCGGTTACTGTCGATAATCTGCTGACCAACCTTGGTCACCTCAACCACGCCAATCAAAACCACCAAGGACGTCGTCTTAATCATCCGTGTCACCAGGTTAATAGCCTGAGGCAACAAGCGACGCAAGACTTGTGGAATAATCACATAGGTATAGAGTTGCCCATTGGTCAAGCCAAGGGCCCTTCCGCTCTCAAACTGGTGTCTAGGTAGCGACGTGATTGACCCACGCACCAAATCACCCATCTCAGCCGTTCCCCAAAGGGTAAAGACGATAATAGCCGATAGCTCGCCTGAGATATTGATGTTAAAGTTCCTAGCCAGACCAAAATAAACAATAAAGAGCAAGACCAACTGGGGCATGATACGAATAAATTCCAGATAAATACGTGACAAGAAACGAATAATCTTAGACTTCGAAGTCATGACAATCCCAAAAAGTGTTCCTAGTAAAAGGGACAGAAGAACCGAGACGATGGAAATTCCAATAGTTACGCCTAAACCTTGTAAGATACGTAGGAAATTATTCCCCTGAAGAAGAACCTGAAAGCCCGAATCCTGCATAGCGTAACCTCCTTTCAATCCAACTAAAGACTAGAGAAATCGGCAGCAACATCAAGAGATAAGCCACCACCAACATACCTAGAGCCACATCGGTTTCGTAGTAAAGACCAATCAAATCCTTGGCCACATACATCAAATCCGCCAAGGCTACCGCTGAGAATACTGACGTTTCCTTGATAAGGAAAATAACGTTAGCACTAAATGACGGCAACGCCACAGCCACTGCCTGAGGAAGGACCACATAGCGAAAGACTTGGAATGGCGTCAAACCAATAGACAAGCCCACTTCATGTTGGGTCTGACTAACGGCCTCTAGACCACTTCGGAAGGACTCCGCCATATAGGAACCACCCAAGAAAATCAAACCTACCACAGCACAAGCCTCTGAGGATAGAACCAAACCTATACGAGGCAAGCCAAAGTAGAGAAAGAAGAGCTGAATCAAGAGCGGCGTATTACGAGATAGCTCAATATAAGCCGTCGAAAGCTGACTCAAAACCGGCACTCGATAATGACGAATAACACTCACCACCAAGCCCAAAAGGAAGGAACCAAGAATCCCCAGAACAGCAATATGTAAGGTTAAAAAGAATGCCTTCTGATAAAAGGGCAAATACTGTTGAACAATGGACCAGTCCAAAACTTACCTCCTCAAAACAAGATACAAAAGGCGTATAGAATTCCGTAAGCAAATAGGAAACTGACGGCGTGTGCGGGCACACTAGGAAGTTTGTCTTTTGCTCTAGGAATTTAGCCTGTGTTCAATTCTACAAGATACAAAAGGCGTATAGAATTCCGTAAGCAAATAGGAAACTGACGGCGTGTGCGGGCACACTAGGAAGTTTGTCTTTTGCTCTAGGAATTTAGCCTGTGTTCAATTCTACAAGATACAAAGGGCGTAGAAAATTCCGTAAGCACTCACTGCCATCTACTTCTAGCCCTTTGACTTCACTCGCCTCTGATAATCATTGCGATACGCAAATCTTCATCAAACACGAATGAATTGCTCTATTTCATTTGAAACGTTAGATTTATTCTACCACCTGTTAGATTATTTGGATAATATGTATTTTTTATCGAGGTGATAAAGAAAAGATATAAATAAAATCTAGATTTCTGTAAAGAAAAAAAACACCTCAGTCTCAGAGATTTCTCCAAGACTAAGATGTCTGTCATCTAAATCATAGTGCTTAAATCAAATGGCTTTCACGTTTTTCGAACATTTCTTGTCCCAAGGCTACCAATTCCTTGATAAGGTCTGAGTATGAAAGTCCCATATTTTCCCAAAGTAGTGGGTACATTGACCATTGAGTGAAACCTGGCATGGTATTGAGCTCGTTAAGGTAGATGGCTCCATCCTCTGTCAGGAAGAAATCACAGCGAGCAAGACCACAACCACCAAGAGCACGGAAGGCCTTGGCTGCATAGGTACGCATTTGCGTCATGACTTCTGCAGGCACGTGAGCTGGGATGTCCATGGTAATCTTATTATCAATGTATTTAGCTTGGTAATCATAGAAAGCCACGTCTTTGACCACTTCACCTGGATCTGTCGTTTTGACAGTTGTATTTCCAAGGATACCAACCTCGATTTCTCGGGCAACCACACCTTGCTCAATCAAGATACGGCTATCATATTTGAGAGCCAGATCAATCGCTGTACGAAGTTCCGCTTCGTTTTCAGCTTTCGAAATCCCAACAGATGACCCCATGTTAGCAGGTTTTACGAAAACTGGGAAGGTCAATTTTTCAAGCGTCTCTGCTACTGCTGCTTCCAAATCTTCACCCTCGATGTAGACTGTGTAGGCAACCTGAGGGACACCTGCAACTTCAAGAATATGCTTGGTCATAATCTTGTCCATAGCCACACTTGATGACAAGACATTAGTACCCACGTATGGCAACTTGAGGGTTTCGAGGAAACCTTGGATAGATCCATCCTCACCCATAGGTCCATGGAGCACAGGGAATACCACAGCGCCTTCCTCATAAATATCGCTTGGTTTGATAGCCTGACTAGCCACAACTGTGTCATTAGTCATGAGCTTCTCATCATCACTTGGTGTTTCTGTAAATTCTTGTGTTTTGATAAAATCACCAGACTGAGTGATAAAGTAGGTTTTAACCTCAAATGCGCTGTAATCCACCGCACGCATAACACTCTCAGCTGAGAGCACAGACACTTCACGTTCTGCTGAACGTCCACCGTAGAGAAGGATAAGGGTTTGTTTAGACATAGGTATACCGTTTTCTTTTCTTGATTTTCTAGTCTCAATTTTGAGAACATAATTACTTTAATCATATCACAAAAGGAAGGGATTTTCAAAAAGATTATGGGCAGAAAAAACAGCCTGATAGCTGTTTTTTTCCTGTCTTAAATTTCATCACCAAGTTCGAACTTAGTGCCTTTGAGGGCACGTTTGAGAGACCACTTCCATGGTTTACCTTCGATAGTGACTTGTTTGTTTTCGAGGTCAACTTGAACCTTGTCTACGCCTTTGACAGCAGAGAGTTTTTCGGTAACGGTGTTGACACAACCTTGGCATTTCATTCCTGTAATATTATATGTTTTTGTCATTTTTCTTTTTTCCTTTTCTTTAATTATTTTTTTGATACACAGCTTAAGTGGCGGGAGTTGTAAATAACTGACGCTTAGACTTTGCGACGTTTGAGGCGCAGAGCATTGAGGACAACTGAGACAGAGCTAAAGCTCATAGCCAGTCCTGCTATCATTGGGTCAAGAAGCGGGCCACCAAAGAGGTGGAGGACACCCATGGCCACTGGGATAGACAGGATATTGTAGATAAAGGCCCAGAAGAGGTTCTCTTTAATCGTTGTGATAGTTGCTTGACTAATTTTCAGAGCCTTAACTACATCCATGAGGTTTGGTTTCATAAGGACCATATCAGCACTTTCCATGGCAATATCTGTCCCAGAACCCATAGCAATACCGATATCTGCAGTCGCAAGGGCTGGGGCATCATTGATACCATCACCAACCATGATGACTGATTTTCCTTCTGCTTGAAGGTCGCTAATCACCCTAGATTTCTCTTGCGGAAGCACTTGACTGATAACACGCTTGATACCAACCTTTTGAGCGATGGCTTGAGCTGTTTGGTCATTATCACCAGTCAACATGATGACTTCTTTGCCCATTTGATGAAGAGCGGCCACCATATCGGCGCTATCTGCTTTAACCTGATCAGCTACACCAAAGAGTCCGATTAACTTACCATCTTCAGCCAGAAAAATAGGAGTCTGACCATCGGCTGTCAAGCTTTGGAAATCAGCTTGTGCTGAAGTCAAGTCGACTTTTTCCTCTGTCATTAGGGTTTGATTCCCAGCTAGATAAGTTTTTCCTGCATAGCTGGCAGTTAGTCCTCGTCCAGTCAAACTTGAGAAATTGTCCATCTCCAACAAGTCCAAGTTAGCATTTTCTGCTGCCACAAGGATGGCTTGACCCAAAGGGTGTTCAGACTTGGCTTCCAAGGATGCCAAAAGCTGCAAGGCTACTCCGCTATCTCCATAAGTATAGCTAGAAACGAGCTGAGGTTTCCCCTGAGTAATGGTTCCTGTCTTGTCAAAAACGAGGACGTCAGCCTTATGGGCTAACTCGAGCACATCTCCACGCTTGTAGAGAATACCATGCTCGGCACCAAGGCCTGTACCAACCATGATTGCTGTCGGTGTCGCAAGTCCCAATGCACATGGACAAGCAATAACCAAGACGCTGACTGCTACGGTCATGGCAAATGTAAAGGTTTGTCCCATGACAAAGTACCAGAAGAGGCCTGAAACAAGGGCGATAGCCATGACAACGGGAACAAAGACCGCTGACACCTGATCGGCAATCTTGGCAATCGGTGCCTTAGTTTGTTGAGCATCCTCAACCAATTTGATGATTTGGGAAAGCAAGGTGTCCTTACCAATCTTTTCCGCCTCATAAATCAGACTACCCTGACCATTAATAGAACCTGCAAATACTGGTTTACCAGCTGATTTTTCAATAGGAAGTGACTCACCTGTAAGCATACTCTCATCAATAGCAGAGCTACCAGAAATCACTCGACCATCCACGGCTATCTTTTCCCCAGGTTTGACCACAATATGGTCACCAAGAACAACCTTATCCACAGGAAGCTTGACTTCCTTGCCATCACGAAGGACAGTTGCTTCCTTGGCTGATAGGTGCATGAGTTTCTTGATAGCTTCTGAAGTTCGACCCTTAGAGAGGGTTTCAAAGTACTTACCTAGAGTAATCAGAGTCAAGATAACAGCCACCGACTCAAAATAAAGTTGGTGGGCGTGATGGACATGTCCCAAAGAAATGTGATAAGTACCATAGAGACTATAAAGAAAGGCTGCCGATGTTGCCAAGGCTACCAAGGCATCCATGTTAGGATGACCCTTGGCCAAGGTACGAAAACCATTACTATAGAAAGAACGGCCCAACCACATGACGGGCACTGTCAAAACTAGCAACACCAAGGCATAAGTCAAGGCTGCATGATGAGGAGACAAGAAGTTTGGCACAGGTAGACCAACCATTGGCCCCATAGCTAGATAAAAGAGAGGAATGGTGAAGATTGATGACCAAATGAGACGCTCACGCACCTTGTGAATCTTGTCTTCTTCACGTTCTTCCTGACTTTTAGCTGTCTCTGGATTGTAGACTTCGGCCTCATAACCAGCGTCAGCCACAGCTTTTTCAATAGCTTCTGGACTAACCTTATCCCCAGCATAGTCCACAGACATTTTTTCGGTGGTTAGGTTAACCACAGCCTTGTCCACACCATCCAACTTATTAACAGCATTTTCAACATTGGCTACACAGGATGCACAGGTCATCCCATTAACCACAAAGGTTTCTTTTGCCATTTCCTATATCACCTCCATATGATGCCCACAAGCGCATTGGCCAGGCACACAGTCACAAACCACCTGATTCACAGGTTCTTTTGCTAGAAGCAAGGCCTGTAACTTATCCACATCAGCTTGCGTCATGGGTGTCTTCTCGATAAGTTGCCCCAACAAATCGCTGTGTTTGGTCAAGCAAATCTTGTCAAAAACAGCCTCTAAAGCTTGAAAATTCGCTTCATCTTCACCCAAGCTAGCTTGATAGATAAAGCCTCGTCCTTGACGGTGACTAGTTAGGTAACCCTTGTCCGCCAAACGTCCAAGCAAGGTCTTAACTGTCGAAGCCGACCAGTCAAGCTTTTTAGCTAGAATCGCTATAATCTCTGAAGAAGTCGCCTGCCCCTTAGCCCAGAGCACTCGCATGACTTCCCATTCCGCAGATGAAATTGTCAGCATGATATTTCCTTTCTGAATTTCGTTATTCGTTTACGTTTGTAAATTCATTTTAACGCTATCTTAGAAACGTGTCAAGAGTTTTGTTTACATTTGTAGATTTATTTTTAAAAAAATTTCCAAGATCACTTCAAGGACCTTGGAATGTTTTCATTATCTTTGGATAAAAGTTATGCCTCAGGATTTCTCTTATACAGTTTAGTCATAAGCATTATTCCCAAGACGAGTATAATGACTGGAAGACTGTATCCCAAATAAATCGTAGTGACCTGCAGACCTCTCTTAATAAGCATACCACTGACAAATACAACAATCCCTGTCAAAACCTGATTCAAGACCTCGATTTTCAAATAAAGCTTGTTGAGCTGTAGGGGATTCAACTTCTCTTGCAGGTAAACATTTTGCGAGATTCCAGAAATAGTTTGACCAACTGCTAAAAAGATATAGCTAAGCAAAACAGTCGGTAGGTTAGGTACAAATGGAAAGACGACAACGTAACCCAAATAGACAAGAGACCCCAACAAGTAAACGGTCATAGGGGAGTATTTAGTGAGACTTTTGAAAGATAGAATTGAACTCGTTGCTAGAAAGGCAATGGCCAAGAAGGACAGAGAGAAAGAATATGCCTGACTAGAAATACCGACATCTTTGGTCAGGAAGATAACCTCATATGCATCATATAAGACACCCACTGATTGTAAGAGTATAGTCATCATAACCATCTTAAGGACGACACTCTGCCTTCCAAAAATAGGACTACTTTGACTGGAAGAAACCTCCTCTTCTGAATCATTCTCACGGTCAAAAATAATCGGTCCCAGTTTAAACAACAAGAGGGTTGCTAGTAGCGTTAGCACACTGTAGACCAAAAATAAGCTCCCTAAATCAAGGCTACCCCAGAGACCAACTATCATAGGTGCTAAGAAATAGGAAGCCGACCCAATCATGGTATAGGTACTGTTAAATTTTTGTAAGTTGGCTTTTTTAACAAGCACAGGCACCGCTGAGGACAACAAACTGTTAAAGTAAGTCGTCAGCACTTCAGTCAAAACCACCAAAGCAAATACAAAAACACTACCCATGGCAAGATAAATCAAAGCCAGACAGACTGCCTTAAGCAATTCAATACCAATCAAAACATATTTTTTATTTGTGATTTTTCCTACAAATTGATGTCCCACATTGGCAAGAATCCCTCCTAAGAATTTGGCAATCCATAACCCTAAGACATAGTCCACTGAGATTTTAGAGAAAATAATGCTCAGTGCTATCGCATAACCGTACTCGATAATCAGCGACAAAAACCTATTAAGGAAAATAATTCTGGAATTGTTGGTAAACATTAACGATTTCTAAACCTTTTCTTTTTCATTGCCCTTATTGTAACACTGAGCATATTAGCCTTCAATAGTTCAACGCATTAAAAAAGCACCTCCTAAGAGGTGTCACACTTTACTAAGATAAGATTGAGTGGACGAGGCTACGTCCAAAATTCCTGCCTTCACCATACAAAAATGTAAACATGCCAGGATAAATAACAGCCAAGCAAATTATCATAAAGAGTATTGCTAGAGCTTTTTTATTTGATACAAAGAATGAAAAAATATAATCAATCATCTTTAGTGATACCTTCTCTTCTTTTTTTAGCTATAAAATCAGTCTATAGCTAAAAAAAGAAAAAAATAGTGACATTTATGTCACTAAAAAGGCTTATTCATTCGATACGAGATATACAAAAGCTGATTACGAGATTTAACTCTCAACTCAGACCTTTGTAGAGATACAAGGCACCAACCAAAAGAAAAATCAGTGCATAGTGATTCTCTCCTCGATAGAAAAAGAGTAAGGCTCCTATTAAGAAACAGACCCCTAGTATTACCCTCAATGATACTTTCATGTGTCTACCTTCTTTCTATAAGTAAGACGAAAATAAAAACAAGAGATAAATTTAATTCGCTACAATCCACCCATATTATAAGCTTGATAACTAAGAAAATCAAATTGTCCCAAAGAATGATTTGATAAAAAATACTCCCCATTTCTGGAGAGTAGCATCTGCTATTTTTCAAAGTGTGAACCGAATGTAACAAATTCAGCGACTTCTTCTTCCTTACCGTCGTGGAGGTCACGGACAATTTTTGATCCCACGATAACACCGTCTGACACAGCGTTAAAACGTTTGATGTCTTCCTCTGTTGACACACCGAAACCTGTGAGAACTGGAATGTCTGCATGGGCAGTCAAGTTAGCCAAGTGTTTATCAAGGTCATCACGGTAATTACCAGTCTTACCAGTAACGCCATTGATGGCAACGGCGTAGATAAAGCCTTCTGCACCATCAATCAACTGTTTCTGACGATCAATACCTGTAGTCAAGCTTACCAAAGGCACGAGAGCAATGTCACTGTCTTTCAAATAAGGGGTAATAAAGTCAGCGTGTTCATCTGGCAAATCAGGAATAATGAGCCCCTTGACAGATGTCTCTGCCAAGTCCTTAACAAAGGCTTCAATACCATATTGATAAACTGGGTTGATGTAGGTCATGATAACCAAAGGAACCTGCGTTTTTTGTTCCTGAAGCTTCTTGATAATAGCGGTCAAAGTCACATCTTTAGCCAAACTACGCTGTCCTGCTAGTTCAATAACGGGACCATCGGCCACAGGGTCTGACCATGGAATACCCACCTCAATAGCTGAGACACCACTATTTTCCAAGAGAGCGATAGTCTCAAAGAGCCCGTCTAGACCTTTAGCGTGGTCACCAGCCATGATATAAGGTACGAAAATACCGCGTTTACTGTCTTTGATAGCTTGTAGGTGTTTTGTTAGTGTTTTTGTCATGGTTTATTTCCCTTCTGCTTCAGCTTCGAAACGTTCTTTAACCTGCATAACGTCCTTGTCCCCACGACCTGAGAGGCAGACAATGAGGCTTTGGTCTGGCGACATCTTAGCTGCCACTTTTTGCGCAAGCGCAATGGCATGGCTAGACTCAAGGGCAGGGATAATACCTTCTAAACGTGACAGAAGTTTGAAGCCTTCGAGAGCTTCTTCATCTGTGATAGAGTCGTAAGTCGCACGTCCAATTTCGTTGAAATAAGAGTGCTCAGGACCAACCCCTGGGTAGTCCAGACCAGCTGAGATAGAGAAGGCTTCCATGATTTGACCATGAGCATCTTGGAGAACATCCATAAGCGCTCCGTGAAGAATACCTGGACGGCCTTTGGCAAAGGTTGCGGCATGTTTTTCAGTATCAAGCCCCAAACCAGAAGCCTCAGCACCATACATGGCTACTGATTTATCATTAACAAATGGGTAGAACATACCGATAGCATTTGAACCACCACCGATACAAGCCATTACAGCATCAGGCAATTTACCGCCAGAAATCTCTGCATATTGGCGCTTGGCCTCACGACCGATGACAGATTGGAAGTCACGAACAATTTCTGGGAATGGTGCAGGACCAAGGGCTGATCCCATGATGTAGTGCGTATCCTCGATACCTGCAACCCAAGCACGAAGAGCAGCATTTACAGCGTCCTTAAGCACGCGCGAACCATCTGTCACACTAAATACCTTGGCACCAAGCAATTCCATACGGAAAACGTTAAGCGCCTGACGTTTAACATCTTCCTCACCCATATAGATTGTACAATCCATGTCGAAAAGGGCTGCGGCTGTCGCTGTTGCAACACCGTGTTGACCTGCACCCGTTTCAGCGATGATTTTCTTCTTGCCCATACGTTTGGCAAGCAAAACTTGACCAAGGGCATTATTAATCTTGTGGGCACCTGTGTGGTTAAGGTCCTCACGTTTAAGATAAATTTGCGCTCCACCAATATAATCGGTCAAACGTTTGGCGTGGTAAAGAGGTGTTTCACGTCCCACATAGTTTTTGAGGAGGTCATCCAATTCCGCTTGGAAACTTGGATCTTCCTTGGCTTCACGATAGGCCTTGTCCAATTCAATAACGGCTGTCATCAGCGTTTCTGGAACGAACTGACCACCGAATTTTCCGTAAAATCCTTTTGCATCAGGTTGTTGATATGTCATGCTTTCACTCTTTCTATAAATGCTTTAATCTTGTCTAAATCTTTGTGACCATCTGTCTCGACACCTGAGGACACATCTAAGGCATAGGGGTGGAAAGTCTCCTTGGCCTCTGCCACATTGTCCACAGTTAAGCCACCAGCGATGAAATAATCCTGCTCAATCTGCTTATCAGCCAAAAGCTGCCAGTCAAAAGTCTGACCGCTACCAGCAATGGGAGCATCAAAGAGAAGATAATCCGCCTGGCTCTTGACTTGAGAATCACTATCTGAAATCTGAATAGCTCGAATAACTGGTACTGAAATCTTTGGAATCAGGTCTTCATCAAAAGTTCCATGAATCTGAACGATATCTAAGGGAACCTGACCAATTGCTTCTTCCAGTTCCTCAAGACTTGGTGAAACAAAGACACCAACGATTTTTGTCTGACCAGTCACCCCTTTAGCCAGCTCGCGAGCTTGTTCAAGACTCACTTGACGCTTGCTCTTGGCGAACACAAAGCCAATGTAGTCAGCACCTGCTTCAACTGCAGTTGCCACTGCTTCTGGTGTCGATAGTCCACAAATTTTAACCTTTGTCAATTTGCAACTCCTTGACCTTTTCAGCCACATTTTCAGCTGTCATAAGGGCAGTTCCTACTAGAATCCCATTAAAATATGGGGCAATTAAGGCAGCATCCTGACCTGTAAAAATAGCCGACTCAGAAATATAAACAGGCTTGTCCTTGAAATGCGTTGATAACTCAAGACTGGTATTGATATCTGTCCCAAAAGTGACCAAATTACGGTTGTTAACGCCGATGATTTCGGCACCAATACGGTGAGCCACTTCCAATTCTGGTAGATTATGCGTTTCAACCAAGACTTCCAAGCCAAGGCTAGTCGCAAAATCATAGAGCTCCTTGAGACGAGCCTCTGGCAAGGCCGCTACAATCAAGAGAATGACTGTCGCTCCCGCATTACGGCTACGCACAATCTGTTTCTCATCAATAATGAAGTCCTTAGCCAAGGTTGGAATAGCCACCTCTGACGAAATTTCTTTCAAATAGGAAATATCACCCTTGAAGAAAACCTCGTCCGTCAAAACAGAAATCATGGCTGCCCCATTTTCCTCATAGGTCTTGGCTTGAGCCACAATATCCACATCCAGGTTAATATCACCCATACTTGGACTAGCTTTTTTCACTTCAGAAATAATTTGCAGCTTGTTTTGATTTGACTTGAGAAACTCATAAAGACGATAGGTCTGGCGCAAGGGCTGCAAGTCTTCCATGACCAACTGAGCCACTTCTTTTTCTTTTTGTTCTAAGATTGTTGGGAGAAAGGCTTTACTCATACTTGTACCTCTTGGAGTTGGTGAAGTTTCTCTAGGGCTGATCCGTCCGCAATCAATTGGCGAGCAAGCTCAACACCTTCTTTAATGGTCGCAACCTTACCATTGGCAAAGAAGCCAAGACCAGCATTAAGCACTGTTGTTTCAAGATAAGGACTAGCTTCATTTTTCAAGACACTAAGGAGAATCTCTGCATTTTCCTTGGCATCGCCACCTGTGATATCAGACAACTCAACCTTTTCCATACCCAAATCTTCATAAGTGAAAGTGTGTTGGCTGATGTGGCCATCTTCCAAAAGAGTGTAGGTGTTAGTGCCATAAAGAGCAGCTTCGTCCATATTGTCAGGACCTGTGATAATAACCGCACGTTTACGTCCCAACTGTTGGATCGCATTAGCAACAATCTGTTGCAATTCCACACGGTAGAGGCCCATAAGTTGTGTCTCAAGGTCAAGCGGATTAGCCAGTGGTCCGACCAAGTTCATAATCGTTGGAATCCCAAGAGCTTGGCGAGCTGGACCGATAAAACGCATGGCTGGGTGCATGGTTTGGGCAAAGATAAAGGCCAAACCAACCTCATCAAGTGCTTTAGATAGGGTTTCTGGTGATGCCGCAACGTTGATTCCAAGGGCTTCAAGGACATCTGCCGAACCAGATTTAGAGGAAATCGAACGGTTACCAGCCTTGGCCATACGAATACCACCTGCTGCTAAGACAAAGCAAACCGTTGTTGAAATGTTAAAGCTATAAGACTGGTCCCCACCAGTTCCACAGTTACACATAGCATCTGTGAAGGTCTCAGGCAAGACCGTCGCATGTGATTTGAGGGCACGCACAATACCTGTGATTTCATCTGCTGTTTCTCCTTTAGTTTTGAGCCCCATAAGGAAGGCAGCGATTTGGCTTTCTGAGACTTCATTTTTGAGAATGCGGTCAAAGACTGCTTGGACTTGGTCTTGAGACAAGTCTTGTCGGTTTGAGATTTGTAGGAATATTTCTTTCATATCTGTTTTCCTTTTAAAAACGGTTCAATGTTTTCTGATGCACGAGGAGATGTTTTGAGCGTAGACCAATCTAGTCAAAAGACTGTCCGACTAGCCTGCAACGATTTTTACAAAATTTTCAACCATCTTGAGCCCATCTGGACTACCGATGCTCTCAGGGTGATATTGCAAACCATAAATTGGTAGTTCCTTATGTTGAATGGCCATGATTTCTTGATCATCAGTTGTGATAGCTGTCACATCAAAGCCCTCTGGCATTTGGTCAACAACGATGGAATGGTAACGCATAATAGGAACATCATTGTCGATATCCTTGAAAATTGGCGATGGCGTTTCAAAAGTAATATTGCTTTGTTTGCCATGCATGACATTCTTAGCCAAGCCAAGTTTACCACCAAAAGTTTCCGCAATAGCCTGGTGCCCCAAGCAAATTCCCATCATCGGTTTTTTACCAGCGAAATCCTTAATCAAGGCTTCCATTTTACCCGCATCAGCTGGCCAACCTGGACCTGGTGAAAAGACTAGCCCATCAGCATTTTCCGCCTCTTCATAGAGAGTCTCATCATCGTTACGTAAGACCTTTACCTCTGTAAATGTCCCTAGGTATTGTGCCAAATTATAGGTAAAAGAATCATAGTTATCAACTAATAAAATCATTGGGCATCTCCTATTCTTGTCATAGCTTTCGCCTTGTTAATCGTTTCGTAAAATTCATTTTCAGGAACACTGTCATAGACAACACCTGCACCTGCCTGAACATAGGCTTTTTGATTTTTGAGAATCATAGTACGGATAGCAATGGCAAAGTCCATATCTCCTGTCGCAGACAGATAACCAATAGCTCCCGCATAAATACCACGTTTTTCCTGTTCAAGCTCATAGATACGACGCATGGCACGAATCTTAGGTGCTCCTGACACGGTTCCAGCTGGTAGAGTTGATTTTAGAGCATCAAGGGCTGTCAACTCAGGCAAGAGTTGCCCTTTAACCACACTGGTAAGGTGCATCACATAGCGGAAATACTCAACCTCCATATACTTAGTCACCTTGACCGTACCATTTTTAGCAATCTTACCAATATCATTACGTCCCAAGTCAACCAACATACGGTGTTCCGCAGTTTCTTTAACATCATGTGAGAGTTCATCCGCCAAGGCAGCATCTTCAGCCTCATTGGCACCACGAGGGCGAGTTCCAGCAATCGGATTGGTGACCACCTCTCCATTTTTCACTGAAACCAAGCTCTCTGGGCTAGCACCAATCACCTGATAATCTCCAAAATCATAGAAATAAAGGTAGTTTGATGGGTTGGTCACGCGCAAGTTACGGTAGTAATCCAAAGGATCCCCCTCAAAGTCCGCTGAAAAGCGTTGGCTAAGCACGCATTGGAACATATCTCCCTCACGAATGAATTTCTTAGCCTTAGCTACCATATCCATGAAGACCTCTTTTTCGATATGATTTGAAAATTGCAAGGCTTGTAAGGCTTGAGGTGTAAACTCGTTTGGCGCCTGAGTCTGGAGGTCCGTTACCACCTGACCAAGAGCCTGACGCACCGCATCGTTATCACGACCAGAGTAGATATTGTCCTCAACCACATAAACCTTTTCCTTCTTGTGGTCAAAAATTAAATAAGACTCGTAGATGAAGAAATGCATATCAGGTGTTCCAATCGTATCTTCAGGAATCTCACCGATATTTTCATAGAGACCAATCATGTCATAACCTGCAAACCCGATAGCACCACCTGCGAAAGGTAGGTCAGACTTGATGCCCTTGACTGTTACTTGGTCCAAGTATTCGAAAGGATCCTGATCAATCGCCTTACCATTTTCATAAAGAACACCATCCTTGAAGGTTACTTCAAAGACCGGATTGTAGGCAACAATAGAAAAACGTGCATTTTCCTTCTCACGAGGAATGGATTCAAGGATAACCTTATGTTCCCCCTGAACACGCATATAAGCCAAGATTGGTGTTAAGGTATCGGCTGGTAAAATTTTTCTCATAGTATTTCCTTTCAAACTGGTTTATCGAGAGTAATAAGACTGATACAAGACTCCTTTATAGGATGTATCGGCACCATTATTGTTCTTTATTCACTTTCTCTTCCAAAGCAATAAAGGCTTTAATCATGCTTCTCCAACCACTTTCAGCCACATCTGGCGATAAGCCAAGCTCTAGTGCCTCCTTGCGACGGTTAGCTATGACTTGAGCAACACGATCATTCGCCCGGACTGCGGACTTATCTCCTTTGGGCTTCAGCCGTCCTGCCTTTTCCACAAGTATTTGACGTTGGGCCAGGAGTCGAATTAACTGACTATCAATATTATCAATATCACTTCGAATATCGTTTAATGCATCCATAATACCCAACCTTTCATTGAATAATGAAATAATACTCCTTTAAGGTAAATAGACCTTTAAAGATAAAAGTAAACAAAAAACCTCACAGAGAAAAACTCTGTGAGGGCATTAAATCTAGTTTAACACGGTACCACCTCAGTTAATGGTCTCAAAAAACGACCATCATCTCTATCTCCTCTAACAAGGAGTTGCACGGTAAGGGGTGCCAACCGAGAAGAATATGTGTTACCTTCTCATTATCATCCAATCAGCCCAATGTTCGCTCATCTCGATTACCTACTCACAATCACCGCAGGCTCCCTGAAAATCTAAGACCAGTTACTTTCTGATTTACTAACTATTGTACTCCTTTTTAAAAAGATGTCAAGAATTTTCTGTTAATTTTGACAATTCCCCTCCTATAAGATTTGTCTAAACCTAATCCAGAAAGTGAGATAGTCTTGTCCCTAAGCTACACAAAATAAAAAAGCCCCCAAAGGGACTTCTTGGTTTGATAAACAACGGCAGGGTGACAGTCCTGCATCTCTTTCAGACCCGAAGGTGCGGCGGCTGCCTCTTCCGCCCTCGTTGTTACTTCTTAATTATATTATATCACATTTTCTTAGCTCTACCAGCATTTAGATAGTTTTTCAGCTTAGAATCTTTAATCACAAACATGGTACGGACATTAAGTTTATCACATAATCTGACCGCTACCAAAACATTACCATCAATACGTTTGATGTATTCCAAGGACTGGCCATTAGGATGGCGACCGATATAGTCCGGATGAGCAATAATCTCTGGAATACGTTCATAGGTGGCATCAAAATCACTGAATTCCTGGCGATGTTTTTCCATATGCTTCTTACGTTGTGTAGACAGCGTGATTTCTTCACCAGGCTTGTAATCCAAATCAAAAGCTTTAATAACTTTTGGTGTCAAGTCCCCTCCTGTTTTCATGCCTCTATTGTACCACACCTCATGTATATCAAGGCTTTTCCTACTGTTTAGGTATCAAAAAACTCAAGCCTGTTATCAAGCTCGAGTTTTGACTTATGCTTTTTGGAAAGCACCTTGTTTGTAGCTAATCCAGAAGAAAAGCGGTGTACAGATAGCCATTGCTACCAGATAGATTGGCAAGGTATAGCTATTAAGTGTCGAAATCTCAATCACATCTCGAAGATAGTAAGAGCTAATCAAGAAGCCAAAGACTGAGTAAATAATCAAGGCCACACGCCCCTTATTCAACGGGATACAAGCACGAATAACGGCAAGGACACCCGTTGATCCCATCATATAGTAAGACAGCGTCAGCATGTCCGTATTGCTCATGCCAAGATAGACCTGAGAGAGATGGAAAATAAGAACACTGATAACCAGCATCAAGGCATTAGGAATAGACAACTGGAGCGAACGTCTGAGGAAATGTTTCTCAACAGGACGAATATTACGTTCGAAGGTTAAAATAAACGGTGGAAAACCTTCGATAAATTGACCTGCCAAAGTCATCTGAACTTGAATAAAAGGGAAGACCAAGAGGTACTCTGCCTTACCAAAAACAATACTGGCAATACAGATAAGCCCCAAAAGGAAGGAATAAACAGTTTTAATGAGGAAAATCGGTGCAATGTGGGCAATATTATTAACCACACGGCGTCCCTCAAATAGAATTTCAGGAATGTCCTTAAACTCAGAATCCATAAGCACCAAGTTGGCAATCTGACGTGTTGCAGGATCTCCCTCTGCCATAACAATCGAACAATCCGCTTCACGCAGTGCCAAGATATCATTGACACCATCACCAGTCATAGCTGTCGTATGCCCATTGGCATTAAGGGTTTGGATTAACAACTTTTTCTGGTGCGGAGATACACGACCAAAAATCGCAGTATCCTCAGCCAAAGCCTCCAACTCCTCATCGCTGACCTTAGAACAGTCAATATAGCTTTGATAGTCGGCAAAACCAGCTTGATGAGCAATATGAGAAACCGTCACTGGATTGTCACCAGAAATAATCTTAAGCGTCACATCTTCTGAACGCAGGTATTCCAGAGTTTCTGCAGCATCCTCACGAATAGGATCGGCAATTTCAAGTAAAGTCAAAGCCTCGACGTCATTCGGCAAAATCATGGTCTCTGTATCAACACCTGACTGACTCCAAGCCAAAATCAAAACACGAGACCCTCGTGCCTGAGCCTGATCAACTGCTTTGGGATTTTCCTTAAGAAGCATCTCAGGTGCTCCCAAAAAGAGAGTTCCAAGCCCATTAACGCTCACAGCACCCCATTTACGATCGCTTGAAAATGGAATAACATCACCTACCTGATAATGATGTTCCAGACCCTCATAAGCATTTCGAATAGCCTGAGCTGTTGCATTTTTATCCTTGCTATGTTGCATATAAGCCGCAAGCAAACGCTCCAACTCCTCTTTCGTAAAACGCTCTGACAGTAGTTCCAGACCTTTAACTGTCATCTTTCCTTGTGTAATCGTCCCTGTCTTATCTAAACAAAGCACGTCTACACGGGCCAAGGTTTCAACAGAGTACATCTCTTGCACCAGGATATGTTTCATCCCAAGTTTAATGACAGCCGTCAAAAGAGATGTAATAGTCAAAAGGGCAATTCCCTTAGGTAACATTCCCAGAAGGGCTGTCGAACTGGTAACTACCGACTCTTGAAGGGAGAGCTGTTTAATCAAGTAAGCCTCAAAAAAGAGAGCGAGCCCAAACGGTATCACAATCTTGCCCGTAAACTTGGCAATCTTGTCCATGTTATAGAGGATACGTGACACGATTGGCTTATGCGTCTTGGCCTCTAGCATAAGCTTATTGGCATAATTGTCCTCGGCTACGTTAATAACCTTAGCATGAACCTGACCACTCACAAGGTAAGAACCCGAGAGCAACTCCTTCCCATCCTTCTTGAGAATAAGGTCACTCTCACCCGTCAGCATAGCCTCGTTGAGCTCAGCCATCCCATCAACAACCACGGCATCACTAGGCACCTGTTCACCCGCAGACAAGAGCATGATATCATCCAGAACAATATCCTGAGGATCAATAGAAGTCACCTCACCATCACGCACCACACGGATCTGATCCTTATTCATGAGATTGAGCTTATCAATCATGCGACGGGCACGCAACTCTGTCATCATCCCCGTAAAGGCATTAAGCACAATGATTCCGAAGAAAAAAAGATTCGACCAAGCCTGAACAGCAATCAAGGCCACAAAAATAGCAAAATTGAGCATATTAAAGGAGTTAAAGACATTACGCCTAAAAATCTCCCAGTTGCTGGAGCCAGTTTTTGCTTTAAAATGATTTGTTTTACCGGCATCTATCCGCCGCTTGACCTCCACCTGCGTCAAGCCTTGTAACTGTTTTTTCATAACTTTCATAGTAGCATAAAAATGAGGTGTTTTCAAAGGTTAGCCGTCATGGATAGCCAGGAAATAGACCTATTATATCGAACCGCTCTCCCGACTATTTCACTCAACCTAAACTACTTTCAAATAGCAAAGGCAGGAGTCCCTACAAAACACTTCTATGCTATCTTATTCTCTAATTAAACCTACTTTGATAAATTAAATTAAACAACCACTGAAGATTGATTAATGGTTTTGGTTGAGCATCAATCACAGGTTGAACGGTCTCTCTAATTTCTTTTAGGACTTTTCGTTGATTATACTTAATATTGTGATAATGTTCATCAAAAGCATGTTGGAGAGTAAAATTACGATTAAAAATATAACTTTCACCTGAGTCCGGGTAAAAGACTAGAGTACCATCTGAAAAACCTAATACAGACGATTCTGTTCCTTTTTCTCTAGTTATAGCGTACGTCCCGTCCTCATCATAGCTAATACCATCTATTTCCGGTGTATAAATCCAGCCATTATTCTCCATCAGCATAACAATATCCGGCTCTGTTCCCTCCTTATGAGGAATATGCTGAGCATAATAAACAGAGTAAAATTTTAAATTAATAAAGATAAATAGGCTCATTCCTAAGACTGTAACCAACCCTATAAATAGTCCTACAAAAATCCCTAAAATATTGCTTTTTTGCATTGTCATCTTCTCTTTCTTTTTCTCTAATTAAACCTACTTTGATAAATTAAATTAAACAACCACTGAAGATTGATAAAGGGTTTTGTTTGAACCTTCATAATTGGGGAAAAATCTTTCCTAATCTCTCGTTTAATTTTCGATTCATTAACTTGAATTCTTTTTGCTTCTTCTGAAAAATAACTGACGTCCTCAAATCTAAACGTACTGTCAAAACCGATAATCATATTATCCTTATCATATAAAAAGCTTCCTGAGCTTTTTGTTAAAAAAGATTTGCTATTAGTATTTAAAATAGCATTTGTTCCATCATCGACGTATCGAATACCATCAATCTCCGGTGTATAAATCCATCCCATATTCTCTACCAACATAACGAGATCTGGCTCTGTCCCTTCCTTATGAGGAATATGCTGAGCATAATAAACAGAGTTAAATTTTAAATTAATAAAGGTAAATAGGCTCATTCCCAAGACTGTATATAGCCCTATAATTAGTCCTACAAAGAGCACCAAAACATTTCTTTTTTGCATTGTCATCTTCTCTTTCTTTTTCTATTTCCAATCGAATTTTTGACCGGATGAACAATAAACCATTGTACACTATTTTTAACAAGTCTTACAATTTAAGGATTGGTTACTTTGTGATTGCTCTAACATTTTTTATGAATAAGAAAAAATCAAGTCTTAACAAATTCCTCCAATGCTGCTCCCACTTTTTCATTCAAGCTAAACATGGTATAATAGTTAAGATTTTTATACTACTTATTTCTGGGCAGAAGTGGGCAGTAAAATTTAACAAACAGGGGCTAAACCCTTGGTATGAAAGGAATCTAGAAAATATTATGATGAACATGCAAAACATGATGAAGCAAGCTCAAAAGCTTCAGAAACAAATGGAAAAAAGCCAAGCTGAGTTGGCTGCTACAACCTTCACTGGAAAATCAGCACAAGACTTGGTTGTTGCTGAATTAACTGGTGACAAAAAAGTAGTTAACATCACTTTCGCTGATGCTGTCGTAGATCCTGATGATGTGGAAACACTCCAAGATATGACTGTTCAAGCACTTAACAATGCTCTTGAACAAATTGACGAAGCGACTAAAAAATCAATGGGTGCCTTTGCAGGTAAATTGCCATTCTAAAAAATGAAAAGGAATCTCACGGTTCCTTTTTCTATATACTCATCTAGCAACTCAGTCATAACATACAAAAGACTTGGACAAGAAATCCAAGTCTTTTTGTGTTAGTCATATAAAAATTTTATTCTTCAACCAAAGCAAGACCTGACTGTGCGTCTTCTTCGTTTGCCAATTTATAGCGATTCTTTTGACCTAAGTAGATACTCGCTGAATCCAATGAACTTTCTAAAGTAGGGTAATTCACATCCTCATTCGCTGTTTGGGAAGGTACAGGTCCTGAGATTAATAGTTCATCATCATTCTTGACATAAATCTGGTATTCTCCAACCTCGCTAGTTTGAGCTAAAATCTCATTCAACAAGTCTGGGTCAAGCGTTTGAGCTACTCCATCAACCACTTGATTAGAGTCTTGCTTATGCTCCGACGAATCCACTACCTCGGTGATAACGATGTAGTCAGGAGTTTCCTCATCTGTAGTCTTAGATTCTTCAGTTTCTGGCTGTTTTTGTCCAGGTGTTTCTTGCTTCTTCGTATTCTGAGCTTGCCCATCATGATTCTTCAAGTCCTCATCACTAACGGTTTGAACCTTAGTCATATTGGCATCTAAATCAAGTTTAGGAGTTTCTTTGACGTCAGCCGAGGCCCCACTGGTACCCATGAATAGAGCCAGAATCCCCAAAGTAGCAATCAAGCTGATTATTGCTTTGCCGATAAAACCATTATCTTTGTTCTTAATCATAAATCCCTCACTATTTATTTGGTTAGCTCTAACTGGCTAACAAGGCGTCCTATTTACTGCTGTAGGAGGTAAAAGGTTGGTTGAGCTGTTTGACCAACCCTTCACCCAGATAACAATCTTAGCATGCAATCTCCTTGATTTCAAGCGTTTCTTTAATTTTTAAGCATTTTAAACAAATGACAACTTCATGTCTTAAAATTGATGCTAATCTATTATCAGATTAGCTTTTTTACGTTATGCAAATGGTAATTTCTTTAAGTAGTAATTAGGGAAATAATAGTTGTTTTTTAGACAGATTCTTCAGAAAGCACTTTTGCTGACTTATCTTCAAAAAAATTTTATCGGATAAGAAAATTTTGTCAAAACACTTTAAATGTAACTATAAAAAAGAATTCTTGAGACAGGAAGTCGAATTCTCAACATCCTAAAATAAGATTAGGAACTATAATTCCTCTATTAGTCAAAAGAATGCCACAACAAAAGGATTTAAGGGTAACTTCATGGAATACCCCATAATAAATAACTAATCTTAAAGATGCACATCTCTCATTTAGATATATATTTTTAAGGTGTTTACAACTTCTTTAAAAATAACTAACACACAAAAAATCATTACGAAAAGCCCTCTATTTCCCCATAAATAACTTTCCCCATATAGAAAATGTATCCTCCAAATTCAAAAAAATGTCCGTATTCTGGATACGTCATTGCTAGAAACTATGAAAAAACTCTTTATCTATCATCAACTTTGACGGAAAACTAGATCCCCTTTGGCACCCCTATGATGAAGTATTTACCGACCTAAACTCTCCGATAATTATGGAAATTGAAAAAAATAGTATATCCACTCCGTAAAAGACTAAAAATAACCTAACTTTATAACTATTTCACCAAATCTTCACCTTACTCAAAGCTCATTTGAAATAGTATTTTCTCATATGTAAACGCTTCGTCCACATTTCTGTCACATGTAAGAAGAACTTCTCCACTTTTAAACCTTTTTTTCCCTCAAAACCTAGATATTCCAAGGAAAATCCGTTACAATAGAGTACGGAAAGATAGGTAATTATCAGCATCATTATTTTCGTATGAAAGGGAAATTCATGGCTTATATTCAAATGAAGCATAGCTATAAACGCTATAAAACCGGTGATCTGGAAATTATCGCAAACAACGACGTAAGCTTTGATATCGAAAAAGGGGAGCTTGTCGTTATTCTTGGTGCCTCTGGCGCTGGGAAATCAACCGTTCTTAACATCTTGGGTGGTATGGACACCAATGACGAAGGCCGCGTCATTATTGATGGTAAGGATATCTCTGAATACACAGCCAAAGAACTTACAACCTATCGTCGTGAGGACGTTGGCTTTGTGTTTCAATTTTACAACTTAGTTTCTAACCTTACGGCCAGAGAAAACGTCGAACTAGCATCTGAAATCGTTCCAAACGCTAAAGATGCTACTCAAACACTCGTCGAAGTCGGTTTGGGAGACCGCTTAGACAACTTCCCATCACAACTATCTGGTGGTGAGCAACAACGTGTCGCTATTGCACGCGCCGTTGCCAAAAATCCAAAGATTCTTCTTTGTGATGAACCAACAGGGGCTCTGGATTATCAAACAGGAAAACAAATCCTGACCCTCCTTCAAGAAATGGCTCGCAAACAGGGAACAACTGTTATTATCGTGACCCATAATGCTTCTCTAGCTCCAATTGCCGATCGTGTCATTCGAATGCACGATGCCAAGATTAAGAGTGTGGAACTTAATTCTAATCCACAAAAAATCGAGGACTTGGAATACTAGAAAGGAGCAACGTCATGAAAAAAACAACTTATTGGAAAGATGTTTGGCGAACCTTTGTAGCTTCTAAAGGGCGTATGCTCTCTATTGCCTTACTTATGGCACTGGGATCCTTTGCCTTGATTGGTCTTAAAGTAACTTCTCCTAATATGAAGAAAACTGGGGAACACTTCTTCAAGACGCATCAAACAGCTGACTTGAGCTTAATCAGTACTTACAGTATCAACCAAACCGATCAGGACCTTCTCAATACAATTAAAAAGAAAAATGTAGACATCGAGTATGGTTATTTCAAAGATGCTGTCGTCAAGGGAACGAATACGGCATTTCGTATCTTCTCTAAACCTAAGAAAATCTCCACTTACGACCTTATTGAGGGGAAACTTCCTACCAAGGACGGGGAAATCGCTCTTTCCTCAACTTATAAAGAAGAATATAGCGTCGGAGATAAGATTAACTTTTCTGAGCCAGTAGATAGCTCAGGGCAAAAACAGTTAAAGGAACAAACATATACCATTACTGGTTTTGTTAATTCCTCTGAACTTCTCTCTAGGAACCGTCTTGGTAATGCCAGCGCTGGTACGGGGAAACTAGATGGCTACGCCATTGTTCCAGAGACGAACTTCACCTCTAATGATTACATGATTGCCCGCATCCGCTACAAGGATTTGGAAAATGTTAGTCCTTTTAGTGAGGAATACGCAAATAAGATTTCTGAACGAAAGGCTGAACTTAAGAAACTCTTTAAAGATGAACCTGAGAAACGCCTAACTGAGATCAAGTCTCAGTCTCAAGCTCAAATTACTCAAGCTAAACAAGAACTTGAAACAGCTCTCGCACAGACCCAGCAAATGGCTACAAGCAACGCTGCTGAAGCTGCTAGTGTCAAAGAAGCTACTACCAAGATTGAAGCCAAGCAAAAAGAACTCGAAGAAAGTCAAGCAATGGTTGATAATTTACCAGCGCCTAGCTATCAATTCTACTCACGTCGAGAGATTCCGGGTTCCGAGGGATATGTTGCTTATGAAAGTAATATTAACATCATTCACGATGTGAGTAACATCTTCCCTGTCGCTCTCTACTTTATGGCAGCTTTGGTTACCTTTGTAACCATGGGACGCTTTGTTGAAGAAGAGCGTGGTAAGGCTGGTATTTTCAACGCCCTAGGCTACAGTAATTCGCGAATTATCCATAAATTCGTCATTTATGGTTTGATAACAAGTATTACTGGTACAACCGCAGGTGTTATTACCGGTCATACACTACTTCCGATTCTAATTCACAACACTTATAAGAGCGATTTGCAGCTTCCTGCTTTTGAATTGCACTTCTACTTAGGACTTACCCTTGTGGCCTTCCTTTTAGGTCTCTTATCTGCTGTGCTACCTGCCTTTGTGGTTGCCAAGAAAGAGCTCTGGGAAAAGCCTTCCCAACTCCTCCTTCCAAAACCACCTCGAGCAGGAGCTAAGATTGTCCTAGAGCGCATCACACCGCTTTGGAAACGTCTCAGCTTTACGGAAAAAGTTACCATGCGAAATATTTTCCGCTATAAGCAACGGATGTTTATGACCCTCTTTGGTGTCGCAGGTTCTATTGCACTTCTCTTCGCAGGTTTAGGAATTCGATCTTCTGTATCTAACCTTAACCAACAACAGTTTGAAGATATCATTCACTATGATATGATTGTTGCTAAGCAACCAAATGCGTCAAGTACTCTGGATGAGGAACTCACTAAACTCCTCGATAGCAAAGACGTCAAAGAATACTTGAATGTCCATTTTGAAACCTTGCAAAAAATTGCCGGTACCAATAAGGACACCCAAGAAATCTCAACCCTTGTCTTTAACGACCGTGACGAAAAGCTCATTGACAGTTACGTTAGCTTACATGACCGAGACCGCAATAAGACTCTCAAGCTATCTAATGACGGAGCAATTATCTCTGAAAAAATGGCAAAACTTCTAAACCTCAAGGTTGGAGATACCATTACTGTGCAAAACAGTCAGGATGAATCTGTCAAGATTAAGATAGCTGGTATCACTGAAATGTACATGGGGCATTTCCTCTTTATGAATGCTAGCTACTACCAAAAAGCTTTTGGGACACCTTCAGTGAATAATGCCAACCTTGTTACTCTCGCTGAACCAACTAAGCAAAATGTTGAAAATATGGCAGCCAAATTCATCAACTTGCCAAATGTTTACGGTGTTGTTCAAAACAACAACCTTAAACTGCAAATCAGCACTATGGTCAATTCATTGACACAGGTTATTGGTATTTTGATTACAGTTTCCATTCTCCTTGCTGTGGTTGTTCTCTATAACCTAACTAACATCAACGTTTCAGAACGTATCCACGAACTTTCAACCGTTAAGGTTCTTGGTTTCTACAATAATGAAGTATCCCTCTACATCTATCGTGAAACTATTTACCTGTCTATCATCGGTATCTTCGTAGGGTTTGGTCTTGGACAAGCACTCCACCAATATATGGTAAGCATCATTCCGCCAGATCGTATCATGTTTGATCCATCTATCGGTTTGGCTACCTACCTTCTACCAGCTGTTCTTATCGGCTTCATTCTTATTATCCTTGGCTTCGTTGTTAATAACCGCCTAGCCAAGCTTAATATGCTCGAAGCTCTAAGTTCAGTTGAATAAGCTAAAAACGCCTGAGAAGTAATTCTCAAGCGTTTTTTTATATTCGATAAATTTATTTCGTTTTAGTCTTAGCTAACTCCAAACAGTAGGTCTTTACATGACAATGAGGACAAGTCAACTTACGAGTCCTTGGTGTATGTCCGGCAATGGCAAATTCTTTAAAACTTGGATCAAAGGTCCTATGACAATTAGGACAAAGGTATTCAAACTGCTTTCTATAGTGAAACATCACTAAATTCACTACTATAATATAAGCAGGACAGACAACAAACAAACCTCTAGGATCCTTAAAATAATAAATGACAACCAGTAGACCCATCAGATAAAGAAGGGAGGTTAGAATGACACTCCCATACATTCTCAACTGCAAATGACGCCATGATTTTTGATTTTCCATAAGACGTGAAATGTCTGACAAATCTTCCAACGAAAGTTGATGTCGTTTAGCAGTTGCTTTTTGCAAGTGACGGGCACGTTTTAGTTTGACCTCTATTTCCTCTGAAGACTTTTCCAAGCTTTCAATTTGGTCTGTCAATAAAAGCTCTAAAACCTGTTCCCTATTCTCCTCTTGCAAGAGTTTTTGGATTTGTTTGATTGAGAAATCCAAATCTCTTAAGAAACAAATGACTTGTAGTCGTTCCAAATCTGAGTCGTGATAGATTCTCCGACCACCCTCTGTGACTTCAGATGGCGTCAAGATCCCTCGTTGATCATAGTACTGGACGGTCCTAACAGACACTTCTGCTGCTTTAGCCAACTCTCCTGTTGAAAACTGCGACATCTCAGTCACCTCCTTTTAAGATTTTCTATCAAGGGAGGTCTTTCACCACCTTTGATACCTAGATTCTACCTTATAACGCAAGGTAATATGCAAGCTATAACCCTAGAGGATTTTCTTTTCTTACAGAAAAAGTTAGCTATCACTCTTTACAACCTTTACAGCTCCTGTAAAGGTTTAGTCGAAAAGACCACCCAAACCTAAAGCCGCAAAAGGATTGTTACTGACTTCTTCCTGTTGCTCCAGAAGCTTGGCATTCTCATCTAATTCGAGAAACTTCTCGTAAATCTGAGCGGTCATCCGAGCATCCTCCAAGCTGTTATGACCGTGTCCCTTGATTCCGAAGAAATCTGCCACACTGGTTAGCTTGAGGTTGACAATACCATTCAAATCCGAAGCACGACGGTCAAAAGCCTCATCAAAAACATCTAAAGCATATTGCTCTTCCAAGTCCAAACCATTTTCCGACAAAAGAGGCAAGTCCGACTTAAGGGCATTGTAGCCGATAAGTGGAGTGTCGCCAACAAATGATTTAAAATCCGCTAGAACGGACTCTAGCTTTGGTGCCTTGGCAATCTTGTCCGCTGTAATCCCCGTCAAACCATTGATAAAGGACTGCAAAGGAACGTCCGAATAGACAAAAGAGTCAAACTGATCCACTTCCTCATGCTGAGCCATCTTAACGGCCGATACTTGGATAATATGTCTAACCCCGTCCACTGTGTTGAACTCTAAATCAAAGGCAATATAAGTTTCTAAATTTTCCATTTTATCTCCTATAATAGTTAAAGCTGAGACTGAGTCCCAGCTTCTTTTTTATTTTCCAAATAGACGTCCAAAGAAACCTTTTTTAGAAGCTTCTTCTTGTTTGGTCTGGATTTCTTCCACTTGGGCCTTAGCTTCGTCAACCTCAACCTTAGCCTCATCGAGTTCCAGTTTAAGTTCTTCCTTGTCCTTCATAGCAGTCAAGGTCAATTGTTGCTGTTGATCGATTTGCTTGTCCTTTTCAGCGATTTGAACGTCTTTGACACGCAATTGATCATCCATGTTAGACAACTGCTCATCCTTAGCCTTCAACTGAGCATAAAGACGGGCAATCTCAGAGTTTTTCTCGTCTACAAGAATCTCTAACAACTCACGTTGCTTTGTTTCTTCATCGATTGGCTCATCGTCAAAGATAGTTTTCTTGTAGATTTCCTCCAACTTAATCAAGCCACTGCGCTTAACGACAGTAACCCCTTTAGCATTTTTTTCTAAATCTTCTTCTGGAAGTTGTTTGACACGATTATTGACTGCTTGACGACTAACGCCAAGGATTTCAGCAATCTCGCTGACTGTCTTTTCAATACTCATAATAGCCTCATTTTCTCTTGAAATGTCTTACTATGAGAATATCACAATCACTCCTTTCTGTCAATTTGACTAGTTATTCCGGATATCTGAAGGGCTCTTTTTAAGTCACTTTTTCCTTTCACTCTTCAAACAATTTACTTGATAGGAAGCTAAGCTTTTGGTAAACTAGGTGTGGGTGTAAATGTATATAGAAGGAAAGTCTTTGACTTATACAACCGGTACTTCCAAATTAGGTTTGGCCGATATCAGATCTGTTGTATCTAGGAATGGTGGGAACAATTCCACAAGGTTTGGGATTTTCATTCTTGCTCCAATTATGGGTGGCATTCGAGCAACCTTGGTTGCAAAACTGCTTGATATTGAAGCATAAATCACATTATCTTCAACGGTTTAACTGTTGGAGTTTTTTTATTGTCAATCCACTCGCTCACTAAAGCCTCATATTGCCATCTGAGATTGAAAAAAGCCCTAAATTATGCCATAATAAACAAAAGCAAAATAGAAAGAATGAGTCCTATGAAAAACTTCCGTGATGATATTAAGGTCAATGATTTGGCCCAGCCCTTCTTAGAGGCAATCGTTGAACAAATGACCACTGTATTCGACCCTGAGATTGAGCTAGATATTTACAACCTTGGTTTGATTTATGAAATCACTGTCGATGAAAATGGCCACTGCTACTTCCTTATGACCTTTACTGATACTGGTTGTGGCTGTGAAGAGACAATGCCTTATGAAATCGCTGAAAAGCTAAAAGCCATCGACGGCATTAACTCTGTCAAGGTGGAGACCACTTATTCACCAGTCTGGAAGATGACACGTATCAGTCGTTATGGACGCATTGCTCTTGGTATCTCACCTCGAGGCGGAAAATAAAAGGAAAACCGATTGGACATCTCCAACCGGTTTTTTATCAGGCTAACAGCAGATAGACGATCACTTGTCATGATACTATAATCAACTGTCTTAGGATTTAACACCAAAAAATCACATCGAACAAATGGCCGGTGTGATTTTATTTTATATCATGTAATTAGGCTTTACCTGATTTATCCATGTTCCAGAAGTCGGTAACGGCACCACGAGATGCTGAAGAAACGATGTGAGCATACTTACCGAGGACACCACGGCTATAAAGTGGTGGCAACTCAGTCTCAGCTTTACGTTTCGCCAACTCTTCGTCTGAAACGTGCATAGTAATTTCTTTAGTATCTTGGTCAACTGTAACCATATCACCTGTACGGAGGTAAGCAATAGGTCCACCAACCTGAGCTTCAGGAGCAATGTGACCAACAACGAGTCCGTAAGTACCACCTGAGAAACGTCCGTCTGTCAAGAGGGCAACCTTGTCCCCTTGCCCCTTACCAACGATCATTGATGACAATGACAACATTTCTGGCATACCAGGACCACCCTTAGGACCTACAAAACGTACAACAACTACGTCGCCATCAACGATTTCATCAGAAAGAACGGCTTCGATGGCATCTTCTTCTGAGTCAAATACTTTAGCAGGACCAGTAATGTTACGAACTTTAACCCCTGATACTTTAGCAACCGCACCTTCTGGAGCCAAGTTACCTTTCAAGATAATCAATGGACCATCAGCACGTTTAGGATTTTCAAGCGGCATAATGACTTTTTGACCTGGTGTCAAATCATCGAAGGCCTCCAAGTTTTCTGCAACAGTCTTACCAGTACATGTGATACGATCACCGTGAAGGAAACCATTCTTAAGAAGGTATTTCATAACGGCTGGCACACCACCGACGTTGTAAAGGTCTTGGAAGACATATTGACCTGATGGTTTCAAGTCAGCCAAGTGAGGCACACGCTCTTGGAAATCGTTGAAATCTTCAAGTGTCAAATCAACATTAGCTGCGTGAGCAATAGCAAGCAAGTGAAGTGTCGCATTTGTTGAACCACCAAGTGCCATTGTGACGGTGATGGCATCTTCAAAGGCTTCACGTGTCAAGATATCTGATGGTTTAAGACCTAGTTCAAGCATCTTAACAACCGCACGACCTGCTTCTTCGATATCTGCTTTTTTCTCAGCCGATTCTGCAGGGTGAGATGATGATCCTGGAAGACTCATACCCATTACTTCGATTGCTGTCGCCATTGTGTTGGCAGTATACATACCACCACAACCACCAGGGCCAGGGCAGGCATTACATTCAAGTTCTTTAACCTCTTCGGCAGTCATATCACCGTGGTTCCATTTACCGATACCTTCGAAAACAGAAACCAAGTCGATATCCTTACCGTTAAGATTACCTGGCGCAATGGTACCACCATAGGCAAAAATCGCTGGGATATCCATGTTAGCAATGGCAATCATAGAACCAGGCATATTCTTATCACAACCACCAATAGCAACAAAGGCATCGACATTGTGACCACCCATAGCTGCTTCGATTGAGTCGGCAATGATATCACGAGATGTCAATGAGAAACGCATCCCTGGTGTCCCCATGGCAATACCATCGGCAACGGTAATCGTACCAAATTGAACTGGCCAAGCACCCGCGTCTTTAACACCTTCTTTGGCAATTTGACCAAAACCGTGCAAGTGGATATTACATGGTGTGTTCTCAGCCCAAGTTGAGATAACCCCAACAATAGGCTTTTCAAAACTATCATCCGTCATCCCAGTCGCACGAAGCATGGCACGGTTAGGTGATTTAACCATGCTATCGTAAACAGATGAACGGTGTTTCATGTTATTTTCAGACACGATATTTTCCTCCATAGTTAATAACTATTCTAATTTAAACTTCTACTCCTATTCTAACATAAATTGTCTAAAAAAACTGACCATTTACCAACTATTCTCCCTTTTTAAATTATGCTAAAATAAAGGCATGAAACATTTTGATACTATCGTTATTGGTGGGGGGCCTGCTGGCATGATGGCGACCATTGCCTCAGCCTTCTATGGCCAACAAACTCTCCTAATTGAAAAAAATAAACGTCTCGGAAAGAAGCTGGCTGGTACTGGTGGTGGACGTTGTAATGTTACTAACAACGGGACTTTAGACGATCTTCTAGCAGGCATTCCTGGTAATGGACGTTTCCTCTATAGCGTCTTTTCACAATTTGATAACCACGATATCATTGCTTTTTTCGAGGACAATGGTGTCAAACTCAAGGTTGAGGATCACGGACGTGTTTTCCCTAAGACAGATAAATCACGGACCATCATCCAAGCTCTGGAAAATAAAATTCAAGAACTAGGTGCTAGTATCCTTACCAATACAGAAGTTGTCTCCGTCAAAAAGGTTGATGAGCAATTCCAAGTTAAGTCTTCAGACCAGACTTTTACCAGTGATAAACTCATCATTACAACTGGAGGAAAATCTTACCCATCGACTGGTTCAACTGGTTTTGGACATGATATTGCCCGCCATTTTAAGCTCCATGTCACTAATCTTGAAGCTGCGGAAAGTCCACTCCTAACGGACTTTCCCCACAAGGCTTTACAGGGAATTTCTCTTGACGATGTCACTCTGTCCTATGGCAAACACAAGATTACCCACGACCTTCTTTTCACCCATTTTGGCCTATCTGGACCAGCTGCCCTACGTCTTTCCAGCTTTGTCAAGGGTGGTGAGATTGCTCATCTTGACTTTCTTCCCAACCAAAGCCAAGAGAATCTCAAGACTTACTTTGAGGAAAACCGTGAGAAATCTGTCAAAAACACCCTCAAAGCTCTTGTGCCTGAGCGAGTCGCTGAATTCCTAGCAGAAGACAAGGCTGATAACAAGGTTAAACAACTGCACCCCAAAGACTTGGAAAACATTATCAGTCAGCTTAAGGATATGGAAATCCCAATCACAGGTAAAATGTCACTTGCCAAATCCTTTGTGACTAAAGGTGGCGTTGACCTTAAGGAAATTAATCCCAAGACCCTAGAAAGTAAAAAAGTCCCTCACCTACACTTTGCAGGAGAGGTCCTAGACATCAATGCCCATACCGGCGGTTTTAATATCACTAGCGCCCTCTGTACTGGTTGGGTTGCAGGTATTCAGAGCCCTTGGGACTAAGAAGCTTTTTCAATTAACGACAACAAAAAGGTCCCTTCTGTCATAGAAGGGATTTTTTGTCTATTTCTCAAAGGAGAGGAGGGGATTCGAACCCCCGAGCCCCGTTAAGGACTACACGCTTTCCAAGCGTGCGCACTCGGCCTCTATGCGACCTCTCCATATCAAACGATTAGCCATCAATAGGCTAATCGTTATTTTTAATCAAGTTTTCAAGATTTAATCTTTAAACTGAGCCTCTACTCGGTAGATGACCTGACCTTTTTCTGAGAACTTACGCTCGTACTCAGTCATGACATTGCCCTCATAATCACTTGCATGAAGGTCCAACCAAACTTTGTTGATAACCATTCCATACTGTGAAAAGCTCGCCAAACTGTATTCGAAAAGTCCACGATTGTCTGTCTTAAAGTGAATCTCTCCATTTTCAGGCAGAATTTGCTTATAAGTATCTAGGAAAGTCTTGTAAGTTAGACGACGTTTCTCATGACGGCTCTTAGGCCATGGATCTGAGAAATTCAGATACATCATATCCACTTCGCCATCTTCAAAATAGTTGGTCAAGGAAGATCCATCCACACGCAAGAGCTTGACATTTTCAGCACCAGAGGCCAAGACCTTATCCAAGGCGTAACTCAAAACAGACAACTGAATATCAATACCAATGTAGTTGATGTTAGGGTTTTGTTGGGCCATACCAGTAATGAAGGCCCCTTTACCAGATCCTACCTCGATATGGATAGGATTATCATTACCAAAAAGCTCATGCCACTTACCTTTAGCAGCTTCCGGCTCAAGAATAACGTACTGAGGATGGTTAGCTAGGTGTTCCTCTGCACCTTTACGTTTTCTAACTCGCATGTCTACTTTCTAATATCTGTGCAAGGTCTCTCTGAATTTACGAAGTTCATAAATCTCTCGGTTGGCATGTTCCATATCACGGCTATCAAAGAATTTTGAAATCTGTGTCAAATATGAAAATTGCCCATACCAGTAAATCTTGTCCATCACAAGGTCATTGTTCTTATAGCCATAATATGACAACCACTGGGGCCAATGTGCCAATGGAATATAATGGCTGAGGATCTGTGCCACATCATACATACGATCTGTTAGACGTACAGAATCCCAATCAACCAAATAAATCAATCCTGAGGTTGTGATGACAAAGTTACTATGACGAGCATCTCCGTGAACAATTGTTGCAATCTCCGCACGAAACTCAGGAAGATGGCGTTTCAAATCTCTAACAACGTCTTGAAGGAAGCCATTTTCACGCAATTGATAAGCGGCATTTTCTTCCCACTCGTGTAGAAGATCAAAAGGATTTTCAATATGATAATCCAACTGCAAGAGTTGATTAACCAAGTGTTTAGAGCGGTGCAAATTACCAAGAATTTGGATAATCTGTTTACTGTTCATGTCATGTTTGGTCAAAATACGACCATCAAGCCACTCCTGTGCACTCATCATGTCACCATTTCCCAGACGCTTAGCCCACAAGAGCTGTGGTGCAATCTGTTCCTTGGCAAGAGCTGCCAAGATTGGTGTTGTATTCATCTTCACAAAGACGCGATCTCCGTTTGGGTAAGTTCCCATATAGGCCTTACCACTATTTCCTTTGAGAGGAGTCAGGCTCAAATCTTTATCTGTTGATGTCACCTAGGCATCTCCTTTTTCTTTAGTCATTCGTTTCTATTTTAACTTATTTAATAGGTGTTAGTCAATCATCTTCTTAAGCTTGGCTGGTAGGTAAACAAGGCTCAGAACTAGCATCATTCCAACCAAAATCAGGCTAAACTTAAGGTCGAAGAGACAAATAGCCTGTACCAGAGTCATCCCAAGTACAATCTGGCTAATCAAGCGCTTAAGATTGCTTACCTGCATGTCTTTTCCAACTGGCATAAGGTTAGCCATTCTCTGATAAGCAAAGTGCGATTTAAGTGCCGTGAGCTGAAAGAGCAAGAGGTAATCAAAAACAACCACAAGCACCATAGCCAACCATTTTTCAGGAACCAAAAAGATAACTAGAAGTGTTAGGGCAAACAGGCGTAAACTAAGGGCAAAGTAATCCCCAGAACGCAAGAAGGCTCTTAGGTAAAGATTGTACCAAGTATGTTCCTTGTCTTTCTTTGTACGTTTGAGAATACCATCCAAATAAGCACGGCGTTTAACACTCGACGTAATCCCTTTAACATTGGTAAAGAGTGAAAAGAACTTCAGAATCGATTGTTGACGCTTATTTTCCGCTGCAATAGCCTCAGTCCAATTCAGTCCAGACTGCTTATAAAAAGGTTGAGCCTTTTTCTGAAAAATGAAGTACTTAAGAATAGCCATAGCCACAGCTACAAGGATAACTCCCCAAACTGGAAGTCCCAAGGCTAAAAAGAGAGGAATAACCAAAATAAAAATCAGGGTTTGTACTATTAACCAAAATCTAAAAGCACGTCCTGTTGCCTTCTTAACATGGTCTAGTACCTCTTCTTCCTTAACCAAAAGGTAGTGCTTGTCCGCAGGTTCTAGATAAGTCGCAATATTCCCCCAGAAAGGTAATAACAGACAAAGCACAAGCAAGCCAAGAATGATTGCCCACGGATTTTTTGGAAAATGCTTCAGCAACTGGCTATACTGAACCAAGACAAAGCCTAGCAGAAAGAGAAGAACCAAGATAAAATGATCATTAAAAACGTAGCGACTATACTTAGCACAGCGGGCATTGAATCGCTTGCTACGCTCCTTAAATAGCTTAGCTATCATGACAATTCTCCCTTAGTTAACTGCATGTAGATATCGTTAAGACTAGCACTATCGTCGCCAAAAGTCTGACGGAGCTCCTCGAGAGTCCCCTGTGCTAAGACCTGTCCATGGTGCAAAATCACAAAGCGATCACACATTTTCTCAGCCGAATCCAAAACGTGGGTAGACATGAGAATCGCCTTACCATTCGCTTTTTCCTCAGCCAAAAGCTCAATCAAGTCCGAAATCGCCAAGGGATCCAAACCTAGGAAGGGCTCATCAACAATGAAAAGACTTGGATTCACAATAAAGGCACAGATAATCATGACCTTCTGCTTCATCCCCTTTGAAAACTGAGTCGGGAACCAATCTAGCTTTTCATCTAAACGAAAGAGCTTAAGGTACTTGTCCGCACGTGCCATTCCTTCAGTCACATCAAGACCATAGGCCATCAACACCGTTTTCAAATGTTCACGAAGCGTCAATTCTTCATAGAGGCTTGGCGTTTCAGGGATGTAACCAATCTTCTGACGATAGCTAGCTGAATCTTGCTGAATGGTTAACCCATCAATGGCAATCTGTCCCCCATAAGGTGTTAAGAGACCAATAATCTCGTTAATTGTTGTTGATTTCCCAGCACCATTAAGACCGATAAGACCAACTAATTCGCCATCAGCCACCTCAAAAGTCACATCTTTTAGGACGGGAATATTAGCGTAACCACCCGTCACCTTTTCTAATTTAAGCATTATCTTTTCTCTCTTTGGTATGATATAATCTATTATAACAAAAACTCATGGAAAGGTCGTTATTATGGATAATTGTATTTTCTGTAAAATTATATCTGGAGAAATCCCTTCATCAAAAGTCTACGAGGACGACAAGGTTCTAGCCTTCCTCGATATTTCACAAGCTACAAAAGGACATACCTTGGTTATTCCTAAAGAGCACGTTCGTAACATCTTAGAAATGTCTGCTGAGACTGCTGAGACTGTCTTTAGCCGTGTTCCAAAAATTGCTCGTGCCGTGCAAAAAGCAACTAGAGCAATCGGCATGAATATCCTTAATAACAACGAAGAAGTTGCTGGACAAACCGTCTTCCACGCTCATATTCATCTCGTTCCTCGTTACGGTGCAGACGATGGTATCCACATGGGATTTGACGAACACGAACCAGACTTCGCTGCCCTGGCTGACCTTGCTGACAGCATCGCTAAAGAGGTAACAGAATGAAAATTGGACGCTTTCTAGCTCTTGGAGCCCTCGCCTACGGTGCCTACTACGCCTATAAACGACGTGAAGACATCAAAGAGGAAATCCTAGACCTCAACCAATCACGAGAAAATATCTCCTACGATTTGGACAATATCAAACGCAACCTTGACATCATCAAGGAACAAAACCTTGTTCTTGCTGACATTAAGCAAGACCTCAACTATAAAACACGTGTCTTCAAGAAAGACCTCGAACCCCGACTCAATATCATCCAAGAACGCTTGCAAAAGTATCAAGGTGATGATAAAGAATAAAGGTAAGTAGCCTGTGCTACTTACCTTTTTGTTATTCAGTTTTTTCAGCATTAAAAGAACTTATAGAGACTTGAGTTGTTGTAAACTCATTATCACCCTTAAACTGAGAGAACTCAAACAGAGTCTTACCAGATGGAGCCCAGTTATTAGCAGATACGTACTGCGTACCAACTGTAACACCGTCAGCATTTACCAAATTAATTGTTAAGTAGATATCTTTTATTAAATATTCTGTTGTATTCTCAACTGTTGCAGAATAATATTTTGTATATTCATTAGATTTAGTATTATCTACTGTAAAATTGATATTCTTAACAAGATTTTCAATAGCTTCTTTCTTTGCATTGTTATCTTTAACTTCATTTCCTTGAGCAAGTAACTCTGATAAACTATCTTTATCTTGTACTGGAATAGAATTTATTTTATCTATTGCAGAAAGTAAGGATGTTCTTTTACCAATATGCTCATCCCACTTGGTTTCAAAACTATCCGAACCATATGTTTTCGCAATTTCTAATCCATTATTTAATTCATTAATATAAGAAATTGCTAACTCTTGAAGTTTACTATCCTTAAACTTCTTATCTTTATATTCACTAATTTCATCTAATTCTTTATTAATTGCTTTTTTAAACGAACTAGCCGAGTCACTTTTTTCATTATCAATATACTTCCAACGAGCATCTAGACCCTTGGCTAAAGACTTTATAAAAGCTCCATCATACGTTTTACTTTCATTAGAGTTTGTACAAGCTGATAATGTAACAATCCCAATCAAAAGCAATAATAGAATAGTAATCTTTTTCATAAAATTTCCTCACTATTTAATTTTCGTTATATATTATATTTTTAATTTTACTAACTGTCAACTATTTATGAAAATAAAATAAATTTTTTTATGTTTTTTCAGATTATTACAAATGAGTTAACCTAATACTTTTATTTTCTTCTCTCGCTTGACTCTATACAGACAATTTTGAATACGCTTGCTATTATCAAATTCTTACTCACCCCACTCTGTATAGATCAGATACTTTCCGCTGTGCTAAAAGTGAGAGAAGCAATAATGTTTCCCTCACTCGGAAGATTTGAGACCCAGGCTCAAATCTTAGGAATGGAATCCGCTAGGAAGTCACTTCCGTCCCTAGCACCCAAGGAAAGTCTAAAAAATTTATAAAAAGAAAAGCAGAGACGTTTAACATCTCTGCTTCATAAATAGGATTAGGAGGCTTTATGCTTTTTATTTAGCATCTTTTTCTTTGATAACCAAGACACCATCTTCCATATCAGCTTCTAGGTGTTTAGCATCAAGGTTATCCAAGTGGAAGTCTGTGACTTTGTCACGGATTTGTTGTTCAACCACACGGCGGAGTGGACGAACACCCATGACTTCGTCGTAGCCTTCTTCAGTCATGTATTCTTTAGCAGCTTCGCTAACTGCCAAGTCAATGTCTTTCTTAGAAAGCGTCTTGTTAACTTCAACCAACATAAGGTCTACAATCTTAGAAAGATCTTCTTTGCTCAAGTGTGAGAATTCGATGACAGCATTGAAACGGTTAAGGAATTCTGGACGGAAGTAAGGTTTCAAACGATCCATAAGTTCTGGTTTATCAGCATCTTCTGTCAAGTTAGCTTCGTAACCAAAGCCAGCGTTTGAAGTTGCGATAATCACAGTATTCTTGAAGTTTACAGTGTTACCTTGACCATCTGTCAAACGACCATCATCCAAAACTTGGAGGAGAAGGGTGATGACTTGAGGGTCAGCCTTTTCAATTTCGTCGAGAAGGACGATTGAGTATGGGTTACGGCGAACACGTTCTGTCAAAGTATTGCTATTGTCATCATAACCAACATAACCAGCTGTTGTACCAATCAATTTAGAAACGGCTGTGCGGTCGCTGTATTCTGACATGTCCAAACGGATGATAGCATCTTTTGTTCCGAACATATCAAGAGCCAATTGTTTAGCCAACTCAGTTTTACCAACACCAGTAGGTCCTACAAAGAGGAAGCTACCAATTGGACGGTTACCTTCGTCAAATCCTGCACGGTTACGACGGATGGCACGTGCCACTGCTTCAACGGCTTTATCTTGACCGATAACCTTAGTTTGCAAACGGTGGCCCATATCTTTCAAACGTTCGATATCAGTTGCTCCCATTTGCGATACTGGGATACCAGTCATACGTTCTACAGATTCAGCCACATCGTTAACAGTTGCAGTGACTTTAAGGTCTGCTGTGTGGTTAGCAATTTTCTTTTCAAGTTCTTCAATGCGAACTTTAGCATTTAGAGCTGCTTCGTAGTCTTCTTTGGCAGCTGCAGCTTCTTGTTTAGCTTTTTCTTCTTCGATTTCATGTTCAACAGCATTCACATCAGTCACTGGGTGTTGAGCAGCCAAGTGAGCCGCTGTTACATCGACAAGGTCGATAGCCTTATCTGGCAAGCTACGTTGTGGAATGTATTGGACAGAGAAATCTACTGCTGCTTTCAAGACATCATCTGGCAAGATAACATTGTGGTGTTTTTCATAAAGATCACGGATACCTTGGAGAATCTTGAAGGTATCTTCAGCAGAAGGAGCATTAACCTTAACTTCGTTGAAACGACGAGCAAGAGCAGCGTTCTTCAAGATAGTGTTACGGTATTCATCCTGAGTTGTTGCACCAATCACTGTCAATTCACCACGTGAAAGAGCAGGTTTCAAGATATCAGCAAGACCTTTAGACCCTTGGCCATCGCCAGTGCTTCCGGCACCAAGAATTTGGTGGATTTCATCGAAGAAGAGGATAATATTTCCAGCTTCTTTGACTTCATTTACCAAGTTTTGAATGTTTTCTTCAAAGCTACCACGGTATTGCGTACCAGCTTCAAGTCCAGAAATATCAATTGAGATGATTTCTTTGTTCTTGATAGCAGCTGGGACATCACCATTAACGATAGCTTGAGCCAAACCTTCAACTACAGCTGTTTTACCAACACCAGCGTCCCCGACAAGGACTGGGTTATTCTTGGTACGACGAGCCAAGATTTCGCAAGCTTCTTGGATTTCTTTGTTACGTCCGATAACAGGATCCAATTTACCTTCGCGAGCTTCTTCAGTCAAGTTACGACCAAGTTTAGCAAGAATACCATCTTGTTTAGGTCCTTTACCTTGATGTTGAGTTGGGTTCACTGCTTCACCTTCATTACTAGGCAATTGACCTGTTTGACGGTAGATAGCAAATTCTTCAGGTGTCACTTCACGACCGTTAATCATGTAGCGACGGTTTTCTGAACGGTAACCACCCATGTTCCCCATCAATTGATTGAAAAGATCGTCCATATTGTTAAAGTTGTTGTTCATATAATTACCTCGTTTTGTGTTTTCTTGTGAAATTTTTTAAGTGTTATTTTTATGTTAATGTGTTTTTTGACTTTTACTGACCAAAACCCTAAAAATTTTTAGTAGCTTCAACTACTCTTCTAATAATTTCAGGTTTTGCTCTTGGTAGGAGACTGAGAACTTTCACAGTCTTAAATAAATTGTCATTTAGCATAAGAGCCACCTTCTTTCTGTGAATCTCTCAATATAGCTAACTTCTAAGCCTCTTTCAGAAAGAAACTTGTAGATTAAGGAAACCTTTTTCCTTATAGCTGTATCATATACCTTTCATCTGCTTGGGTCAAGAATTTAGTTTTGACTTTTACTGACCTTTCAGATGAAAATTTTTGCAGACTAGCTGCAATCCTTTTTATTGGTATATGGGCTATTGACACAGCCTTCATAAGGATTTCATTTCCTTATGTTTATATTGTACAACATTGGTCAGTAATAGTCAATAGTTTTTTTGACTTTTTTTGACCTTTGTCATATTTTTTTGCAGTCAAACCAAAATAACTTTATGACAAGTATTTAGGCAAGCACTGCAAGATTTATAAGGAAGCTAAGTCCTTATGAGATTATAATACACCATTGGTCAGTATAGGTCAATAGTTTTGCTTGATCTTTTTTGACCTTTTGGAAAATAATTTACGGAAAGTAAAAAAAGCCTACCAGAGGTAGACCTAATAATGATCTTTAAAAGAGAGAAAGGCGACACTCTTACCATCAATCATATAAATCAAACGATTTTCAGCATCAATTCGCCGAGACCAAGCTCCTTGAAAGTCATACTTCAAGGGCTCTGGTTTCCCAATACCTGAAAAAGGATCCCGTTGAATGTCTTTAATCAGCTTATTGATTCGCTTAAGTGTCTTCCTGTCCTGATTTTGCCAATAACAATAATCTATCCATGCATCTTCAGTGAAAGTGAGTAACATTTTCTACTCCTTTAGTGCATGCTCTTGAGTCTCTCCAGCACGTACCTGAGCCATTCCTCTTAAAACCTTGTCTGATAGTTCTTTATTTTGAACAATACGCAATGTTTCTTGAATGCTATCCCACTCACTCTTTGAGACCACTACAATATCTTCATCAGGATTTTTATTGACTACAGCTAGAGGTTCAAATTCATCATTAACCTTTTTCATATAATCCTTCAAATGATTTCGAAACGTTGAATAGACGACTGCTTCCATTAGCATACCTCATTTTCCTCTTTTCCTTTATTATATACCAAAAGTATAAACTTGTACAAGTTCCTGACAAGTTTATACTTTCTATAACATTTATTCGAAAAAAGATTAAAAAAGCCTACCAAAGGTAGACCTTCTATAAAACTATTTTACTCTAATCGGTACACGTCCAAAGTTTTGTTCGCAAAGCTCGGAGTTACCTAATTGATAAACATTATCCGCTTGTTGTGTAAGCATATCCCAAGGTTCCCTTCCAATCCGAGCCACTATATCCACAGTCTTTTTCACAGATTTGAGATGAGACTGCCCTTTTTGAGAAAACCCAAGCACATGAATGGATTCAGGCAGAGAGTTGTCCACAGCTCCGACCAGGATATAAGTCAAAATACGACGTACACGAGCCTTTGTATATCGTTTAGTTGCTACCTTATCCACCAATTCCTCCACAGAAGAGGCCTCACGGATAGCAGCTTTTAAACGACTGGCAATCTCTTCATTCACCTGAAAAACACTGGTCAAATCAGGGTGTGTAAGAATCTGATAAACCAGCAATTGGAAATAATTATCCCAAGAGACCTGTGGAGAAGTCTGAAAAAGTTTGCTATTGGGCATGAACTTATCCACAAAATCACTATCTTGCTTGTGGAGACGTAGACTGGTCGCTGAGGCGAAAGATACTTCCTTGTCTGAGGAATGATAGCCAGCCCCTTGTCTCTGGATAGGATTCAACTTAATGCCCTTACCAGCACAAGCTTTGGCATAGGCTAATCCTAGGATATGATTGGGTGTATTGCCAGTAAAGTCCACACCAGCAAATTTCTCCCACATTTTTTGCGTCTTCTGTGGATAAGATAGGTCACTCGGCAAGTTTTCCACAAAGGCTTCCATGTCCTCGGACTTTTCAGCATAGACATTTGCTATTGCCTGGTAATCTAGGACTTCTTCCGTTCCAAAAGTAAGGCTATCAATTCCCAGTCGTGACAAGATATAGACGGCTCCAGCAGCAAAATAATCGGCAGACTGGACTGCCGTCAAGAAAGGCAACTCAACCACGAGGTCTGCCCCATTTTCCAAAGTCATCTGAGCCCTAGTCCACTTATCCACAATAGCTGGCTCACCTCGCTGGACAAAATTCCCGGACATGGCAACGATTTTTACGCCTTCAGCCTGATCCAAGAGATACTTGTGGCCGTTATGAAAAGGATTGAACTCAGCAATAATACCTGTAACTGTCATAGCTCTTATTTTTGGGCTACAAAGAACCAACGTGCACTAGTTTCTGTCGGTTCCTTATCCTCAAAATCGGCGTAAAGCTTGAAGGATTTGAAGCCAGCTTGCTCCAACAAGATATCGTAAGTCAAGACCTCATAGGTACGCTCCTCATGGACCTCATCATGTCGACTAAAGCTTCCATCTTCCTCTTGGACAAAGAAGGTCAATTCATGGACGATAGAATGTGGTGCCGCATCCTCATAGGTATCCCAAAGCATAGCAAAGTCTTCTGCATTTTCATGGTAGGAATAGCCAGGGAAAACCTCATCCGTCTGATAGGTTGAGTGCACATCAAAGATAAAGACGCCACCCTCATTGAGGACATTGTAAACCTCTTTGAAGACATCCCCAACCTCTACTTCGTCCTGCATATAGCAGATTGAATCTGAGTAGCAAGTCACAAAGTCGTACTTACCAGCTTGCGATAAATTCAACATGTTGCCTTCAATAAAGTCAATTTTCTGTTTGGCGGAAGACGCACGCTTCTCCGCAATCTTCAACATATCAGCACTCAAATCGAGTCCAGTTACATCAAAACCAGCTTGAGAAAAACGTACAGATTGAATCCCAGTTCCACAAGCCAATTCAAGCAATTTCTTTTTTTCCTTAGTCTTTGGCAAATGACGGAGGGAGAAATCCGTCCACAAATCGTAAAGACTATCATCCATAACAGCGTCGTAGACCGCCGCAAAAGTTTCATAAGTAGCCATAATGATGATACCAAGTCCGTCCATAATCGGAATGAAAATTAGGGGGAGTGAGACAGAACGAGTTTTCTTAAAAAAATCGTTCGTTGTCTCACCCCCGCAAGGCTGATTAGGTACTCTTCCGAGCTTAAAAAGCGAATGAAGAGTCCAATCAGCTACTGCGCCAAATAATAAATTTTAATATTGATAATTTGACATAGAACTGTCTATTTTCCGACGATTACAGGACGGGTTCAAATCCTTTCTAAGATACAAAGAGCGTCAAAAGCACAGAGAAAATAGGAAACTTTCTGCCGTATCACTAGATACGAAAGTTTATCTTTTTCTCACGGCTTTCAGCTCGTATTCAGTTAACAAACCAACCAAACACAAGGCTCTATCCTTCCTATTAAATCTTTAGTTTAAGCAACAAAACCCAGTTGTCGCCAACTGAGTTCAATTTTTATGCCAAATAAGCTGACACATCTACCATTGGTGCTTCGTGCCAGAGTTTTTCAAGGTTATAGTGAGCACGTTCATCTTCTGTAAAGATGTGAACAACGACGTCGTTAAGATCCAAAAGAATCCAACCACCCTTGTTGTCACCTTCCATGTGACTAGCGTCAAGGCCAGCTTCTTTCACTTTCTCACGGATGTTGTCAGCAATAGCTTCCAACTGACGGCTATTCATTGCACTCAAAATAACAAAGTAATCTGTTAGGCTTGTAAGGCCGTACAAATCAAGGGCAACAATGTCTTCAGCTCGCTTTTCATCAGCAGCTTTGACAACCAATTCAAGTAATTTTTCTTTAGTCAATGATATTCTCCAGTAATTGTTATTAATCTTTTAAGTAATGCACAAAAGCATTATAGGTTTCTAAGGTTTGCGGGAAAATCGGTAGAGCTTGGTGGGCCAAGTGTTCTACCGTATGGACTGTTTCAAAAGCAACGGCCTTATCCAAGGATTGCTCTGCTACTTGTCTAGCTTCCTCTACCAAAGGGAAATTACGGTTATGCTCAATATAATCAGCCACATAGACAATCTTATCTAGGGTTGACATTTCATGGCTTCCGACGGTATGGATCTCAATACTGCGTAGAATTTCGGGATCAGTCAATCCCAAATCTTCTTGGATTTTGTAAATCCCAACCATACCATGCCAGACATTGTTTCCCCATTTTTTTAATTCAGGATCAAGCTTATATTTATCGATAAGCTCCAAGAATTCCTGATTTGGAAGTTCCTTGGCATAATCATGAAGCAAACCAGCTAAGCCAGCTTTTTCAGTATCATATCCGTACTTTTCAGCAAGAGCAATAGCAGCTCGCTCAACACCCAGAACATGATTGAAGCGTTTAGGACTCATGACTGCTCGAACCTTTTCAAGAAGTTCTTCACGAGAATAGTCTAGATATTTTTCATAGGTCATTTATAGAGCCCCGCTTTCTTGATGTAGGCAAGTACAGACTGCGGCACCATAAAGTTAGGTGTACGATCCTTCTTAATGTAGGCTCTGACTGCACTCGAACTAATATCCATAAGGGGCACATCCACCCAGATAACGGGATATGAGGTTCCAGCCTTATACTTAGGACGCTGAACACCAACAAATTGGACCATCTCGATTAGTTCATCAATACGATGCCATTTTGGTAGGTATTCGACCATATCCGCTCCAATAATAAAGTAATAATCCGTATCAGGATTAGCCTCTGTCAAGAGCTTCATAGTGTCATAGGTATAGCTGATTCCCTTACGTTCCAACTCGATGGTTTCAATATCCAAACCTTCAATGCCGTTAATAGCCAACATGAGCATATTTAGGCGATGTTGTTCATCAATGGTTTCTTTTTTATCGACATGAGGTGGCTCAAACTCAGGCATGAGAAGAACTTCATCGAGACCTAACTGCTGACGCACCTGGTCAGCAACAACCAAGTGGGCATTGTGGACAGGATTGAAATTTCCACCTAATATTCCCACTTGCTTACGGCCTGTATCCTTGATTTCTTCCTCTAGTTGAACCTTTGTAAATGGGGTTACGAGATCTAGTGCCATGTACGCCTCCTCTTTTTCAAGCATTATACAACTGTCTTAAGGCTAGCTTTAATGCTTCAAAAGTGTTCCTATACCTTAGTTTGTCCTTCACCAAGCAAAGTCGGCAACTATTTTTGGATAGCTTTGACCTTTGGTGACAACTTACGATTTTCTTTTTTAGCTGACTCTTTATAGAGAATCAAGATACGTCCAATCTTAAGAACTGTATCACAGCCAATTTCTTCTTCCAAGATTTCAGCAACCTCATGAATATCTTCCATAGTGTTTTGGAGTAGGGTTACTTTGATCAATTCACGGGCATCAAGGGCGTTGCGAACACTAGTTTTGATATGGTCGTTAAGACCGTTTTTCCCGATTTGTACAATAGGTTTAAGTGTGTGTGCTTCCGATTTGAGGAAAGCACGTTGTTTTGATGTTAATGACATGTTTATTCCTTTTAACTACTTAACTAAGTTTAAATAATCGCTTTTCGTACGACAACGCCAACACCTTCTGGTGCCCAAGCAGCAACGATGGTTGGTTGGTCAGCTTTTCCTTGGACACGGATCCATCCTAATCCTGAGAGGACAATGTCTGTCTTATCTTTAACAGTAAATTCATGACGAACAAGTTTTGGAAAATCAGCCAATTCCTTTGGCCCAGGAGGCATGAGGAGACTTCCAACATGCTTATCATAGAAGGCATCTGCGCCTTCTAGTTTGGTACGATGAAGCTTTAGATTATTGTCAAAGAAGGCTGTAAATCCTTGTTTATCACCATCAATAAAGTCAAAGCGTCCAAGACCGCCTAGGAATAGGCTTTGTCCTGCATTTAACTGGTAAGTTTTTGGCTTAATTTCCTTCTTAGGACTAACGTACTTGAGATCCTTCGCTGACAGATAGTGCGCCATCTGGTGTCGGTGAATAATTCCTGGTGTATCAAAAATATAGCTACCGTCATCCAATGGGATTTCAATCTTATCAAGGGTCGTTCCAGGGAAACGAGAGGTTGTGATAACATCTTTATCACCTGTAATTTCCTTGATAATGGCATTAATTAAGGTTGATTTACCAACATTCGTCACACCAACAACATAGACATCACGACCCTTACGGAGGTTTTCAATACGTTGGATTAGCTCTTTAATGGCATGATGATTTTGAGCAGATGTCAACATGACATCCACCGGACGCATCCCTTCTTCGTGGGCACGTTCTGTCAACCATTGGGTTACCTTACCATCTTTTACGGATTTAGGTAGGATATCCTTTTTATTTCCAACCAAGAGCACATCGTTACCCGAAACAAAGCGTGATAAGCCTGGTATGATTGATCCATTAAAATCAAAAATATCAACGACATTGACAACGAGGGCATCACTATCACCAACTTCATGAAGCAATTTTAAAAATTCATCATCTGTGATGTGGACATCCACAATCTCATTGTAATGACGAAGACGGAAACAGCGTTGGCAGTATAACTCACCTGTTTCTTCGGCCTTTTTAATAGAGCTAGCAGGTGTGAAACCTGCTTTTTCTTTATCTTCTGTTTGAATTTGGGCTCCACACCCAATACAAAATAATTCTTCCATTAAATTCCTTTGTTGAAGGTCATTGGACCATATGCTTTTTCAATCTTTTTCCACATGCGACGTTCACGCCAACGGTTAAACTTGGTTACCCAAGCATCTGATTTCACCAAAGGCTTGACCAAAATCGATCGAATTCCAGCTCTGTGGCTAGCTCTGATGTCAGTCATTAGCTGGTCTCCCACCATAACGACCTCGTCTCGATTAAAGTGGTAACGCTCAATCGCTTCATTAATACCTTTAGTGAAAGGCTTCATGGCACGACTCACGAAATCCACATGGAAATTGGCTACCGCACGTTCCACACGTTCATGCTTGTTGTTAGAGACCACAACCACTGGAATGTCAGCCTCTGTCATCTCATCTAACCAAGCACGTAGCTCAGGAGTCCCATCAGGGTTGTTCCAAGCAATCAAGGTATTGTCCAAATCGACCAAGACGGCACGAATACCGTGTTCACGTAGCTGGTCAGGTTTCAAATCATAAACAGCCTCCACCATAAAATGGGGCCTATAATCGTCTATAGTCATTTTCTCTCCAAAATGTTAGTTTACCTCTTATTCTACCATATTTTTAAGGTTTATGTGTGGGACTTAAGTCCTATTTTTTAAGAACATCCTTTACAGAACAATAAAGAAAAGAGCCACAATCACTCAGGCTCCATTCTTATCTCTGAATTTTTCCTTGTTTTTTAAGGGCTACTAAATCCTTAAGTGAAATGAGAATAACGGCAAGAACAATTAAAATCATCCCAACCACATCAATGGCAAAGAAATGGTCGCCCATAATTAAAACCGTTAAAATGACAGAAGCCACAGGCTCTACCGAAGCTAAAAGACTCCCTTTTACGGCTCCAACCATGGTCGTCCCCTTAAGGAAAACCGTATAGGCAAAGACTGTCCCGATAAAAACCAAACCAAAGAGAGCTAGAAGATTTCCACTAGTCAAGGGTAACTCATACTTCCAGGCTTGGATAGCAATCGGAAAGACCAAACCACCAAGTAACATGCCTAGCCCAATAACAATCAGACTGCCCCACTTTTCAATAGCCTTAGCAGGCAATAAGATATAGAGCGCATAGGTCACCGCTGAAAAGAGGCCCCAGAACAAGCCAATAGGTGTGATGGCCAACTCTGTCAGCTGACCATGTGTGGCGATGATAAAGGTTCCCACAATAGCCATGATAATCGCCACAAGCTCTGAAACCGTTGGAAATCTGCGGTTCTTAGCACACACAAAAGCCAGAATGAGGACTGGTGTGACATACTGTAGAACAGTCGCAGTCCCAGCATTGGTGTGCTGGATGGCACTAAGATAGGCATACTGATTCAAAACCAGACCAAAGACTGCAAATAAGGCGATGGTCACTAAGGTTTTCTTATCTTTAATCGCTTGAACTAATTTGTCTCGCTGCCTAAAAAAGACCGAAGCCGTTAGTAAAATACCAGACAAAAGCAAACGTAAACTCGTCAAAAGATTGACATTAACACCATGAGCCATTAGGTATTGACCAGAAACTCCTGAAAATCCCCAGGCAATTCCTGCTGTCAATACCATCAAGCTCCCCTTTAGTTGTTTAGACATGTGTTTCCCTCGATTATGATAATGCTTAATTATTATATCACAGAGTGGATAAGGTAAGCGGTTACCCCATAAAACTTAAGCAGTTTTTCTTGAGGAATTTTCAAGCCACCAACCGATAATCCAGCCAAGGACTAAAAGATAATTTTCAAAAGCACCAATAGCATTGACTGAGTGATGATGTTGAAGATAGCTAAGGAAATGATTAGTCCCAATTCCAAGGCCTCCAATAATCAAAGCTATCAGTACAGCTCTCAGATAAAACCAATCGTACTTGAGATTCACAGCAAGAAGGATGATTAGAACTGCCACATTCCAGATACCAATCTCCCTCTGCCAACCAACTGAAATACCGTACCCCGAGTGACTTCCCATATAGGTTGGGAAAAATAGCTGAAAAATAATGGCACCAGTCATAGCCAGGATGACGAGGATAAATAGGACTCTTAAGAATTTGTTCATAGGGTTGCCTCCTAAAATCTTCTATAAAAATATTCCCAACTAGTCTAACACAAATATTGCAAAGAAAAAACCAACCTTTCGGCTGGTTCTTTATCTATTAATCTTCTTTCAACTTAGCCAATTCTTGAGCAAGTAGCTTGAGGGCTACTTGTGGGTTGGCTTGGCCTTTGGTTGCTTTCATGAGGAAGCCTGTGAAGGCTTTGTCAGCGTTACGTTTACCTGACTTGAAGTCGGCTACGGCTGCTTCATTGTCTGCAAAGACTTGGTGGATGATTGGGATCAAGACTTCAGGATCTGAAATCTGTACCAAACCAGCTTTTTCGACGTATTCACGCGCACCGCCACCGTTTTTCGCCAAGTGAACGAAGACTTTCTTGGCAATCTTAGATGAAATGGTTCCATCTTCGATGATGGCAATCATTTCGACCAAGTTTTCTGGTGTCAACTTGATTTCTTCAAGCGTTTTGCCTTCTGCGTTCAAGAATTGCGCGACTTCACCTTGGAGCCAGTTAGACACTTGTTTGGCATCGCCACCAAGGGCTACGGCTGCTTCAAAGAAGTCTGAAGTAACTTTCGTAGCTGTCAATTGGTTGGCATCATAGTCAGACAAACCAAGCTCTGCCACGTAGCGAGCACGACGGTCTTTTGGAAACTCTGGCAACTCAGTACGCATATCCTCGATCCACTCATCTGAGATTTCAAACAATGGAAGGTCTGGTTCTGGGAAGTAACGGTAATCCGCTGCTCCTTCTTTGACACGCATAAGGATAGTGCTCTTATTAGCTTCATCATAACGGCGTGTTTCTTGACGAATGACACCACCTGAACGCAAGATTTTCGCTTGGCGTTGCACTTCGTATTCAAGACCTTTACGGACGTTTGAGAAAGAGTTCAAGTTCTTCAACTCAGTCTTGGTACCAAATTCCTCTTGACCGTATGGGCGAAGGGAAATGTTAGCATCCACACGCATAGATCCTTCTTCCATCTTGACGTCTGAAATACCAGTGTACTGGATGACTTCTTTCAAAGCTGTCAAATAGGCGTAAGCTTCTTCTGGAGAACGCATATCTGCTTCAGATACGATCTCAATCAATGGAACCCCTTGACGGTTAAGGTCTACGTAAGAGAAGCCATCTGTTCCATGCGTATTCTTACCGGCATCTTCTTCCAAGTGGGCCCGTTCAATCCCGATTTTCTTGGTTGAGCCATCTTCCAATTGCACTTCAATCCAACCGTTATATCCGATTGGCTCGTCAAATTGCGAAATTTGGTAAGCCTTTGGATTATCAGGATAGAAATAGTTCTTACGGTCAAAGTGCATGTGCTGATGGATATCCATATTCAGCGCCAAAGCAGCCTTGATACCAGCATCTACAACACCCTTGTTCAAGACAGGAAGCACCCCTGGGAAAGACCAGTCAATCACATTGGTATTGGCATTTTGCTCATTTCCAAAGTGAGCAGAGGTTGGTGAGAAAATTTTTGAGTTTGTATTCAATTCAACGTGGACTTCAAGTCCGATGACTGTTTCAAAGTTCATTAATTGTCACCTCCGAAAATAAGGGGTTGTTGCTTGTGGTAATCCGTCGTTGCTTCAAAGGCAGCTGCAGCTTGGTAGATGGTTTCTTCAGAATACTTAGGACCAATCAACTGCAAACCAACTGGAAGACCTTGCGCAAAACCTGCAGGAATCGAAATCCCTGGAAGACCTGCCAAGTTGACTGGAATGGTCAAGAGGTCAGCCAAGTACATGGCAACCGGATCATGGTTGAGCGAATCCAAATCAAAGGCTACACTTGGAGCTGTTGGACCAAGGATAAGGTCATAATCCGCAAAGACTTTTTCGAAGTCTTGGATAATAAGGGTACGGACTTGACCAGCTTTCTTGTAGTAAGCATCGTAGTAACCAGATGACAAACTAAAGGTACCAAGCATGATACGGCGTTTGACCTCATCGCCAAAGCCTTGACTACGAGTGTTCACGTAGATATCATCCAAGTTTTTAGCATCTTCTGCACGGAAACCATAGCGAATACCGTCGAAACGTTGCAAGTTTGAAGAAGCTTCAGATGAAGCGATGATGTAGTAAACGGCAACCCCGTATTTAGAGTGAGGCAAGCTGACTTCTTCGACAGTTGCTCCCAATTTTTCAAAGTGTTTAGCCGCATTGAGGATGGTTTCTTTGACTTCTGGATCAATCCCTTCACCGAGGTATTCCTTAGGAAGGGCAATCTTCATGCCTTTAATGTCTTGACCAATCTTAGAAGTAAAGTCTGCTACACGAACAGGTGCAGATGTTGAATCCTTGGCATCTTCACTGGCAATGACATTAAGCAATTGGGCATTTTCCTTAACCGTTGGTGAGAAAGTACCAATTTGGTCAAGTGAGCTACCAAAGGCAATGAGACCAAAACGTGAAACTGTTCCATAAGTAGGTTTGAGACCAACAATCCCGTTAAAAGCAGCTGGTTGACGAATAGAACCACCGGTATCTGAACCAAGGGACAAACGGACTTGCCCTGAAGCTACAGAAGCTGCTGAACCACTAGAAGATCCACCAGGCACCTTGCTGTGGTCCCAAGCGTTTTTAGTCGCGCCATAGTAAGATGTTTCACCAGATCCACCCATGGCAAACTCATCCATGTTGGTCTTCCCGATGACAATCATATCTTTGGTTTTGGCATTGGCAACAGCTGTCGCATCAAAGATTGGCTCGTAGTTATAGAGCATTTTTGAAGCCGCAGTGGTCAAGATGCCATCTGTTGAGATATTGTCTTTGACAGCGAGTGGAATCCCTGACAGGAGGTTGTCTGCATCGATTCCTTTTTCATCAATGGCCTTAGCTTGTGCAAGGGCAGCTTCTTCGGCCACCGTTACAAAGGCATTAACTGCTTCTTCACGCGCCTTGATATCATCAAGCGTCGCTTGTGTCAATTCCGTTGCCGAAATTTCCTTAGAGACAAGGAGGTCGTGCAACTCTTCAATGGTTTTATTGTTGAATGACATTAGGCATCTCCTCCATCTTCTAAGATAGCTGGTACCTTGATGTAATAGTTATCTTTTTCAGGTACATTTTTAAACAAGCGGTCACGGTCAGTCCCTTTTTCAGCAACATCCGGACGCAATACGGTCTTGCGGTCAGCCATGGTCGTTGTTGGGGCAACACCTGTTGTGTCCACTTCTTCCAACAATTCCACCATGTCGACAATTTTAGACAAGGTTGTCGCAAACTCAGCTGTCTCTTCTGGAGAGAATTTCAATTTTGAAAGATTGGCAACGTGGGTTACCTCTTCTTGCGTAATTTTCATCTTGCTTCCTTTCGTGAAATGATGATTTTTCAATACCTTCTATTTTACCATAATTTAGCCTATTTTGCTTGGAGGATAAAAAAACTGTAGTAACTTTTTTGTCACTACAGTTTACAGAGATAGAGCTTTTTCAAAACACTTATCGTATGGCTATCAAGAGCTTTCTCCAAGCCTCTAGAATTTCAGGTTTCAAATACTGTTTTGCCAGGTCATATGAAACTTGGTGCATAGACTCAAGATCACTCTCTAAGGCAAATACAATTTTATCCGCCATCTGAGAAACAAGCAGGTCCTCATCCATAGTCTCGCTATAAGTAACCAGATAGCCATTCTCACCATCTTTGATGAAGGTTGGATTGCCGTAACGGGCATCAAAACCAACCAGGGCTAAACCTGCTCCTACCGCTTCCATCAGGGTCAAACCAAAGGTCTCCCACTGAGAGGTAGTGACATAAAGTTCATACTGAGGGTAGACGTCACGCAAATCCGCATGTCCTCTAAGTTGGATGTAATCATTCGCCCCTAAAGTATCAATTAGATCTTGTAGATTCTCTTGCTCCCCACCTTTACCGTAGATGTCAAAGCGAAGGTTAGGCTCTTTTTGATGGGCAAGGGCAACGGCTCTTATAGCCAAATCCAAGCGTTTACGTGGGTCCAATCGCGAAGCCGTCATCAAACTAAGAGGCTTCCTCTGCTCCTCTGGAAAACTAAGCTTATCCAAATGTCCCACTGCTAGGGCATAAATAGCGGCGTCTGTGACACCTTGCTTTTGCAGGGTATTTTCTAAAACAGCCTTTTGTGCTTCAGTAGCTGTGATAAAGAAGTCAAAGCGTTGGGCGTACTTAAAGATGTAATAATACTCATAGTAGAGGTCACCATTTTCAAACTCATGCTCTGAATGAAAAACAAAACCTAGCTTTGCAGGTGAGTCCAGTTCATAAATCGGTCGCATAAATTCCATCAAGGAAGCCCTATCCAGCAACAAGGTATCCTCAGCTGTCAAAGGAAGCCTTGCTAGAAAACGACGCATGACCTCTGTCTTGGTCACTAAAATCTCAGTGCCCAGCCTATATAACCAACTGGCTCCTTGCTTGAGTTCTTCAAAGGCAATGCGACCATCTTTATTATGATAACTTCTTCGGATGATGATGCCTTTTTCAAAGTATTCTGTGACTAATTTACTTGTTCCATACCACTCACGCTTCAATAGCATACCATTGACGTGGTAGTCTACATACCGCACACCACCCTTTTGGTAGGAATCCATCTTGAAGACTAAAGAAGTACCATCAGAACAAGTATACACAGAGTCTGTTGCGCTTTGGCTCTTCAAATCTAGACGTGTCAATTTAAATTTTTGCTGCAAGGCCCCCACTGTCAAAGATGGGATATGACTGTCTTGATCTGTAAAGCTAAGATAGGCATGGAGGAGTTCCTCGTAGCGATGCCCCAAAGAAAGATAATAATCTAATTTATAGGGTTGTGGCCAGGTCGTAAAGATAAACTTAGCAGGCTCATTTAATTCACGTAGCATCAAAGCTCTAGACGCCTGGGCCACATCCACACCATTGGGCTCATAGCCCACCAATAGGTTAAAGGTGTAAATCGTCATCTTTTTCCCCCTCCAATCTAGTAAAGAAAGCTAAGATTTCTTCCCTCTCGGCGAGTTTCAAAACCTCTTTCTGACTTTTAAGAACCTTAGGGTAAAACTCTGCTTGCTGTATGAGTTGTCGGAACCCCTGCTCTAGTTGCTCTAAGGAAGTATAGACCGTTGGTAAGTCCTTATAGTAGTGACGATGAACCGTTGATTCTAAGCCAAAAAGCAACTGCCCATTTTCAATCGCATCCAAAGTTACATCAGACACTTCACTTCCATAATTCAAGTCTAAATAAATGAAACAATTCCTAAGTAGCTCTTGATATTTCTCCTGACGAATTCCTGGATAAAGATGGACATTTCTCTTATCTTCTAGACAAGTCAATTTTGGCCCCATACTAGTTTGAGCTCCGATATGAAAGTCAATATCCGGGAAAGCATCAATTAAGTCAGCTAGGCCCTCAATATTTTCAGAAGCAGTCATCACCATGGCTTGAGGCACAAAAGTCTGAGAACCTTCTTGTTCCGCACCAGCTAAATAAATCATGCCTGACTTCCGTTCCTCTTGTGGATAATAATTAGTAATCAAAACATGATTCACTTGATTTTGAATAAGCTCAAGACCATCATGACTATCGGAGCAATAGACCAGACGATTAACATTCAAGGTCTGCAATGTCGGGATTAGATTGGAATCCATACAGATGATAGCTTCGTCTGACTTCAGAATCTGATTCAAAACAGCCTTAGTTAATTCTTCCCTACCTGAAAAAATCCTATCTCTTCCTTCAGACCCCTGATCAATCAAGTACCCATCTTGAATATAGTGAAGCAAGACCTCTTCTTGGTTACGATTAAAGTAAATATCCATAATGCCTTGCCCCTGATCATCCAGAAGACGCTGTTTGGTCCGCCAGCCATAGCGATTATAATCATCAACCGCAACAACTTTTTCCCCTTGTCCAAACCATTGGACTTGTTTGACCGTACGTTCCTTTAGATTGTCACGAAAAATGACACTGGCACGGCGGTCTTGACCATCAAAAATGTAGGTCGTAATCCCCAAAGTCCACAATTCCCAGTAGAGAGGAACTGACAAATCGTTAAAAAAGAGTGGTGTCCCTTGATAATCTTCCTCTGATGAATAAATAAATGACGATGCTAAACTGATAGTGTCCTTATCAACATCCGTTTCAAAATTCGTGTAAAACACACGGAATTGGATACCAAAGGAGTCTAGTAATCTTCTCAGTTTTTCCGTTGCCTGACTAGGTTCTTGTGCAATAATAAGCATAGTTATCCTTTCTGACTAATCCAAGCAATAAATAGCTTAACCCTCGACCTTTATTGCTCCAAAAATCTCAAGTTAACCTGCGCCGTCTTATAGGTCTCAGTATCTTGAAGATTAGCTTCTTCCATTTTTTCAATCGCCCGCTTCAGGCGTGTCTTATAAATATAACGGTGCCAGGTCAAATCATAGCCCAACATACCTAGTAAAGCTAGTTTTTCATTCTTGGCTTCCATCTCATCTAAGACACGCTTCTCTGTCCAGACCTGCGACAGCGTATCCTTACGACCCACTCGGTACCAGTAGATACATTTTTCAGTATGAACAACACGATTGGCCTTTAACAAGAGTTTGTACATCAGGAAATTGTCTTCGACATTCTTCCCGACAGGAAAACGAAGGTCCTCAAATAAGGAGATTTTGTAGAGTTTCATCATAGCACATGCCCAGGCCATATCTCTTGTCTCTTGAATGGCATCCTGGTCTATAATCTCTCTCCCCTCATAAAGGGTTTCAGAATAATCGTTCTCCGTTACCTTAATCAAAAACTTACTGGTACTCTCGTTGAACAAGTTATAATTGGCAATAGAAACATCTGCCTCATACTTCTTAAGCTGAGTGTACAAGGTCTCCACATAATCCTCTGTTACCCAATCATCTGGGTCTACAAAAGTGATGTAATCACCTGTGGCTAGGTCAATTCCTGTATTTCGGGCTGCAGATAGGCCACCATTAACTTGTCGCACATAGCGAATACGTGAATCTCGCTTGAAAAATTCCTTGCAAATCTCCTCTGACTTATCAGGCGAACCATCATTGACAAGAATGATTTCAAGGTTTGGATAAGTCTGATTCACTATCGTTTCCAAACACTGCTTTAAATAAGCTTCCACATTATAAATGGGAATAACAATACTAACTACTTCTTTATTTTCCATGGTCTATCTCTCAATCGTATCTATATAATCTCGAACAGCCTTTACCATTTGGTCTACTTGGTCATTCTTGAACACTTGATTTTGCCCAGTTTGGTCGTGATTTGTTCCTTCAAAAGAGAAAATCGGAAGCCCCAACTGATGAATCGTTTCTGTGATATGATCAACCTCGTCAAATGGGTTGATATCCAAATAGAAATCTATTTTTTCTAAGACCTTTCGACTAGTCAAGGGATCAAAGGATGGATAGAGAATAAGGTTTGGATACTGCTCCAACTTCACCAAATTAAACCCGAAATGAGAATGAGCCAAAACATGAAAAGCTACATCTGGAAGAGCCTGCAGCAAATGTTCCAATTCAAAGATGTCTGCAGTATTAGTATAAATCGCCGTATGGTAAGGAAAATCACCTACCATGTCACTAAAGCTAAGCTTTAAGGACGGCTTTCTCAATAAGATTTCTTCCCAAGATAGGGCATAATAAAACCACCAAATATCCCTGAAACGATTGAAACGTTTGGACGTCCAAGGCTTATTGTGGGAAGTGTAATGAATAACCGCTGGTACCCCTTTAAAAGCATCATACCATTCCAAATCCCCATAACCATACTGGTCCTTATCAGAACCCACTTGGAGATTATAGGTCCATGGGAGTTGATACCAAGCATCCTTGAAATAAAGATTCATGATTCCTTGATCCCCATAAACATTTTGATGATGCTCTTTTGTCAAGTCAAAAAGAGAGTCTGTCACCTTGTGTTGTCGCCACCAATCGGTATCAATAACCATCAAGCCAGCGTTAAAACCATCTGTCGTCGTCGGACGGTCCACCACCGCTCCAATACCAAATCCGCCAAGATCCACTTCAAAAAGTGGTGACAAATCCTGCGTAAAAATCATATCGCAATCCAAATAGAGAACGCGATCTTCTTGAACAAACTCAGGAATTGTATAACGGAAAAAAGTCGCATAATGAATATGCGTACTTGGAAGCGAAAATTGTTTAAAGCTTTCGGCAGACACACGACAATTGAGAATTTCAGAATCAATAGCCTCTAGACGACGATTCATCAGCGTAAACCATTCTGTTGGTAAATTCTCATTTAGCACATAAATTTTCCACTGCCCTTTATGTGCACACAAAGATTTTAGAGCCACCTCTAACTTTTCCATATAGGATAGCTCTGCTACAAATACAACTGATTTTTTCCCCATGTTTTCTTCCTCTCAAACTCTAATAAGAATATCATTTTTTAGAAAACATTACAATTTCTATCTCTTACAAAAAAAGCCAACCCTAAGGCTGACTTTAATTGGAGATCAATTTTCTTTTAGTGTTCGTTAAACGCGTAAAATAGAATTCAGACTAGCACGTGGTTTAAAACAGCGAACACCTCTCAACTCATAGACTATTCTACAGAGGCACCGTTACTTGCGATAACTTCTTTATACCAGTTAAATGATTTCTTCTTAGAGCGTTTCAGGCTACCATTACCATCGTTGTCACGGTCTACATAGATGAAGCCATAACGTTTCTTCATTTCACCAGTTCCAGCAGAAACAAGGTCGATACAGCCCCATGTTGTGTAGCCCCAAAGCTCTACACCATCTTCATTGATAGCATCACGCATGGCCTTGATGTGGGCTGCCAAGTAGTCGATACGATAATCATCTTCGACATAACCATTTTCATCTGGTGTATCCACAGCACCGAGACCATTTTCAACAATAAACATCGGTTTTTGGTAACGATCCCAAATAACGTTAAGGGTAATACGAAGACCTAGTGGGTCAATTTGCCAGCCCCACTCTGAAGCTTCCAAATATGGATTTTTAATAGAGGCAAAGATATTTCCTGCTGTCTTTTCATTAACTTCTGGATCACCTGAAGCCACACGGCTTGAATAATAAGAGAAAGAAATAAAATCAACTGTATACTCTTTGAGAAGAGCCAAATCTTCTTCAGTCATCTCAATCTCAATGCCATCACGTTCCCACTGTTTCTTAGCATAATTTGGATACTCTCCACGAGCCTGAACATCAATAAAGAAATAGCTACTACGATCTTCTTGCATGGCTGCCCAGTAATCACGTGGGTGGGCTGTATTTGGATAATATTGACCTGCTGCCAACATACAACCAACCTTATTTTCAGGGTCAATCTCATAGGCCAACTTCGTCGCCATAGCCGAAGCTACCAATTCATGGTGAGCTGCCTGGTATTTAACCTGCTCCTCATTCTCACCTTCTTCAAAGCAGAGTCCTGCTCCCATAAATGGTGCATGGAGAATCATATTGATTTCATTGAATGTGAGCCAGTACTTAACCAAACCTTTATAACGTGTGAAAAGGGTACGGCAAAGATTTTCATAGAAACCAAGCATCTTACGGTTACGCCAGCCACCATACTCTGTAATCAAGTGCATGGGACAATCAAAGTGTGTGATTGTCACCAAAGGCTCAATGCCATACTTGTGACATTCTTTGAAGAGGTCCTCGTAAAAGGCAAGCCCAGCTTCATTTGGCTCAGCCTCATCACCCTTAGGAAAAATACGTGACCAAGCAATAGAAAGACGATAGGTCTTAAATCCCATTTCACCAAAGAGAGCAATATCTTCCTTGTAACGATGGTACATGTCGATACTTTCCTTAGCTGGATAGAAATAGCCATCCTCAAAATCAAACATCTTACGACGTCCAGTGATAATAGAAAGGCGATCCTCACCAATTGGCACCACGTCAACATTGGCTAGACCACGCCCATCAGCATCATAGGCACCCTCACATTGATTGGCCGCTGTCGCCCCACCCCACAAAAATCCATCAGGAAAAGTCATTTTTTTAGTCATTGTTCTACCTCTTTATGATTCAAGATTATTTCAGTAATAGTATATACTAATATGGAATCGTTTTCTTATAGTAAACTACGAAAAACTGATACTATCCTATGATTTCGACAAAAAACGAGAGTAGGACAGATTCCCACTCTCAATCATAAATCTTCTTACTCCACAATTGTTGCTCCAAGAACATTCTTAAAATGCCCAATAGCAAAGTCATGAGCTTCAGGTGTCAAGGAAGCTGTTGCACTCGCTACAACCTCGATATCATAGCCCAAATTATAGGCATCAATGGCTGTATGTAGGACACAAATATCCGTTAAAACTCCTGTCAAAACAACTGTCGTCACACGACGCTCACGCAAACGAATATCTAAATCCGTTCCCGAAAAGGCTGAATAGTGTCGCTTGTCCATCCAAAAGACACGATTATCATCCTTGATAGCATCATATACTTCAGCTAACTTACCATAAAGTTCTCGCCCAGACGTCCCTGCAATATTGTGCGGTGGAAAGAGCTTGGTTTCAGGATGGAAGGTATCTCCTTCATCATGTCGGTCCATAGCAACGAAGATATAATCCCCATTGTCATAGGCCTCTTGAGTTACCTGAGCAATACGGTCTTCAATGGCTTGAGCAGGCTTACCAGCCGTCAACTTCCCATCATCTGCCACAAAATCATAAGAGTAATCAATTGATATCAATGCCTTTGTCATATTACTTTCTCCTTTAAAAAAAGTGGGGCAGGCTCCTCCTACCTCACTTTCTTTCAGTATTCTTCTTATTCGTATTCTTTCAATTTATCGTAGATACCTTCGTTAAGGACTTTAAGATAAGTCCCTTTCATACCGAGTGAACGGCTCTCAATAATACCAGCTGATTCCAACTTACGAAGGGCATTAACGATAACTGAACGTGTAATTCCGATACGGTCAGCGATAACAGACGCTGTCAAGCGACCTTCCAAACCGTCCAACTCATTCAAGATAGCTGAAACTGCCTTGATTTCTGAGTAAGACAAGGTATTAATTGCCATGTTGATAGCCGTTTGTTTACGAATTGTTTCTTCCAAGTTCTCTGTTTGAAGGTTCAACAACTGCAAACCAACAACCGTAGAGGCAATCTCAACCAAGATAAGATCTTCATCCACAAAATCATGGTCGTTACGCCAAATAATGAAAGAACCAAGACGCATCCCACCACCATAGATAGGGGCAATTGTAGTCAAACCATCTGGGAAGTCATCTTTTGATTCCACAGGGAAAATGGTCAAGTCACTGTCAATACCAATGTTTTCTTGAGTGTCATAAACACGGCTGATTCCACGTGTGTATTCTTCTGGAAGTTGTTTAGCTTCAAAAAACTCTTCTACACGATCATTGTTGGTTTTGTACTTCATGGCAAAACCAAGGAGAGCACCACCACCATTAACGATAGCAGCGTTACAATCAATGATATCCGCCAATTGAGCAGCCATATTGTTATATGGAAGATCTCCTTCCAAGCTGTCTACTGAGCGTTGCAAGATAGATGTAATTTTACGTGTTTTAGCCAGCAAATTTGCCATATTTATTGTCTTCACTTTCTATTGTAATCATAATAATATCAAGCCTTGCACTAATCTTCTGCGTCAAGACCTACTAGCCCTACTATTATAGCACACTTAACCCAGAAATTGCAAACAATTGTCTGAAAATTATTTATTATTCTACTATTCATTATATTAAGTATATTATGGCATTTTTAGGAAAAACGTCCGGATTTTGCTCAAATACATCCCCTTTTTAGAAACAATAAAAACTGGACAAGCCTTTTTGTCCAGTTTTTTAAGAAATTAACGCTTGTAATATGACAAGACTCGTTCGATTTTGTTACCGAGATCAGCCAACTCTTCCACACGAGGAAGGTAGACAATACGGAAGTGATCTGGTTCATTCCAGTTAAAGCCTTTACCTGGAACTAGGAGAACCTTCTCCTTCTTCAAGAGACGAAGACAGAATTCTTCATCATCTTCAATATCATACATGTTACGGTCAATCTTAGGGAAGATGTAAAGCCCTGCATCTGGCTTAACAGCTGAGAGCCCTGGAATAGCATTTACGGTATTCGTGATAAACTCACGTTGTTCATAGATACGACCACCAGGAATCAAGAGCTCATCCACGGATTGGTAGCCACCAAGTGAAGTCTGAATAACGTGCTGAGAGAGCACATTAGCACAAAGACGCATGTTGGCCAACATATTAAGCCCTTCAATATAGCCTTTGACGTTCTTTTTAGGTCCAGAGAGAACCATCCAACCTACACGGAAACCACAGATGCGGTGAGATTTAGAAAGACCATTCATAGACACACAGAAAACATCTGGTGCAAGGCTAGCAATCGCAGTATGTTTCTTACCATCCATAACCAAGCGGTCATAAATCTCATCCGCAAAGATAATCAAATCATTTTGTCGAGCAATATCTACAATCTGTTCAAGAACATCCTTAGGATAGAGCGAACCTGTAGGATTATTGGGATTGATGACTACAATTGCCTTAGTATTTGACGTAATCTTTGATTTGATATCATCAATATCTGGATACCAGTTAGATTTTTCATCACAGACATAGTGTACGGCATTACCGCCAGCTAGACTGACACAAGCTGTCCAAAGAGGATAGTCTGGCATTGGGACCAAGACCTCATCTCCATCATCAAGCAAAGCCTGCATAGACATGGAAATCATCTCTGAAACACCATTACCAATATAAATATCATCAATATCTACATTTGGGAATCCCTTTAGCTGGCAGTACTGCATAATCGCCTTACGAGCTGAGAAAATCCCTTTACTATCCGAATACCCTTCACTGTTACGAACATTCATAATTAAATCACGAATGACTTCATCCGGTGCTGTAAAGCCAAATTCCGCAGGATTTCCTGTATTAAGACGAAGAATCTTTTCACCATTGGCAATCATACGGTTGGCTTCATCCAAAACTGGTCCACGAATATCATAGGCAACGTGATCCAACTTTGATGATTTATCAAATGTTTTCATAAGTTAATCCTTTCAAAAGATACTAAAAGCAGATACATCTAGCAGAAAATAAGAAAATTCAACACCTGATGGGGATTTCCACTTTTATTGACACCAACTTTAGGCTCGGCCATTTGGTATCATTTCTGAAGACTTTTCTTCCTCTTTTTTAATTATCATGTTTCTTACGAAGCTAATAACAGATTGTATTATACCTCTTTTTCAAGCAATCTTCAATTTTTAGATAATACTGAAATCTTCACATTACTAAGAGCGTCCTAAAGTAAGCAGTCAAAAAAAGATTTCAGAAAATCTATAACAACGCTTTCATTTTTTAGATTAAAGGAGTATAATAAAGCTAAAGATAGGAGGTAGAGCTTATGTCTCAACAATATGAACGTATTATGGTAGCTATCGACGGTTCTTACGAATCAGAACTGGCCTTTATTAAAGGTGTGCACGTTGCAAAACGTAATAATGCTCAGTTACTATTGGTACACGTTATCGATACACGCGCCCTTCAAAGCGTTGCGACTTTCGACTCTTACATCTATGAAAAACTAGAAGACGAAGCTAAAGCTGTTTTGGCTGACTTTGAACGCCAAGCCAGAGAAGCTGGTTTAACCAAGATTCGCAAAGTTATTGAGTTCGGTAATCCTAAGAGCCTCTTGGCTGTTGATATCCCTGATAAGGAAAATGTTGACCTTATTATGGTTGGTGCCACAGGTCTCAATACTTTTGAACGCTTGCTTATTGGTTCATCTTCTGAATACATTCTCCGTCACGCAAAAGTTGACTTGCTCATTGTTCGTGACTCTGAAAAAACACTTTAGTCACCTCTCACAAGCACCTCTGGTGCTTTTCTCATATGAAAAAGAACCGAGATCCTAAATCTCAGTTCTTTTTTTGTTCTATTTTTCAGACTTTGCTGATTCAGACATCACTTCTGACTCTGAAGTTGACTGGCTTTCTTCGGCCAAGTCTTCACTAGCAGATTGACTTGAGGCACCTGCTTGCTCCAAAGCAAGACTAGTTGAAAGGCTCTCACGCTCTGCTTCCTGACTAAGGCTAGCTTCAACAATCATGAGTTCCTTTTGACGTTCTGTTTCACGAAGATATTCACGTTCTTCAAGTTCTTCCTGACGACGTCTTTCCTGCTCACGTCTTTGGGCTTTTTGACGCTCACGCTTAGCATGACGTTTTTGCGTCTCATCAATCAAGACCTTAGTATTGTCTTTAATATGCATCCACTTAATAAGACGAACCAAGAGTCTCCATAGGAAGACAATAATTGACTCTGCAAAGAGAAGAATCTCAACCAGAATAACTCCCAACAAGCTCCAAGCCATGAAGAGTGTAATCAATAACTGTGTGAAAATCTTCTTCAAGTCACCCAAATGATTATTGTGAATATTAAGGGTCTCAAGGAAAATATCTAAAATCCCCTGCAAGAGGTGTGATTTAACAGATTTGTCTCCCTCTAGGCTCAAGTCCGTTTGGACTTCTGCCGGAGTAACAACTGTCAAGTCCCCATCCTGATAGACATCTATACGGTCTCCTAATTTTATATCAAAATCAAAAAGCGTGCGATCTATTTTCTTAAGTCGCCCGTCAGGATGACTGAGATAAACAAAGTCATCATCAAATTTTAAAATACGAAACATAATTTACCTACTCTTTATTGCTCCCTAAATAATAGCAAAGTTAAAAAGCTCTTGTCAAGAGCTTCTTTTTCAATCCAAGGTTTTAACACCGATACGATTTTTATACTCTTGATACGTTTCAGTGTGCATGAGAGCTTTGGCATTTTTAACCCGATCTGCCGTTGGTGGTTTGACCCCTTCCAAAGGATATGGAATACCGAGCTCACGCCATTTGAACTCACCCATTGTATGATAGGGAAGAATTTCAAATTTATCGACATTTTTCAAGGTTTTTACAAACTCACCAAGCTTAACCAAGTGTTCGTCAAAGTCTGTCAAACCAGGTACCAAAACATGGCGAATCCAGACTGGAACTTGTTTATCAGACAGATATTGAGCAAATTCCAAAATATTTTTATTAGGTTGACGGGTCACAAACTTGTGTTGTTCAGGATCAATCTCTTTGATGTCAAGTAGGACCAAGTCAGTAACAGCCAAAAGTTTGTCAACAACTTCATGATACTCAGGAGTATTGCGGTAAGCAAACCCACAAGTATCAAGCGTACAATGAATCCCTAGCTTCTTAGCCTCTGTAAAGAGGGCAGTGACAAAATCAATCTGAAGCATGGCCTCACCACCTGATACAGTGATACCACCATGCTCACCCCAGAAATGACGGAAACGAAGAGCCTCATCTAAGACATCTTCAACTGTACGTTCAACAGCCTTATTTGACTCCATAGCCCAAGTATCTGGGTTATGACAATATTGGCAACGCATCTTACAGCCTTGCATGAAAACAATAAAACGGATACCAGGACCATCTACGGATCCAAAACTTTCGGTTGAATGAACAAGTCCAGTCACCTGACTGTAATCAATTTCTGCCATGGCAGCCTCCTTGAAAACGCTTTTTACATGTTTTTATTATACCTCTTTTATCAGAAACATGCTCCATATCTGCCTGAATTCAGGCAAAGGTTATACTATAATACATCTGAAATTAAGGAATATCTATACTATACCAGAAGAAAAACAAAAAAACTGGAAAAATCCAGTCTTTTATCATCTATATTACTAGGCACGTTTCTTAAGCCCCAAAAAGGCTGCAGCAGCAAGGAAGAATGTTCCTACCATTGTCAAGATTACTGTTGATGCTTCACCAGTCTTAGGAAGTGTAACTTCCTTACCTTTAGCATCTTTACCAGTCAATGTACCGTCAGCGTTCACTTTGAATCCTACTGTTTCAGGAGCAACAACACTTGTTGTACCATCAGTGTTAGCGATAACAATTTGGCTATTTTGTGTAGACACAATTGTTTGGCCAGCTGCAGTGATAACTGGAGCTGTCGGTGTTACAGTAACAACAGGTTGTCCATTAACATTCACTGCTGGAGTTTCAGGGTTTTGAGGTGCTTCGCTTGTCCCTTTATCAGTTGCTGAAGCTGGGTCTTCCGGCTTATCGGCTGGTTTCTCAGTTGGTTTATCAGCTGGTTTTGTAGATGAATCAGCTGTTGGAGCCGGTGTCGCAGGTGTTTCTGGAGTTGCTGGTGTTGTTGGTTCAGCTGGTACTTCAGGAACTGTAGGTGTTGGTGTTGTTGGCGTTGCCGCACCTGTGTTTGAATCATTGCTACGAGCCAAGTCTCCATCACTTGGGGCTGTTGAAGGACCAGTTACTGCACGATCTGTCGTTGGTTGTGTAAGAACAGCATCATTTGTCGCAATACCATCGTCCGCAAAAGAAGTTACTGGTACAAAAGCTCCTAGGGTAAGGGTGAGTAAAAGCAAGCTACTATATATAGATTTTTTAGAAGCCATCAAGATTCTCCTTTTTTCATTTATCAGTTAATTTATATTCTACCATAAAAAAGTAATAAAAGACTGTTTTAATTAAAATCTTATTTATTTTTATTCTAAATCTATCAATACGCTGAAAAATGTTAGATTATCTTCAAAATTATGGTTGTTTTCCTGACAAAGTCCGGCAGTTTTGATAGGTAAAAAAGGCTTTATGACGTGTTTTATAGACGTTTTCTAATCTTATTATTTTGATAAGCTGATATTCCAAGATAGATAAGAAAAAGCACTTTCACTCATAATGAGAGAAAGTGCCTAATTAGTAAATAGTCGCTTTTAAGTTCCAATATTTTCTAATAAAAACATGTAGAAAACTATTCTTCTGCCTCTTCTGGAGCTGCCGTGATGATTACCTTAAGTTTGGTTACACGACCATCCTTAACCTTATCATTGATAAATTCGAGGTGTTTGTCCTTGTTGATAACTGCATAGTGTTCCTTGACTTCTTGAGTTGGAATGGCTCCCACACCAGTCAAATAATAACCTGCGATAGTATCAACGTCATCACTCTCAAGTTCTGTATCAAAATGTTCATTGAAGTCGTTAAGAGTCATAGCTCCCTCGACAATATAGGTATTCTCACCAATTTCACGAACTTCCACACTAGATTTATCTGTTTCGTCGTCAATCTCACCAACGATTTCTTCCAAAAGGTCCTCGAAGGTAACAAGACCAGCAACGCCACCGTATTCATCAAGCAAGATAGCCATCTGATTATTGGTGTTACGAAAGGCTGCCAAGAGATCATCTACGAAGATAGTCTCAGGAACAAAGAGTGGTTCATTCATGATTCGACGAAGTTTGATATTTTCAAAACCAAGTTCAAAACCTGCTTTTAGAAGGTTTTTAGTATGAATGACACCGATAATCTTATCCTTGTCATCTTCGTAAACAGGAATACGAGAGAAACTTTCCTTGAGAATAGCTTGGATATTTTCTTGAGTGTTGTCTTCAATATCAATCATGAAGGCATCTGTACGAGGAACCATAACCTCACGCGCCATCAATTCATCAAGAGAGAATACCCCTTGGAGCATTTCAATTTCTTCAGCCTCAAGTGTATCCTCACTCTTTGTCAACATGTACTCAATCTCATCACGTGTCATCTGTTCATCTGCATCATCAAAGGTCGCAGGTGTCAAACGAGACAAAAGATTGGTTGACGCCGAAAGAATCCAAACAAAGGGACTAACAATCTTACCTGTAACAATAATGACAGGTGCCGAGTAGATGGCTAGATTTTCCTTGAGATTCATAGCGATACGTTTTGGATAAAGTTCCCCAAAAACGATAGAGATATAGGTCAAGACAACCAAAGAAATCATGCTACCCGCTGTCTTAGCCCAAGCCACATGACCAAACCAAGTCGCTATCACTGCACCTAGTGACGCAGAGAGACTGGCCCCCTGTAAGAGGCTAATAAAGGTAATACCAACTTGGATAGTTGATAGGAAGTTGTTTGGATTTTCAAGAACCTTGAGTAGGCGAATAAATTTCTTATCACCTTCTTCTGCCTTTTGCTCTACACGTGAGCGGTTAAGTGATACGAGAGCCATCTCAGATGCTGAGAAAAAGGCTGTAAGCAAGGTTAAAATTAGTAGTAAAATAGATTGAAATAATAAGGACTGACCACTCGAGTCTTCCATTTTTTCTTCTCCTCTAAAAAAAAATTCTGACTTTCATTATACCATAATTTCCCAATAAAGGTGTCTATTTTATGCTATAATTAGAGTAATTTATCATCAAAGGAGAGACTTATGTCACTTATACGATTAGAAAATGTCAGTTTGGCCCGCCAAGGAAAAACACTTTTGTCTGGCCTTAACTGGACAGTTGAAAAAGGTCAAACTTGGGCTATTCTGGGACTTAACGGTGCTGGAAAATCAACCCTCCTACGTTTGTTGACAGCTGAATTCTTTCCTTCTGAGGGAAAGGCTGAGATACTAGGCTACACCTTTGGGAATGGAGACATCACAGGTCTTCGTCAACATATCGGTATCGTCAGCTCCTTCATCACTGAGCGTCTTCCTCAACATATGACAGCTGAAAAAATCGTCCTTACAGGTAAATACAAGAGCTCAATCCTCTACAAAGCCTATGGAGACAAAGAGCTACAAGAAGCCAAGGATATGCTGACTTCACTTGGTGCTGGTGATTTGATTGGTCGTAAATACCGTGGTCTCTCTCAGGGAGAAAAGCAAATCTGTTTAATTGCTCGTAGTCTGATGGAAGATCCCGACATCATCATCCTTGACGAAGCAACTGTTGGCTTGGATCTGTTTGCCCGCGAAAAGCTCTTACGTCAGATTGACCGTATCACCTCGCTTCCTCACGCACCACTGGTCCTTTACGTCACCCACCATGCTGAAGAAATCACTGAAAAAATGGACCACATCCTCCTACTCCGTCAAGGAAAAATCGTGGCACAAGGACCAAAAAATGATATCATCACACCGGAAGTTTTAGCTGACTTCTACCAAAATCCTGTTCAAATTATTCCAATTGATGACCATCGTTTTTACATTAACCCTCTTCTATAAAAATCACTCAAAGACACAAGTCCCCCAGATAATGTCTAGGGGACTTGTTCTTTTATCACTACTCCTCTTTTATTTTCGATACGCCATACAAAATTAAGGCTGGAACGACAAGCTGTTCTATAAAAATATATGAACAAGAAGCCAAAATTTTTCTTGGCTTCTTTTTGTGATAACATTCATTGCTTAAGCTCGACCTCGAGCCAGATTAATCATATCATAGGTTAAAGTGTTGCTAGTTTCTTTGAGAGAATAATCCTCCAAAGTATTGACTTCCTTACGAAGTTGCTTGGCATAACGGCTAGAGATAAGCTCAGCCTGCTCGTACTCGTTGATAACCTTACGTTCCAAATAGTAGCCTCGTAACATTTCATCGATATTGTCTGGATGAAGGTGGGTGATAACCCGCTCAACAAAAGCACCTGATTGAATTATTTCAGCCTCTTGAAGTCGATTACGCTTCAAATAAGACAAGAGTTCTGAATGATAAACACCTTCCAGATTACTCAAGGCTTCTAAAATCTGCTCCGTATTTGTTAAATAAAGTTCAGCCATATGGTCACGGTTTTCTTCCGTCAACCTAGGACCCCTCCTAGTTTCATCCTGATTAATACGAAACTTGAAAGTAAGAGCCAAGTGCAACAATCTACGAAGGCCACGCACAAAGACAGCTAGAGCGTAAGAAAGACTAGAGACAAAACCACGGTTAATACGACGCTCTAAGCTCTTGATATAACGTTGGTAGAGATTGTATTCGAGTTCTGAAATCTTGCCCTTCTTGTAGGCATATTCCAGACCCTCACTCTCAATTTCCATAATCATGACTCGGATATTGGCCAACTCTTCTTTGACATCATTTGATTCCTGCTCCAAGATTAAATCTTCCAAGCGTTGATTGTAGTTGTCAATAGTAGCATAGACAGCTCCTTGATTAGTTGACTGTTTTAGATCTTTTTCCAACTCGCCGACCACATCATTAAGAATGGCAATCTGCATATAATGGTTGGTTGTGTGCGCTGGTCCAGTGGCTAGCTTAGGTAGGACTAGAATACCTGTTAAGAAACTTAATAAAGTGACACCCGCTACCGTAAAGAGCAAGAGACTATGTTCCAAAGCCGTCATATTGGCAACCGGAAGCAAAAGGATGGTTGCAATAGAGACCGTTCCTTTGACACCAGAAAAGGTTAAAAGAGTAGCACCCTTCCAGATTTTTTTCAGTGATCGTTTGGCCCTCCAAGCTCTTTGGGCAAATACCGCACTAATCATAACAAAACGAATGCCAAACATGGTCGCTGTTAAAAGGACGATAGCAAGAAGCATCCAGATATTATCGTAGGTAGTGCTACGCAGTACTGGGGCTGCTAGGGTTGGAAGTTCTGTTCCCAAGAGGAAAAAGACCATGCCATTAAGCATGAAGGTAATGGTTCCCCAAATCGTATGAGAAACACTATCCAACTTGGCATCAAAAACGGTGATTTTTTTAAAGCGACTGGCAAGTGAAATTCCTGCTACGACAACAGCAATAATTCCGGAAGCATGAATTTCCTCGGCTACAAAGTAAGAGGAAATCGGTAGTACCAACTCTAGTAAGAGAGCACCTGTGACATCTGCAGCATCCATATTATCCAAAATGGTCAAAAAGAGACGATTAAATAAGGCTGTAATCAAGCCAACCAAAAAACCACCAAGCACAGAAATAACCAAATTCCAGCTCGCATCAAGGAGGGAGAAAGCACCCGTTGTCAAAGCAGTCACCGCCACCTGAAAGGCAACCAAGCCAGAGGCATCGTTTAGGAGTCCTTCACCCTGCAAAATATAGCTAATCCACTTTGGAAAACTAAAGCGTTTAGAAATAGCAGAATAGGCCACCAAATCCGTTGGCCCAAGAGCCGCCCCAATAGCTAGGCAGGCAGACAAAGGCACTGAGGCAGGCAAGACAGCCTTAGCAAGATAACCGATTCCCAGTGTAGACACGAAGATGACTGGAAAAATCAAAAATAGAATGAGTTTCCAGTTACGTAAAATACTGGTAATATCACTTTCTTCACCCTCACGAAACAGCAAGGGAGCAATAATGAAAGCTAGAAAAAGTTCCGTTTCAAGCTCGAAAGCACGTCCCTTAAAAAGAGAACCGATACCCACTCCAAAAATAATTTGGATCAAAGGTAAGGGAAGACGTGGAAAAACACGATTGATAACGTTCGATAAAATCAAGCTAAAAAGAAGAACAAGCAAAGCTAACGATAGATGCATAGCTCTTCCTACCCTTCCTTATGACAACAGTTTGAGAATAGTTCTTTTTGCTTACTAATTTTTTTATCAATGGCAGTGACATCTTCCTTGGCTAAAAGTTTATGACAACGTTCGACCTCAAGACTAGCTAACTTTTTCTTGATCTTAGCCGTTTTACGATTATCAACCTTTTTCAAAGTACCCTCGGCACTCTGCCTATCAATATATTTGGCCTGCATATCTGCAAGTTTTTCTTTAATATCTGTAATCATTGTAATTTCTCCAACATCACCAAAAATGGTGGGGTATTAATTTGATTAAGGGGTTGGTAAAGCATAGCTGTGAAAACACGCTGGTCCAAACCGATAACGTACTCTAGCACAGCATCCTTCTCCATATCACCACCATCATGACCGTAGTAAATCATAATAGCCAAGCGCCCACCAACCTCTAAGCGGTCAAGGATTTTCTCAATGGCCTCAAGAGTCGTATGGGGCTTAGTGATGACACTTTTGTCTGCAGATGGCAGGTAGCCCAGATTGAAAATAGCTGCTCGAATAGGTTCCGTGACATAATGGTCCAGATTTTCGTGACCATCTAAAATGAGTTCCGCATTTTCAATTCCCAGGTCTGACAAGCGTTGACTGGTCTTTTCAAGCGCCTGTTTCTGCACGTCAAAGGCATAGACCTTCTTAGCAAGGCCAGCCAGAAAGGCTGTATCATTGCCGTTTCCCATGGTCGCATCGATAGCTAGACTCTCATCATCCAGCACTTCTGCTAGAAAGTCATGAGATAGATGAATGGGGCGTTTAATCATGCTTTTTCCTCCTTCTCGCTAGCTACTTTGCACCCTTGCCATGAGTCACGACGTTCCATCTCTTTGTCAATGGCATTAAGGACTTCCCACTTGTTGAGACTCCACATAGGACCAATCAACATATCTCGCGGCGCATCACCAGTAATCCGATGAATGACGATATCCTTAGGGATGATTTCCAACTGGTCACAGATGATTGACACATACTCTTCCTGGCTCAGCAATTTGAGACGCCCCTCGTGGTAATCTCTTTGCATACGCGTATTGGTCATCAGGTGGAGGAGGTGGAGTTTAATCCCCTGAATGTCATTGTCCGTCACACAACGGCGAACATTCTCCACCATCATCTCGTGGGTTTCCCCTGGCAGCCCATTAATCAGATGCGACACAATCTCAGCCTTTGGCGCACGCTCACGCACACGCTTAACCGTCTCCACATAAAGATCATAGCTGTGTGCTCGGTTAATGAGTTCTGACGTTTCTTCATAAGTCGTCTGCAAGCCAAGTTCAACGGTCACATGCATACGTTCTGTGAGTTCTGCCAGATAATCAATCACATCATCTGGCAAACAGTCTGGGCGGGTACCGATATTGATACCAACAACACCAGGCTCATTGATAGCCTGTTCGTAGCGTTCCTTGATAACTTCAAGCGGCGCGTGGGTATTGGTAAAGTTTTGAAAATAAACCAGATATTTCTGAACTTCTGGCCACTTGCGGTGCATGAAGTCAATCTCATGGTAAAACTGCTCACGAATCGGTGCCTCAGGAGCTACAATGGCGTCCCCAGACCCCGATACCGTACAAAAGGTACAGCCACCATGAGCCACTGTGCCATCACGGTTGGGACAATCAAAACCCGCATCTATTGGTAGTTTGAAAATCTTTTCGCCAAAAATTTCACGATAGTAATCATTGACTGTTCTATAACGTTTTTTCATAAAGACTATTATAACACTTTGACCTAAAAAAGAGAGTAAGACTCAGACAAAAATCATGGATTTCTGCCTGCCCTACTCTCTCTTCTTATTTAGTCTTTTTCAAATAATCAATGGCTTCTTGAGCTGTTTTAACAGGGACGATTTTCATCTTGGTTCCCAGTTTCTTGGCAGCTTCCTTGGCCTCTTGATAGTTGGTTTTGGCATCCGGATCAGCCTTTTTCATTTCCTTGGTTACCGGATTATTTGGTACAAAGAAAATGTCTGCACCACTATCAGCCGCTGATTTCACCTTAAGGTAGGCACCACCGATATCACCGACAGAACCATCCTTTTCAATGGTTCCTGTTCCAGCAATCTTACGACCAGCCTTAAGATTTTGACCAGACACCTGATCGTAAATAGCTAAGGTAAACATAAGACCCGCACTTGGGCCGCCAACACCATCAAGTTTAAACTTCACATTTTCAGGACTTTTGACCTCGGTATGATCTGTCAAACCGATACCAATACCATTTTTACCATTGGCAATCTTGATAATCTTACCAGTGGCAGTCTTTTCTTTGTCATCTGTCGTATAAGTGACCTTGACTTTTGAACCCAGCTTAAGTCCTTGAACGTATTTAATCAAGTCAGCAGAATTATCAAAGGTCTTGCCATTGACAGCTGTCACCGTATCCGCAATATTGAGGACACCCTTGAAGCTAGAATCATCAGCCACCTGAAGCACATAGACACCCATATACTCCAAGCTAGCCTCCTTACCGGCCAGAGTCAAGCCCTGATAAATCGCTTGGTTTTGGGAAGTCTCCATGTAAAATTGGTTGATACGCATGAAATCTTCATCAGAGTAATTTCCAGTTGCCTCTTCAGCTGTTTGAAGCTTTGCAAAATCATTAAGCTGAGCATAGAGCATCAAGGCCAAAGTCGCCTTGGTTTGAGCCACTGCCACAAAATTGTAGGATCCTTTTGAATCATCAGCTTTCTTATCTACAGTCAAGACTTCCTTGGTATCAAAAGCACCACCCGGAAGCTCAACATAATAATTATTTAGCGGGAAAAAGAGGGCAAATAGGAGGAAAAGTACCGTAAAAATACTTAACAACCACCACTTAATCCGCCAAAGTTTCCCTAATAGTGATTTAGATTCGTTCTTGTTTGCCACGCTTGGCCTCCACTTCCTTAACAACTGCTTGAGGAACATAAGAACTAATGTCTCCCTCAAAATAAATCAACTCACGCACACGACTTGAAGAGACTGGTGTTACCTCATGACTGGCAATCAAATAAACTGTTTCTAACTCAGGTGCCAACCCCTTATTGAAATAATCCATATTGGCTTCATAGTCGAAATCTGTCGCATTACGAAGGCCTCGAACCAAATAAGTCACCCCAAGATCTCTAGCGACATCTACAGCCAGACTATCGTGGGCCGTTATAATCTTGACATTGGGAAGATCTGCCACAACCTCTTCCAGGATACGCTTGCGAGTCTCCACATCCCAGAAGCCCTGCTTATTTTTATTATAAAAGAGACCGATATAAAGCTCATCAAAGAGCTTGCTGGCTCTGGCAATAATATCCATATGCCCATTAGTAATCGGATCAAAAGACCCCGTAAACATAGCAATCTTTGTCATAGCATTCCTTTCTACAACTTCCCTATAAAAGGCTAACGCACGTAAACGGTCACCTTACTGATACCATAGGTTTTCTGTTTCCAAATCCCAAAGTTTGAAATTTCTTCAGGCAGGTCCACAGCCTTATCAGTTTCACAAACCAACATAACTTCCTCAGCCAAGAGTCCTTGCTCCTCTAACTGAGTAATATTGGCCACAATCTGCTCTTTGGCATAAGGTGGATCTAAAAGCACCAAGTCAAACTTTCCTGTCAATTGTGTCAGCGCACGTACTGCATCCATCTTCAAAAGCTGGAACTGTTTCTCACTCTTTGTCATCTTAATATTTTCCTGGATAACAGCCTGTGCCCGACGATCCTTTTCCACGAGGACAGCAAAAGACATGCCACGACTAATTGCCTCAATGGCCAGACTACCGCTCCCCGAGAACAAATCCAAAACACGTCCTCCATCAAAGAAAGGACCAATCATATTGAAAATGGCACCCTTGACCTTGTCCGTTGTTGGACGAGTCGTTTTGCCTTCTAACGTTTTAAGCGGACGCCCGCCAAATTCACCTGCTACAACACGCAAGTCGGTCACCTCGTTTTTACTGATTTTTAGTAAGACTTTTCTATTATAACAAAAAATCACACTTAGATGTTGGTCCAAAGGGGACTAGACAAGCTAAATCCCCCCAAGAGAACACAAAAAACTCGAGAAGCTCCCGAGTTTTCATTCATTTTACTTATCACCAAGTGCAGTCACGTAGTTATAAGCTTCGATACCAGCTGTGGCACCATCCCCTACGGCTGTTGTAATTTGGCGAAGGTCTTTCTGACGGACATCCCCAATGGCAAAGATACCAGGAATACGTGTCGCCATCTTATCATCTGTAATTACCCAACCGTCCTGGTCAGTGATGTCGAGACCTGTCAAGTAATCTGAAACAGGATCAAGTCCCACATAAACGAAGACACCGCCAAATTCGTGGTTAGTCACCTCACCAGTTTTGACATTCTTGATATCAACACTGCGAACCTTGATGTCATCACCCTTGATTTCTTCAACGACTGAGTCCCAGATAAACTTAACCTTTTCATTGGCGAAGGCGCGGTCTTGAAGAACCTTTTGGGCACGCAATTCATCACGACGGTGAACAATGGTCACGCTATTAGCAAAGCGTGTCAAATAAATTCCTTCTTCAACGGCAGAGTCTCCACCACCAACAACCAAGAGGTCTTGATTACGGAAGAAGGCACCATCACAGACCGCACAGTAAGACACCCCACGGCTGTTATACTCTTCTTCGCCAGCAACACCAATGTGGCGGTGTTTGGCACCAGTCGCAATGATAACTGTCTTGGTTTGGTACTCTTCATCACCAGTTTTGACAACTTTATAGTCACCCTTGTCTTCGATACCAGACACGATACCATAAAGATTTTCAACGCCCAATTTTTCCAAAGGTTCGAACATCTTCATTGACAATTCTGGACCAGAAATACTTTCAAAACCAGGGTAATTTTCAATATCAGACGTATTATTCATCTGTCCACCAGGAGCACCTTGCTCCAAAGTTGCCACTTTAAGGTTGGCACGTGCTGCATAGAGTGCTGCAGTCATCCCCGCAGGACCAGCTCCAATAACAATTGTATCGTACATGAGTAACTCCTTATATGATTTTCTTGTAGAGATATCTTACACCTAATGTGCCAACAAAGCTAGAATTATGCATTCAGCACGATAAGAATCGCCATAAAAGCAAATGCCAAAACGGGAATCGAAACCATCGACATCATAATAGCATCATAGAGGGCACCTTGACGCTCCTTCACAGTTTTGTCCGCACGACGTAAAGCACGCCATCCAAGCCAAATGGCACCAATCACCAAGCACACAAAGAAAGCAATCACAAGGCCTAAGAGGTAAAATTTAAAAATATTTAATAACATAAATCATCCTAAAGTGAGAAATAGAAAAGGCTGAGATAACATTCTCCAACCTCTAAATTCGACTAGTAATAACTGCACGATGCAGTCTCTGATTGGACACTTAGTCGCCTTTGAAACATTCAAAAGTTCCTAATCATCCTTGTGGGACTTTGACTATGGACTAAAGTATCGTCCACTCCCACTACCTTTTCTATTGTAACAAAAATCCCATCTTAAAGATATTGTTTTGAATAAGAAGCGAAAAATTCTTTTGTTCGTTCTTCTTTTGGATGGTTAAAGATTTCATCAGGTGTTCCCTGTTCAAGGATACGACCTTTTTCAAGGAAGAGCACCTTGTCAGCCACTTGATAAACAAAGTTCATGTCGTGACTGACCAAAATCATGGTTTGACCTGACTTAGCCGCATCAGCGATTGATTTTTCAACCTCACCAACCAACTCAGGGTCAAGAGCAGATGTTGGTTCGTCAAGCAAGAGCACATCAGGCTTCATTGCAAGGGCACGGGCCAAGGCCACACGTTGTTTTTGACCACCCGACAAGTGACGTGGGTAGTGATTTTCACGATTAGAAAGCCCAACCTTAGCGAGCTCTTCTTTGGCAATCTTGGTAGCTTCTTCGTCAGAAAGTTTCTTAACAATCTTAAGACCTTCCTTAACATTATCCAAGGCTGTACGACGTTCAAAGAGGTTGAACTGTTGGAACACCATGGCCAACTTACGACGAAGAGTAAGGATTTGTTCTTTGGTAATTGTTTCAAAATCTACCTTGAAATCATCAATGATAATGGTACCAGAATCAGGTTGTTCCAAATAGTTTAAGCTGCGAAGAATTGTTGATTTCCCTGCACCAGAGGCACCAACAAGAGCTACAACTTCACCCTTTTCAATGTCGATATCAATACCATCGAGAACCTTTTGACCTGAAAATTCCTTGGTCAAATTTTTGATACTAATCATTAGCGGTCACCTCCAATTCCAGAAATGTCAGTCACTTCAGGCGCCTTAATGGCCATGTGATTTTCAACTGAACGACCAATGTACTCAATCAAGATTGAGATTACCCAGTATACAAGGGCAACTGAGATATAACGTTCAAAGTAACGGTAGTCGGCACCACCCAAGATTTGAGCCTGTGCATACATTTCGACGATACCAGCACTAAAGGCAAGTGATGTTCCCTTAGTCAAACCAATCAAACTGTTAATCAAACTTGGAGTTGCAATAACTGCCGCATTTGGGATAATGACACGACGGTAAACCTGTGCTGATGTCATCCCAAGAGAACGGGCTGCTTCGATTTCCCCCGCATCAACAGCTTGAATTGCTGCACGAATGGTTTCACTCATGTAGGCTGCTTCGTTAAAGGCAAAGGCTGTAATGGCAAAGATAGCTGGTGGAATCTCATTAATGTTCCAATCTAAACCAAACTCACCATTCAAGTAACGAAGGAAGAGTGGAATACCATAGTAAGTCAACATGAGTTGTACAAGGATTGGTGTCCCACGTAAGAAGCTTACAAAAACTGCTTGAATCGGATAAAGGATACGTACTCGATTGATCTTAACGACCGCAAAGACAAGGGCCAAAATCAAACCGAAGAAAGCACCTGCAATGGTCAAGCCCAAAGTTAAAGGCAAGCGTTCCACAATCTTAGGAACAGCATCGAAGACTGCCTTCCATGAGAAGAGTTTACCAGCTGGCATCCAAGATGAAATCCACTTGAAGACAATCGTAACCAGTTGCAAAATATAACCCCAAAGAATTTCTACTAGCCAAGACAAGGGAATGGCTAAAGTAACTGCTACTGCCAAACCAACCAAACCCATGATAACTTGGAGATACCAAGGTGACCGATTAAATGCTTCTATACTCTTTTTCACAATGTCGCCCTTTCTTTCTAAAAAAGTAGGTTAGCCTAGTGCTAACCGTCCAATTATCTTATCATAAATTCTATAGTATTCATTTTAGCACGACTCAGAAAGTCTGTGAAATAGTCTTTTCTTATCATAGTGATAAGAAAATCGTATCACTGATAGCAATACCTTATTAAGACTAAGAAGATTTGAACTAATTCCTTATTTCACGAACAAAGTGAGCATAAACCGAGGCTTTCCGACGTGAGAAAAACACCTGAAACTTTAAAGTTTCAGGTGTTCGGAAGTTTTGAGACCTTAGGCTCAAAACTTAGTCATGGAGCTTCGACGAAGGTCGCTGACGTCCGTCATCACCTCAGGAAAGCCTCAAAAGAAAGCTTTGTGTTCAATTCAAAGCTGAGACAGCAGTCTCAACTTTTAACAGTCTTATTTCAAATCACTGACGTAATCGCCACCGAAGTATTCCTTGCTGAGTTTGGCAAGGGTTCCATCCTTCTTAAGCTCTTTGATACGCTTATTAACAAAGGCCTTGAGTTCCTTACCTTGCTTATCATTTGAGAATAGAAGATATTCAAGACCATCAGTCTTCATACCAATATCGTCTTTAATCTTGTTTACAGCTAGCTTATAGCCTTGATCTTTGACAATGTACTCAGACGAAATGGCATCGTAAAGGATAAAATCAATTTTTCCTTCTTGAATATGTTGAATACGTGTTGAAAGACCCGTTGAGCTAGAAGCATAGTTGATAGTAATTGGTGTCTTGTCCGCATTGGCATGGTTCCAATTTTCAAGCAACTGAGCATAGTTAGAGCCAGGAAGCACCTCTGTCGTCTTACCAGACAAATCATCTAGGCTAGTATACTTGGTACCCTCAGCACTAGTGATGGCATAGTTAGAACGTGAAATCGGATCTGAGAAACCATATTTCTGCGCACGTTCTTCATTGTAGTTGAAGTCGTTAGCCGCAATCTGATAACGTCCAGAATCCACCCCTGTCAAGATGGAATCAAAAGGTGTCGTCACAAACTTGACCTCATACTTGTCCGAATCCTTGAAAATAGCCTTGACCAAATCAATATCATAACCCTTGAAGTCGTCGCCTTTTTTGAAAGTGAAAGGCGCCGTATCAGAGTCTGTCGCAACAGTAATCGTCTGCTTTTCACCAGATGCCTTACTGTCACTCTTGTTCCCACAAGCAGCCAAAGTCAAAACCGACAAGCCAAGAATCCCTAAACCTGCAAGCCATTTTTTCATATCTATAATCCTCGATACTTTCATTAATAGTTAGTGATAACAGTTTACCATCTTCCTCCAAACTCGTCTAATAATAAAAACCTAAGTGGTGATAGAAAATGGTTATAGGGGGAATGGATACAACGAACAATAAGAAAAGAGCTGCCACTGGTGTGACAACTCTTCTCGTCCAAAAAAGCTTTCCGTACATGTTTAACATCAAATGCAATAAAACTCTACTTATCCTTACTTGATGACTTACTGCTTGAATCGCTACTGTCTTCAGGTTGATAATCTGATAAATTCTTATGGATGCGTTCAGCGTAAACAGCTCTGCTTCCTGATTCATCATGGTCAACCAAGGCTTCGGCAAGCTCTTTATAATCTTCTACAGAAATAGTCCAGTTACCCCCATCATCTTTGGTTAGCTTGAAGGTCTTTTCTAGATCATCAGCACCTGTCAAAGGTGTATAGGCCATTTCTTTATCAATATCCTTAAATTGTGTCAAATCGCCGTTAAAGTTTTCACCATAAAGGAATTTCGTTGTGAGATCTTTGGCTTTACCTTTTTCTACATCGTTGTTATCAGCTTGATTCCACTGTTTCAACTTGTCAATGTCGTTATCATAGAGACTCATAAGGAGAGTACGAACAGCAGCTGCAGCACCATAGGCACTAACAGAGCGTGAAGTAAAGGTAACTGTCGCTTCATTTCCTTTAACTTTGACATCTTTCAGCTTATAGTCCTGAATCTTACCAATCATATTACGACGGACCTTGAGGAACTTAGAAAGCACTTGGGTTGGTGTCTTAGCATCATAACCTTCAATGTATTTAAACGTATACTTGTCTTCCGGTGTATACCCCTTTTCTTCGATAGTATCTGCAACTTGTTTTTCAAAGACTTTCGTTTCAGTCCAGGCTTCGTAATTTTCACCGTAGAGTTTTGAAAAACCGTTACTAGATTTTCCAAGCATAGTATCAATTAAAACTGTCGCATCAGCCTTGGCACGTTCTGTCGGAGTTGGTGTCGCTTTTTTCTTCTCAGCTGGCTTATTGGAAGCACAAGCTACGAGAAGCAAGCAAGCTGCCAGAATCAGTCCTAAATAGGTAAGAACTTTTTTCATTAAGATTATTCCCTCATTTCTTTTAGTTACTATTTAAGATAGCATAGGTCTGATGATTCTTCAAGGTCACTTTCCAAAAGAAAAAATCAAAACTCTACTATTATAATGACTCTAAATCATCTAGGTCCAATTGCCTGCCTTCTTGATCTTCCAGACCCGTCAGCGTCACACCGAGCAGGCGAACACCGCTGCTATTTTCCTCCAATTGATCAAAAATGGTATGGGCAATTCTTTCGATGGTGTCGAAATCCTGAGTCGATTTGTCCAAGGTCATACGCTTGGTTAAGGTCGAGAAATCCGAATAACGGACCTTGATGACAATAATTCGACCAACTTTTTTATTTTTCTGAGCACTTTCAGCTACCCGCCTAGCATTCTTAGTCAACTCAGCCTTGATGTCATCTTCATTATAAAGAAGCTTGCCGTAGGTTCGCTCACTTCCGATAGATTTACGGACGCGATTGGGCCTGACAGGACTATTGGAAATCCCTCTGGCCTTTCGAAAGAGATCAAATCCAAAACGTCCAAAACGATCAATCAGCGTCATCTCAGGAATCTTCAGAAGATCGGCACCGGTGTATATTTCCATATCATGAAGACGTTCAACTGACTTTTTACCTACCCCATGAAACTTTTCAATAGGGAGCTTTTCCAAAAATTCCTGAGCCTCCTCTGGAAGCACCACCGTCAAACCAGCAGGCTTTTGAAAATCAGAAGCTAGTTTGGCGATAAATTTATTGTAGGAAACGCCTGCTGAACAAGTCAGATGAAGTTCCTGCCAGATATCATACTGGATAAGTTTAGCTACCTTAACCGCCGATTTGATACCAAGTTTATTTATCGTCACATCAAGATAGGCTTCGTCGATAGACATAGGCTCTACCAAGTCGGTATAGCGTTTAAAAATCTCACGAATCTGCATCCCTACCTCTCGGTAATGACTATAATTTCCTGAGATAAAGACAGCATTAGGACAACGTTCATAGGCTTCCTTAGAAGACATGGCTGAATGGACACCATATTTTCTAGCCTCGTAATTACAGGTTGATACCACACCACGTCCCCCTGTTTTTCTAGGGTCGTGACCGATAATAACCGGTTTGTCCTTAAGACTGGGGTCATCCCTCATCTCGACCTGAGCAAAAAAGGCGTCCATGTCAATATGGATGATTTTCCGACTGGTATCATTTATTAGAGGAAACTCTAACATGGCTCCCTGCCTCCTTTCTCAGATTTATCTCATTGTAAAGCTTTTCACATAAAACTTTGGGACTACAAAGCATTCTCCCCTTATGATACCAAAATCTACCAAAAAACAGAAATTTATAATACAGATTTGTCGTTTTCAAAACTGTATTATAAAAGAATGTCTCTAAAAACACAGTTTTAAAGTTGTGTAAGCGGTTACTGTGTGATAGAATACTTCTAGAGAATGTAACAGATAATTTTGTTACTAGAATTATAGGAGATTCAAACTATGGCAACGGTTAAAACCAACACAGATGTTTTTGAAAAAGCGTGGGAAGGCTTTAAAGGAACTGACTGGAAAGAAAAAGCTAGCGTTTCACGTTTCGTTCAAGCAAACTACACACCTTATGATGGTGACGAAAGCTTCCTTGCAGGACCAACTGAACGCTCTCTAAAAATTAAAAAAATCGTAGATGAAACTAAAGCAGGCTATGAAGCTGAAGGACGCTTCCCAATGGATACTCGTCCAACTTCAATCGCTGACATTGACGCAGGATACATTTCAAAAGAAGATGAACTTATCTATGGTATCCAAAATGATGAGCTCTTTAAATTGAACTTCATGCCTAAAGGTGGTATCCGTATGGCGGAAACTGCTTTGAAAGAACACGGTTATGAACCAGACCCAGCTGTACACGAAATTTTCACAAAATACGTGACTACAGTTAACGATGGTATCTTCCGTGCTTACACTTCAAACATCCGTCGTGCACGTCACGCTCACACAGTTACTGGTCTTCCAGATGCTTACTCACGTGGACGTATCATCGGGGTTTACGCTCGTCTTGCCCTCTACGGTGCTGACTACTTGATGCAAGAAAAAGTTAACGACTGGAATGCTATCAAAGAAATCGACGAAGAAACTATCCGTCTTCGTGAAGAAGTTAACCTTCAATACCAAGCACTTCAAGACGTTGTTCGCCTTGGTGACCTTTATGGTGTAGATGTTCGTCGTCCAGCCTTCGATACTAAAGAAGCTATCCAATGGACAAACATTGCTTTCATGGCAGTATGTCGTGTAATCAACGGTGCCGCTACTTCACTTGGTCGTGTGCCAATCGTCCTTGACGTATACGCAGAACGTGACCTTGCTCGTGGTACTTACACTGAATCAGAAATCCAAGAATTCGTTGATGATTTCGTTATGAAACTTCGTACAGTTAAGTTTGCTCGTACAAAAGCTTACGACCAATTGTACTCAGGTGACCCAACATTCATCACAACTTCTATGGCTGGTATGGGTGCTGACGGACGTCACCGTGTTACTAAGATGGACTACCGTTTCTTGAACACTCTTGATAACATCGGTAACTCTCCAGAACCAAACTTGACAGTTCTTTGGACTGACAAATTGCCTTACTCATTCCGTCGCTACTGTATGCACATGAGCCACAAACACTCTTCTATCCAATACGAAGGTGTAACTACTATGGCTAAAGACGGATACGGTGAAATGAGCTGTATCTCATGTTGTGTATCACCACTTGACCCAGAAAACGAAGAACAACGTCACAACATCCAATACTTCGGTGCTCGTGTTAACGTACTTAAAGCCCTTCTTACTGGTTTGAACGGTGGTTACGACGATGTTCATAAAGACTACAAAGTATTTGATATCGATCCAATCCGTGATGAAGTTCTTGACTTTGACACTGTTAAAGCTAACTTCGAAAAATCTCTTGACTGGTTGACTGACACTTACGTAGATGCCCTTAACATCATCCACTACATGACTGATAAGTACAACTATGAAGCTGTTCAAATGGCCTTCTTGCCAACTAAACAACGTGCTAACATGGGATTCGGTATCTGTGGTTTCGCAAATACTGTTGATACATTGTCAGCAATCAAATACGCTACAGTTAAACCAATCCGTGACGAAGATGGCTACATCTACGACTACGAAACAATCGGTGAATACCCACGTTGGGGTGAAGATGACCCACGTTCAAACGAATTGGCAGAATGGTTGATTGAAGCTTACACTACTCGTCTTCGTAGCCACAAACTCTACAAAGATGCAGAAGCTACAGTTTCACTTCTTACAATCACTTCTAACGTTGCTTACTCTAAACAAACTGGTAACTCTCCAGTTCACAAAGGGGTATACCTCAACGAAGATGGTTCAGTGAATTTGTCTAAATTGGAATTCTTCTCACCAGGTGCTAACCCATCTAACAAAGCTAAAGGTGGATGGTTGCAAAACTTGAACTCACTTGCAAGCCTTGACTTCGGTTACGCAGCTGATGGTATCTCATTGACAACTCAAGTATCACCTCGTGCTCTTGGTAAGACTCACGACGAACAAGTTGACAACCTCGTAACTATCCTTGACGGATACTTCGAAAACGGTGGACAACACGTTAACTTGAACGTTATGGACTTGTCAGACGTTTACGAAAAGATTATGAGCGGTGAAGATGTTATCGTACGTATCTCTGGATACTGTGTAAACACTAAATACCTCACTCCAGAACAAAAAACTGAATTGACACAACGTGTCTTCCACGAAGTTCTTTCAATGGACGACGCTTTGGGATAAAATAACTAAAGAGCTCGCAATAGCGGGTTCTTTTATTTTTGCCAAAAACTAGTTTTCATTATATTTTTCTAAATCTGCTATCATTTACATTTGACTTTTCATCAGATTAGCTATAAAATTAGAGCGTTTCCGTTTGGTATCTCCAAACGCTTCCTTCTCAGAAGCACCTTAGAGAAACGATACTCAATGACTGTTAAACGGATGGTTTCTAATAACACGTAGACTATCATTGTTATAAGATTAAAGAGTATAAGGAGGACAAATGAATAAGAAAAGTTTTAAGATAATTGGATTAGTCTCTCTCGTAGCAAGCACTGTCCTACTCGTAGCCTGCCAGTCTGATACAAAAAACGAATCCTCAAAGTCCAAGGACGTTCAATGGGGGTATACTGGCTCTACTGGTCCAGACCATTGGGGTGACCTTTCTAAAGATTATGAACTCAGCAAAAATGGTAAAGAACAATCTCCGATCAATATCACCGGTGCTGAGGACGTTGATCTTCCAGAACTAAACCTTAATAATCAAGAATCAGAAGCTCAAGTTGAAAATAACGGGCATACGATTGAAGTCAGCTTTAAAAATCCAAAGAATACCCTAACGATTGGTGATGATGTCTATAAATTACAGCAGTTCCATTTTCACGCACCTAGTGAGAATGAAATTGATGGTCATACTTATCCTCTAGAGGGGCACTTCGTCTATAAGACAGATAATGGGAAAATCACAGTTGTCTCGGTTCTCTATAATTATGGCGATGAAAATCAAGCCTTAAAACAAATATGGGATAAAATGCCTCAGGCGGCCAATACAGAAACTGAGCTTCCTCAGGCTATCTCACTAGATGATTTCTATCCTGAAGACAAGGACTACTACAACTTCGAAGGTTCCTTGACAACACCGCCATGTACTGAGGGTGTTAACTGGATTGTCTTCAAGAATCAAGAAACCGTTAGCAAGGAACAAGTGGAAAAATTCACCCAAACCCTTGGATTTGAAAATAACCGCCCTATCCAAGATACAAACGGTCGACAAATTAAAGAATAAAGCAAGATAAAAAGCTTGATGATAACTCCTTGCATCGGGCTTTTTTTCGTTGACAATTAGTTATAGACTTTGTTACACTTGCCCTATGATTATCAAACATACAAGAGATACACTCTCAGAAACTTACCTCGATGCCGTAGCCATCCGAAACACTGTTTTTGTTAAGGGGCAAGGTGTTCCTCGCTCCATCGAGATTGATGCGAATGAAGCCTACTGCATCCACTTTGTTCTATATGATGACAAAGGCAAGGCAGCAGCAACCGTACGCCTACTACCGAATAAAGACTTGACTCAGCTTACGCTCCAACGTATGGCGGTACTCGATGCCTACCAAGGTCAAGGTCTGGGGAGCATTCTCCTAAAAGAAGCTGAAGATTTTGCACAAGAACAAGGCTTCCAGACTATTTCTCTCCATGCTCAACTCGGTGCACTTAAGTTCTACCGCAACAATGGCTATCAAGAAGTCGGTAAGATCTTTGAAGAAGCTGGTATCCAACACATTACTGTTGAAAAATCCTTACTAAGTAAAAAAGCTTAAGCAGTTGACCTACTGCTTAAGCTTCTTCTTTTGCCGCAAATATAGGATAACCATGCTCGACAGCAAGAACTGTTACATTTTCTCTAGCTTTTAATCTCTCTGTGATTTTTTTCCAGCTACGATTTCCCATAATGATAACGATCATCGTTACCATATAAACTAAAAAAGCAGGATATCTAGCAAAGTCGGTAAATGTCAATTTTAGGGACTCCAGAATTTTCCTGAGTATAAAGGCGTAACCAATCACAATATGAGTGAGTCCACAAAAGTACCCTAAACCTATAAGCAAATACTCTATTTGAAGCTTCTTGGAACGCCTCTTGTAGAGCAACTTATAGTCTTGACCATACTTTTCAAAGACAGGAAAATGAATGTCAAACCCTCTTCTCATACGAAGGACTCTTAAATCGGGTTGGGCACGATACCCAAGGCAATGAATCAGTTTCTATAGTAGCTCTCTTATCAAAATATAAAAAGAAATAATAAGGTTAGATAACAAGCTAATAAATACCAAAACTACAAAAGAGCCTACATCTCTATCCGTCGTCAAAAAAATGATCACCACTGTAAAACACATACCACAGACAAAGAGACTACTCCCGTTAAGCATGCAAAAGAGCAGACTCAGAAACCAGGAGACAAATCTACTTTGTTTAGGTGGCTTAAGCGACCGTTGCATTATGAACTCCTTCTTCATGATTCCAATCAAAACATGGTAATTTTTGATTAACTTGGTGAGCCCTTCGTATAAGCTTCACTTTAGTCTTTATTTCTTTAGAAAAATAGGGTAAAAATACTCCTCTGAGATAACTTTTAAGTTAAAATAACGGACAAAGTGACTTTTCAGATGTATGAGCCATCTTACAGAAAAAATCAAAACACCACATAAGAGCAAGAAGAGTATATAGCCAACTTTTCCTAAGGTGAAGCTATAACCGATTAGAACGACTAAGATGATTAAGAGATAGAGTCTACCAAGAGTCGCTAGGAAATAAAGAAATTGATGTCTAAGAGAGCGCTTATCATATAGTATTTTGTAGGCATCTGTCGTTTTTTCAAAAAACACTATATATGACGTTCTACCTCGGTAATCCTCTTCTCCAAAGGGGCGGGCATGGTAACCACAGAAATGAAAAAGTTTAAATAAGATGCCATTCCACATCCTATAAAATGTCACAACCAAAAGTATGACAGCAATAACTTTTGGAATATCCACCTCTTGCCCGACCTGACCAACACCAAATAGATGCTTCAGCCATACAAATGTCACATAAGACAAGACTATCAAACATATCTTCAAAAAGATAAACAATTGTGTCGCCCCGGCACTAATCTCACCTTCTAGAGGATTAAAAGATGCCCCTCTTCTATTTTTATTTGTCAGAATGTACCAACTCCTTCTTCATTATCTCAATTAAAACATCTCTGTCCTTAATCCATTGAGCTCTCTCATCCTTGTAGTAAGTACGATTACTGAGGAAAATCGCCGCACGTTGTGCTGGGATGTTAATCAGAACAAAGGTACCTGTATAACCAGTATGAAGAATCCACTCTCCTTGAAGGTCCCAAGCGACACTACGTTCCTTGTTGGATTGGCTGATATTCTGCGTCATATTTTTAGCAAAATCATCCGTCAAATAATGGTTAACAAAAATCTCTAAGTCTTTTAAGGTTGAAAAGAGACCTGCCGACCCTGTATGTTCTTTGAGAACTCGAGCCTTGGGATCATGAACAATCCCTCCCGGAACCCCCTCAACCGTTGGAACAGCTACCTCAACTGGCCCAAACCCTGTTTCAAACATACCAAACGGTTGAAAAATCTCGGAGTCAAAGAGCTTATCCAGTGTTGTTCCAGAGACTTTTTCAAGCATCAAGCCTAGGAGAATAAAATTAATATCTGTATACAAGAAAGGCTTATCAGACTTAACTTTGATGGCATTAATAGCAGCAATCAAGCCAGCTTGGTCTAAGTCATCACGATTTGGAATAAAAGGATCAATGCCACTACTGTGAGAAAGAAGCTGACGAAGGGTTAACGTCTTATCCACTACTTCAGGATAGTAAGTCGATAGTTTCTCATCCAAGTCCAATTTTCCAGCCTGCAAGTAGAAAAGACAGAGGGTCCCAACTCCGACTACCTTGGAAACACTAGCCAGATCATAGGTCAGTCCTGGAACTACCGGATGCTTTCCATCCTGAGTTCCTAGATAATGCTCCTGCCAATCTTGTCCATCATAAAGTGCAAGGCTGGCACCTGGAAAGATGTCAGCCTTGATGTAGTCTGTAATTGTTGACAATGTTTGTTGAAAATTAGTCATTACTTTGTAAACCAAACCTCAATATTACTCATGTCAGTGAGTGCGAGCAAGTTCCCTTTGCTGTCTAGGTAACTAGAGAACTGTTCTTTTTCAAGTTTATCATGCAAGGCAACCAAGTTATAGTCTTCTGCTACCTTAAACTCTAGAATTTCCAAATCCCAAGTCTGGTCTGGACTCACTTGGAGGTCAGGACCTTCTGCTTTTTCAAAATGGATAGACAAAGGCAATTCTTCGCCAAAAAGATTATCGTAGAAGAAAGCTGCTTGGGCTGTATCAACAACGTTCAAGGTCAAAGACTCAACCGTAAAGTCTGATACTCCTTTGAAGTCTTCTTTTTCTTCAACATCTGCGTATTCAACTGTCTTGAGAGTAGATAAGTCATCTTCAGCATGCATCAAAATAAGACCATTCTCAGGTGAGATTGTTTCAAAGGCATAGCCCTTTTCCCCTTGGAAAATAGCCTTGGCTTGGTGATCATCACGCGCCAAAAGGTATTCAATCTCAAGTGGATTTGAAACTTTAATGACCACTTTATTAATTTTCTTAGGACCTTCAACAGCGCGACAACGATAAGCTGGTGACTCCTCAATCACAAAAAGTGAGTTACGGTCTGCCCAATCTGTGAAGACCGCAAGGGCATTTTCCTCAGTCAAAAGCTTAAATCCTAATGTATTTTGGTAAAAATCAATATTTTCTTGTCTGTTATTTACACGAAAAATTGGTGTATGAAACTTAAAATTCCCTGATTGCGTCATGACAACCTCCATTCTTCTCTATTTTATCCGAAAAGAGCCTGTGTGACAAGGATTTTCCTAAGAAAAAACAGGATTGTAATTTTTTCACTTTATTTCACACAAATTATGAAAGTCATTACATTATCTTCACTTTTGGGCTAGCATTTCCCTCATTTTAGAGTATAATAGAGTCTATGAAAACTCTTGTCAATAATCTGGCATTTAGACATGCCTATCAGGGATTTTTTTTACTGCTGATGATAGCTATCCCAAACATCACCTTAGGTATGACAACCTTATATAACAATCAGACTGGGTTGACCTTCACTAGCCTTGAAAGCTGGGGGATTATCGCTGTCAACCTCATTATTTTTTATATTAGCTATCTTTGGGCTAAAAGCGAAAGATTGATTCACAGCTTTAGCTTAAATCGAAAGGACATCAAAGCCATTATCTGGGGCTTTGTCATTATCTTCTTGATGGGACTTATCGGAAGTAACCTCATGTTACTGACCCACACCAACTACCATGCAGAACTTCAAAAGACCCTAACAACCATACCTATCCTACCTGTAGCGATTGGTATGATGACTACAGCCTTCCTACAAGAACTACTCTTTCGTAAGTGGATTTTCACTTGGTTGTCGCCTTATTCAACAGTAGCTGTTTTAGTGAGTTCTGGTCTCTTTTGTCTCTTCCACATGCCTACCAATCTTGCCCATCTCCTCCTTTATATCGGAATGGGTTTGGCCCTCTCTATGGTCTACCAAAAAAGAGAGAACTTATCTACAAGTATCACACTTCATGTTTTGTGGAACCTTTACACCTTAGGTGCTACAATTCTGGTTATAACTACTCCTATGTAACTGAGAATGCTTTCTCAGTTTTTTGTTGCTCTCAAAATTTTAAGCATAAAAAAATCTGAAGCTTGAACTTCAGATTTTTTTATATTGATTAAAGGTAGAGGGCTTTGAACAAGTATACAGCCAAAATCCCTGCAAGGATTGGAGCCACAACTGGGACCCATGAATACCACCATTTAGAATCACCTTTGTGCTCACCAAGAACTGATGTTGGCAAGATGTGGTGAAGAAGACGTGGCATCAAGTCACGGGCTGGGTTAAGGGCTGGTCCTGTAGGTCCACCAAATGAGAGAACCAAGGCACAAACCAAGAAACCAACACCGATGTGAGCTACAGCAAGAGATCCATTCGCCATTTGGCCTGTTACAGCTTCTTTATCATACCCATATTGGACTGCTTGTGAGACCAATTTGTGACCAAAGTAGTTATTAGTCAAGGCAAGAGCACCAAAGAAGAGAAGGAATGAACCTGCAAACTCGTTGGCAAAACCGTTAGCCCATGCACGATTACGATTTTCTGGAGTGTCGTCATGATCGTCAACTGCTGAAATCGTTGAGAAAGTACCAAGAATATTGTTTGGATTCTCAGTTTGTACATAGTAAGGTTGGTGAACCCAAACCACGATAGCTTGACCTACAAAGGCACCAAGAAGTTGTGCAATAAGGTATCCAGGAACACCCACCCATGAGAACAAGCCAGATGCAGCAAGTCCAAGTGTGAAGGCAGGGTTGATGTGGTTACCAGAAACATCACCAAACATAAGGGCTGGCATCATAACACCAAAACCATAACCAAAGGCGATTACAATCCAACCAGATTTGTTACCTTTTGTTCCCTTAAGCTCAACGTTGGCAACGGCACCATTACCAAGGGCTACAAGAAAAGCAGTCGCGATAAACTCAGTGAGGTATTTCAAGACCCATTCACTGCTGAGCGCTTCTTTTAGAAAATCATTCATTTGTCTCTTTATTTCCTTTCGATTTTACAATAATTTAGACATCTATCATTTTATCAAGTATAATGTCTGATGTAAAGATATTTCTGAAATGTTTATGTATTCTTTTTGAGGTTTTTAAATATGAAATTTAACCAGTTTAGTTACATCCCTGTTAGTCCTGAAATTGCTTGTCAGGAACTTCGTTCTTTAGGCTTTGAAGTCTCTCTAGATGCCAGTGCCAAAGCCAATTTTGAGGCTTTTGTTCGCAAGCACTTCCTTTTCTTTGAAGATACTGATTTGGCTTTGAAAAATTGGATCGCTGATACAGAGACTGATCTCCTAACCTTCTTCCAATCAGACCGTCCTTTGACTGCTGACGTCTTTGGTTTGGTAGCTCTTCAAATGCTAGGATTTGTCCCTAATGTGGACTTTACAGACAGTGCTGCTTTCCTAGAGGAAATGGCTTTTCCAATTACTTTTGATGGTAGCCTTAATAACCTCCATCAATTGCTAGCAACACGCACACAGTCTGGCAATACCTTAATTGATCAGTTAGTAGCTCAGGATTTGATTCCTGTAAGTAATAACTACGTCTTCTTTAATGGTAAGAGCTTGGCAACATTTGACACTAATCAGCTTCACCGTGAGGTGGTTTATGTCGAAACACCTGTAGATACCGATCAAGATGGACAGTTAGATTTGGTCAAGGTAACTATCTTACGTCCTGATGTGGACTTCCCAGTTCCAGCCATGATGACCGCAAGTCCTTATCAACAAGGGACTAACGAGCCTGCTTCAGACAAGCTTACCCACAAGATGGAAGGTGATTTGCTCGTCAAACCAACAGGTGAAATCTCCCTTAGCCAACCAGAAATCAAGACACCAGAGGCAGACCTTACGCCTATCAATCCTGTCACGAAGGCTCAGGAGCGTTTTGCTCACACAGATACCTACACGCTTAACGATTACATGTTGGCTCGTGGTGTGGCTTCTATCTATGTGTCGGGTGTCGGTACCTTCAATTCTGAAGGCTTCATGACCTCTGGAGACTATCAGCAAGTTCTGGCCTATAAAGCTGTCATCGACTGGCTCAATGGTCGTGCACGCGCCTTTACTAGCCGTAGCAGACAGCATACCATCACTGCAGATTGGGCATCTGGTAAGGTGACTACTACTGGACTTTCATACTTGGGTACCATGTCCAACGCCCTTGCTACAACTGGTGTTGACGGTTTGGAGATGGTTATCGCTGAAGCAGGTATTTCTTCTTGGTACGACTACTATCGTGAAAATGGACTCCTCGTCAGTCCTGGAGGCTATCCTGGTGAAGATCTCGACACCTTGACTGAATTTACCTATTCTCGTGCCCTATTAGCTGGAGAATACCTACGCCACCAAAAAGACTACCAAGCCTACCTCAAAGAGCTAAGCACAGCCATTGACCGTAAGCATGGTGATTATAGCCAGTTCTGGCATGACCGTAACTATGTGCAGTTCGCAGACCGTGTTAAAGCTACTGTTGTCTTTACACATGGTAGCCAAGATTGGAATGTCAAACCGATTAACGTCTATCAAATGTTCAATGCTCTTCCAGACTCTCTTGAAAAACACCTCTTCTTCCACAATGGTGCCCACGTTTACATGAATGCTTGGCAGTCTATTGACTTCCGAGAAAGCATGAACGCCTTGATTTGTCAGAAACTCCTTGGTTTGGAGAATGGCTACACACTGCCTACTGTTATCTGGCAAAACAACCAGTCTGAACAGACCTGGGAAGTTCTCGATAACTTTGGACACGACAATGGTAAAAGCATTCAGCTTGGTGAGACTGAAGCCAGCATCGCTAACCATTATAAAGAGGAAACCTTCACCAAATACGGTAAAGCATACCAAAGCTTCAAGGATGCCCTCTTTGCAGACAAAGCCAATGCCATTACCTTGGACTTTGAACTGGACCAAGACATCCAGATTAATGGCCGTGTCCATCTAGAGCTCAAAGTCAAATCTAGCACAAACCGTGGTCTCATTTCGGCCCAAGTTCTGGAAATGGGTGACAAGAAGTATCTCGCACCTATTCCCGCACTCAAACGCATGAATTTAGATAATGGCCGTCTCTTCAAGGAAGAAGCCTTACGTGAATTGCCATTCAAGCAGGCAAAATACCGTGTCATTACCAAGGGACACCTTAACCTGCAAAATCGTAAAGACCTCCTCACCATTGAGGATGTCACTCCAAATGAATGGATGACTATCGGTTTGGATTTGCAACCAACCATCTACAAACTCAACAAGGGCGACAAACTCCGACTTGTTCTCTATACCACAGACTTTGAGCACACCATTCGTGACAATAGTGACTACGAATTAACTGTGGACCTAAGCCAAAGTCAGATGACATTGCCTTATTAGTCTTTATCGCAAAAATCCCATAGGATGAGAACTCCCATGGGATTTTTTTATTGTGTGGAAATAAACAAGATTTAGTCTTCAATTTTTACGATTCATTTTAATGTTATTTAAACAAATGATGTAGCCAAGACAGTGGAACAACACAAAGATATGCCAGTAAAAATAAAGCATAAAGCTATCAGATTTAGTCAGCGTATAAAAAAGTAAAATGGCAACTAACAAAATGGAGAGCCACAGCGTCTTCTTAAAGAATAAAAAGTATTGATGCCATATCTCTTTATCGCCCAAAGTAACTTTAGATTTTTTGATTAGGAAAAGATGCATCAAAATCTCTGCTAGACTGCTAAGTACTGTTAAAACCAGAATCTTACTTAGAGGAATACCTAAAAAGAATCCCATCCACTCAATAAGCAATTGGGACAAAACAATGGCCGTAATGGCACGTAGATTTTTTGACATAAAACTTAAACCTCACAGTTCTCTCAAACAGAAAGTTTTCACAACACCTAGAAAGTTACCAAAGCATAGATAAGAACTTACAGCATCGCAATTTTTATAGGCGTGTCTATCATAAACTGAATTCTAGCCTCGTTCACTTTGTTTAATAACTTTAAGCACTCTAGGTGTCAGAAAAGCTAGCAAACAAATATCCAAAACAATCACAACAATAATGATTAGACGCCATTCGGCATCTCTCACCGTCAGCAAACGATAAATACCAGCTAAAATTATAGCCAAATGCGCCAAGCCCATACCAGCGTAAATTTGTTTAAGAGTAAACTGTCGTTCTTCAAGTGGACGACGGTCAAGCTCTTGCTTAATCAACAGGGGCAACACAAGTAAAAAGATTGATAGCAATGCCAGAGGTAGCCAAATCCAGATTGGATGCTGACTAGATAGAGTATTTAAAGCTATATTCCCAATGACTACTCCTAGGATTGCTGATACGACACGTAACGAACGTAACACAGCAGAACTAAATTTTTGTAATATCACCATTTTAACTCCTTTTTTACTAGGACTATTTAAACAAATTATAAGGTATTATCATAGAAATGATTGGCTATTATTTCTGAATCTAGAATAGCTAAAACCTCGTAAATATCACATTAATCGTGACAGATTAGAGTAACGACATCACTTCTCATTTCTACAAATCAGCTGACTAAGATCATCAGAGAGCGATGAAGAAACATAAAGTGACAAGGTATAAAATAAAAATGTTCTTTCTTGATGCCAGAAAAATGTTATCACACATTGAATACAGACAGCCAAGATAAATTGTAGGATAAATTTTATATATTTTCTAGAAATAACAGATTGTTCCAATAGTAATCCTCCTTTCACGACATTTTTTGAAGACCCAGACCCTGCAAGTTTTGTCTATACGATAGAAGAATATCCTTCAAACATTGGAAATTCACTCTAATTTTCACATGTTTCATTAATCACTTTCTTATTATAACACTTTTATGCAACGTAAATTGAATAATGTCACAAACGGTTACTATATTTTCTGAATGGTGGGGTTAGAGTGAGCTTTAGAGTCTTTTCCTCTCAAGATAGTGACAAAACACAAGTAATCGGATTATCTAGGACTCAACATTATTTCTTAAATTGTGTCCATTTTTTAAAAAGCAGACTATAAAGAAGCAAGGTTAGCCCCAACAAGTTAATGGTATGGTGGACTGCATCCAAACTTCTAAATAGATTAGCGAGGCCCATTCCGATGAGAATGGTAGCCAGTAAATACGGTTTTGAGTTTTTGAACATACTTTTCTCCTTAAAGTGTTTTTAGCTTTCTGTGCAAAGCTATGATTTTTATTATAGATTGGAAGCCGATAAAAAAGTAGTGACATAAATGTCACTACTTGTCTGACCTTATATCCTTGATAATCGTACACATAAGAAAGAGAAAAAGACATAACCCAATAATATTTAGGCATTGAAGTCCAAAATTCAGTTTTTCTCCCAAGTTATGTAAGGCAACAAGGATGAAGCCCATAGACATCATTAGAGATACTAGGTGTTTTTTAGTCATGATTATAGATACCTTTTATCTTTTAAAATATTTTTTGACTTGCAAATAAGCTAGAAAATCACAGAGGATTAACAAAAGCATTAATACGGCTAGTACTATACGGTCTGTGGTATCACTGAATGTAAGTAATGTGTAAAACTCTACACAAAGCACTAGAAATGAGATGACCAGAAAGACAATGAAGGACTGCCGTATTGTTAACGGATTCACTGAATCTGGACGCTTCTTAAGAATATGGTAGAGCAGCCCATTTACAAAAATGACTACTAAAGCTAGTGCTCCGACTGCTAACCAAATCTCTGGAGAGGTCTTGCTTTTGTAGAGAGAAATACTGGTACTTATAAGGAAAACTGCCAGTACAGCAGTGACGACCCTAGAAAATCGCAATACTCTCGAACTAACATTCTTTAACTTCATGATAAAACACCTAAATTATGAATAACCTCAGTCAGTCTTGTAAACTGAATAAGCTATTACATTAAACTCTATTCCTTTCTGTATTTTTTTATACTGCTGTAAGATCTCAAAAAAGACCTTAGCGATTACATTCTACTGGAGATGTAATACAGTAGCGTCATTAGTACTGATACTTTAAATAGGCGAATATACATATCTTTGTTTTTTCTATTACTAAGATATGCAATCAAATATAATATAATCTCCGCTATTATCAGCAAGAATAATTTTACTTCGGGAACATCAAAAATAAGCATTTGCAAGCCCCGAAGTAGCACATATCATAGTATAACCCCCTGCGGAAACAGGTCCTGCTGCCCATGCCATGAGCATACCACCTAGACAGCCACCAATTACTGCTCCAACTTTCACACCACCAGAAATAATTTCTAGCTCAGCATCGCACATCTTATTATACTTAGTCACATTCATTTTTTAACCTCTCTAAAAGCTCGCTCCGATACATGCTAGCCCACCAGCAACTGCTCCAACATGTGCTCCTACAAATGCTCCTGGAAATGCTGTAACACCAAATGCTGCCATACCACCTGTAAATCCAGCACCTGCGCCAGTTAAAGCTCCTCCAAAGATTAAATCTTTACATCTATTTCCACCTTCAACGTTTGCAAGTGCCTCGAGATCGAGTGTTTCAAAATTGTTCATTGTTTGTGTTGTCATTCTAACAACCTCCTAAAATATTATTTTTTAGCTTTTTTCTCTCAAGCTATGGTTTTATTATAGGGTGGAAGACAACAAAAAAGTAGTGACATAAATGTCACCACTCGATTTTGATTTTTCAGAAATCTTTTCGAATATAGAATCTATGCTCTAAACTAGCTTACTCTCCTTCCATTGCACCTGCTTGTAGGCTGTACATCTTGTGGTAGGTGCCGCCGAGGGCTAGGAGCTCCTCATGGCTACCGTGTTCGATGATACGGCCCTTGTCTAAGACATAGATGCAGTTGGCATCTTGGATTGTTGATAGGCGGTGGGCAATGGCAATGGTTGTGCGTCCTCGACGCATTTTTGCTAGAGAATTTTGAACAATAGCCTCTGTCTCTGAATCTATATTGGCTGTCGCTTCATCCAGAATCAAAATCTTAGGCTGGCTAGCAACGGTCCTAGCAAAGGCTAGAAGTTGGCGTTGACCGGTTGAAAAACTTGAACCTCGTTCAGAAACTGGAGCATCATATCCTTCTGGAAGTTTGTCGATAAAGTGATTGGCATCCACAAACTCAGCGGCCGCTTTAATCTCTTCATCAGTTAACTCCTGATACATGGCAATATTGGATTTGACTGTACCATGATAGAGAAAGGGTTCCTGAAGGACAAGACCAATGTTCTTACGCAGCTCTGCCTGACTATAATCGCGAATATCCACACCGTCAAGAAGAACTCGGCCTGATTGGAACTCATAGAAACGCATGAACACGTTGATAATAGAGGATTTTCCGGAACCTGTAGAACCGACAAAAGCGATGGTTTCACCTTTATTGACAGAGAAGGAAATATTATCCAAAATCTGGTGCTTGCCATCATAGGAGAAGGAGACATTTTCAAAGCGAATATTCCCCTCAGTAACCTTGGCATCTGTGTCTCTCTGCTCAGGCTCATAGGTGCGCTCGTCGATTAAGGCAAAGACCCGACCTGCTGAGACCATCGAGGTTTGCAAGGTTGAGAAGTTCTGTGTCACTTCAATCAAGGGATCAAAGAGACGGTTAATGTACTGGATAAAGGCATACATGGTCCCCGCTGTGATACCCATATAGATGCCACGATAGCCAAAATAAGCCATGAGAACAGCATAGCCCAGGAGCTTCAGCAAACTCATGGCTGGTCGTAGAAAGAGAGAATCCAGTGACATGGAACGGCTAGCATAAATCAGATGTTCCTCATTAATAGCATCAAACTCTTTTTTGAGGCGTTTCTCTTGGTTGAAGGCCTGAATGATGCGAATCCCTTCGATACTCTCTGACAGTTTGGCATTTATATCTGAAAGCAAGGCTCTGGTCTTTTCAATGATGACCACTGATTTTTTGCGGTAAAGGTTAACTAAAAGGACAATCAGAGGAAGAAAGAGTACAATAAGCCCGGTCAGACGAATGTCCAAGATCATCATGGTGTAAAGGGTGGTAACAAAGATAAAGATAGCCGAAATAAAGCTAGACAGAATCCCTGAGAACATCTCACTAATAGTCTCTGTATCATTGGTCAAGCGGGAAACGATAGAGCCTGCGGGAGTCTTGTCAAAGTAAGACATACCCAGTTTCTCCATATTGGCAAAGGCATCCCGGCGAATATCCCTGACAATACTGTAGGACACACGCGCAAAAAAGAGATTTCCCAAATACTGGACTAGCGTCTGCAAGAGATAAAGACCATAGTAACCAATCAGAATCAAGCTTGCCGCCTGATTCATATCATGAAGATAGTGGTCGATAAAGTAAGAGGCCACAAGGGGAATAATACTCTTGATAACCGTTGTGGACAAGAGGAAGGCTAAAGCTAGAAAGGTCAAGAATTTGTAAGGCTTGAGATAGGTCAAGAGACGCTTAAACACAGACCATTGGTTTTGATTAGGCATCATCTTCTTCTCCTCCTTCCATTTCTAACTGTTGAGACTCATAGGTCTTGGCATACCAACCACCCTGAGCTAGCAAATCCTCATGACGGCCACGTTCAATGATACGACCATCCTGCATGACTAAGATAAGGTCAGCGTGCACCACTGCACTCAGACGATGGGCGGTAATGATAGTCGTCTTGTCCTTACGGGTATGTTTAAGATTGTCAATAATAGCATGTTCTGTCTTGGCGTCCACTGCCGATAGAGAGTCGTCCAAAATCAAAATATCTGGATCCAAAATCATGGCCCGACTCATGGCCAGACGTTGTTTTTGACCGCCTGATAGGCTGACACCCTTTTCACCAATGATCGTTTCAAAACCTTCAGGCATATCCTTGATGTCATCATAAACTTGAGCCAACTTAGTCGCTTCTTCTACCTTGTCAAAGGAGAGATCAGGATTACCAAAGCGGACATTGTCTAAAATGGAACTAGCAAAGAGAAACTGGTCTTGAGGAACATAGCCCATCAAGCTACGCAAGTCTGATAGGCGATAATCTCGGATGTTATGACCATTCAAATAGATGGCTCCTTGATTAACATCGTGCTCCCGCAAGAGCAACTTGACAAGGGCGGTCTTTCCTGAACCAGTCTGCCCAACCAAGCCAAGGGTTTGCCCCTTGTCCAAGGTGAAATGAATATCTCTCAAAGTATCCTTATCCTCAAAAGCAAAGCGGTCAATCGCATATTCTAAGCGACCATTTTCAATACTTGGGAGAGGGTGCGCAGGATCTTGAACATCTGATTCCTGCTCCAGAAGAGTTTCAATACGTTGGTAGGACACATTTCCCCTCTGTGTGATATTAAAGAGGAAGCCAATGGCCATCAGAGGCCAAACCAGCATGTCCAAATAGGTAATGAAGGTTACCAAATTTCCGACCGTTATCTGACCAGCCTGAATCATAAAGGCACCGACAAGAAGGGTCAAAACATAGGATGAGCCAACAAAGAGTAAGACCAAAGGATCAAAAAGGCTATCATACTTCATGGTATGCATATTCTTTTTAAAGGTCATCTTATTGGTCTCTTGGAAGGACTGAAGCTCGGCCTTCTGGTAGCCAAAAGACTTGGTTACCTTGATTCCTGATACCGACTCTTGAACCTTATTATTAAGTTCTGAAAAGGCTGCCTGGGACTCTCCAAAAGCTTTATGGGTCTTACGGCCCAAACGACTGGTCGCAAAAGCCATGAAGGGGAGGGGTAAGACAGCCACCAGTGTCATCTGCCAGGAAATGCTGAAGAACATGGTGATTAGGGTTACCAAGGCTGTGATAGAGGCATCCACGGCTGACATGACACCCCCACCAGCCAAGCGGGTTAAAGAGTTGATATCATTGGTTGCATGGGCCATGAGATCCCCAGTTCGGTACTTTTGATAAAAAGAAGGCGACATCTTGGTAAAATGCTCAAAAAGGCGTGAACGCATAATCTGGCCTAAGCGATAAGAAGTCGCCAAGATATACATGCGCCAAACATAGCGCAAATAGTACATCCCCAGAGCTGCCAAAAGCAAATAAACGAGATTCAGAAGCAAGATCTGATTGGTCAATTTTCCCGATGTGATAGCATCAATGACCCGCCCCATAACCATAGGAGGAATTAGATTGAGAACCGAAACCAGACTCAGTGCCAAGATCCCGACAATATAACGACGTTTTTCTAACTTGAAAAACCACCAAAGTTTTGCAATGATTGATTCTTTAAAAGACAAGTTACTCCTCCTATCCTTACAAATGGTTAATAATAGACCTCGTATAAGTCTCGTATGATAAGGTTACTTCCAATAGCGATAGATTGTGCCATCTTCTAACTGAAAGTGACCAATATAAGATAACTTCCCAAAATCAGTAGACTCTGGCAATTGATAAGCAAAGGAATCAAAATTATATACCTTGTTCCCACCATCCATAGAGTAGCTATCCTTATCATGGATAACGGATTCATCTTTCTTAGGGCTCCAAATGCGTCTGATTTCATCAGATGTCTTATACTCTCTGACAAAATTGTACAATTCAAAATTAGTAGCCTCACTGAGATAGCGACCATCGGTGTTGTAGTTGGCTAATTGAGGCTCTCTCTTAGGCTCAGAATAATTCCAAACCTGTCCTCTTTCTCGCATGATATCGGCATCACGGCCACTTTGATAAGTATCTGCCTTAACCATCGTCATTGTTGCTCCTAACGTTAATACGGTGACTACTGTCATCATTAAGTGTTTCATTATTTCTCCAAACGTGTTTATTCATTTTTCCCTCTTTTGAATATGTTGTATTTGTATGATAGAAAATAAGTGAAACCTGAGACGCGTAAGCTCCCAGGTTTTTTACTCTTTAAAATGCGTTTGAATCAGTTTTACAAGAAGGTGGTAGACACCCAGTGCCACCAAACCACCCAAAGTATTGGTCCATAAATCATCTAACTCAAAGACACGATTAGCATCAATGAGAAGGTCTAGAATAACTTGTCCAACCTCAATCGTCAAAGACATGATAAACGTGGCTAAAAGGACCCTTTGCCAAGACCTGAATCTGGGGTACAAGGCTAAAAGTCCTAAAATCAGCGGACTCAGCAAGAAAATATTGGTCACATTTTGCCCAAGCACAAAGACAATCTCTTTAAGACTATCCAACTGATAAAAGTTGGTCAAACTATTGAATGGGGTCAAGAGGACCACCACACGACCAAAATGTTGAATCCCAGGAGTTTCAACACCTTCAACTAGCCCGTACTGGGGTGTCCAACATAGGAGCACTAAACAAAGGAGATAAGCACAAACCAAAACTTGGCTTGCTTGTCTTCCTTTTAGTGTCAGTTCTCCATCCTTATCTACCCAAGTCGTCAGCTGAAACATCTTATTTACCTTCTGATTTACCAGAAGCTTCTGCTACGGCCTTTTGACGGTCACGTTTCATAGTGTTTGAACGCAATTGTCCACAAGCTGCATCGATATCTGTACCGTGCTCTTGACGAACCACGCAGTTAACCCCGTTTTTCTTGAGCACATCGTAGAAGGCCGCCACACGTTCCTTGGTTGAACGACTATATTGGTCGTGCTCTGATACTGGGTTATATGGAATCAAGTTGATGTATGACAACTTACGGATTTTCTTAGTCAAATCAGCCAACTCTTGAGCGTTTTCAGGGTGATCATTGACCTCATTAAGCATGATGTACTCAAAAGTTACACGACGGTTGGTTGTCTGGATGTAATACTCGATAGCTTCAAAGAGTTTTTCAAGTGGGAACGAGCGGTTGATACGCATGATGCTTGAACGAAGGTCATTGTTAGGCGCGTGAAGTGATACGGCGAGGTTAACTTGAACACCTTCGTTAGCAAATTCCTTGATTTTTGGTGCCAAACCAGATGTTGATACGGTAATGTGACGCGCTCCAATGGCAAGACCATTATCATTGTTAATGGTACGCAAGAAACGAAGCACATTGTCATAGTTATCAAATGGCTCACCGATACCCATAACAACCACGTGGCTTACACGTTCACCGTCGCCACGATCGTCAAAGTATTTTTGTACCAACATGATTTGCGCCACAATCTCACCAGCAGTCAAGTCACGTTGTTTCTTAATCAAACCACTGGCACAGAAAGTACAACCGATGTTACATCCAACCTGGGTTGTCACACAGACAGACAAACCATAGTGTTGACGCATCAAAACCGTCTCAATCAACATACCATCTGGCAATTCAAAAAGATATTTAACGGTACCATCTTTAGATTCTTGAACGATACGTTGTTTCAATGGGTTCACACAGAAATTCTCATTCAATTTAGCAATGAAATCCTTAGAAATGTTAGTCATTTCTTCGAAAGATTGCACACGCTTCTTGTAGAGCCAATCCCAAATTTGAGTAGCACGGAATTTCTTTTCACCGTGTTCCATAGCCCAATCAATCAACTCGTCACGAGTAAGACCATAAATAGAAGGTTTGTAGCCTTCCATATCCTCTAACTTCTGACGTTTACGGCGTTCTGGTTTTGCTTGTGTTGTTACTTCTGACATAGTTTAATTTCCTTTTTTTCTGATTGTGAAATGCTGACCATCTGACTTGGTCTGGCTTTGTTTCTTCGATGGGGTGTTTTGACCTTTAGATTTTGGAGCTTGCTTCTGACTCTTCTTGAAGTTAGGCTTACGCTCACGACCACCGTCCTCGGATCTAGATTTGAACTTAGGGCGACGCTTGATTTTCTCAAAGCTTGGACCCTCTTGATCCCTATCTCTTCGTTTGGACTTGTCTGGCTTTTGCTTAGCAGAAGCTTTTTGTCCTTTATTCTTTTGAGAAGCATTGCGCTCTCTAGATTCCTGAGAAGCATTACGACGATTATTAGAACGACGGCGCTTGCGACGAGGTTCTGTCTCCTCTTCAAAGACGATTAATTGCGGCTCTTCATTTTTCAAAATAAAGTAGGCGCAACCAAAGGCACAGTATTCACGCAAATACTCCGACAATCGGCTAATGCGGTCTGTCTTACGCGTATTAGGGCGCTCGTCCTCGTAAAATCCCTTAAGGCGAAGCTGATCATTGGACCAGTCCCCAACGATATAATCATACTTGAGCATGATTTCAGAAAAACGTTGCCCAAAGCGGGTAGCGTCTAAAGCATCCTTGTGATTTTCAAGAACTGTAAACTGACAGGCATCTGATTTCAGAAGATCAGCCACATACACAAAGTCTGGCCCTGGATATTTATTATAATTAAACATTTCTGGCAAGATTTCTTTACGCATGTGCCATCCTTTCTGCTCTCTCTTATTTTCTATCATGATGCTGTAATAAAGTCTCTATATCTTATCCCAATTGGCACCATTTTTTCCTAAATACTTGGCCACAAGTTCCCTTAACAAATCTGGAAAAAGAAGAGTAACTTCCTTTTCCTTAATTGTAGGAAAGTAAGAAGCAAAGTAGTACTGGTCCACAAGGACCAAACTAAACTTCTCATTGGAATCTACAACCCTTCTATTATACAACAAATTACCGTTTTTGTAAGCAAAATTCCCCGTGATTACTTCACCAAATGTCTTCCCTCTAAATCCCATACCTTTAATAGCTTGATTTTTAAGGAGTTCAGCCTTAGTAAAAACTTCCTGACAGATTTCTTTGAGCTCTTGTCCTGTCACGACTAGACGAGCCATCCGCATCTGATGAGGAAGGGCTTCTTGCAGGTCTGCCATGGTCACTTGAGGACCCAAAGTCTTCATGATGAGTCCAGTATTTAAAAGCGTTAATTGGCTATGAGTCTCCTGACAAACAGCCTGCAAAACCAATTGACAGGTCTCATCAAAATCTAGTTCTCGACCTAGATTAGCTACTTTTTTCTGAGCTAAACGACGATGGCCTTCCTCACGCATAGCCTTGATAAAGGCTTCGTCCTCCTTGTCTAAATCCAAGATGTAGGACTTGGTGGGGATAGCCTCAATCTGACACTCTATCAATTGCCCATTTTTCACAGTAAGGTCAATACAGCCAAGATAATAACCATATCTGTCAGCAGCTGCTAAATAGGTTTCATTGACTAATTTGCCCTCTTCAAAAAGGTGATGCGTGTGGCTTCCGATGACAAGATTTACCTGTGGATAAGTCTCTGCAATCTGCTCATCATAACGTACACCTAGGTGGCTAAGAACGACGACTATATCTGCATCCCTTACCTCGGGACGAGCCAAATCCTCTTCCAACCGAGCCATAGGCTCTAACACTTGCCAACCGTTGGGAGCATAGGTGATGTAATATGGGAAGGTATAGGCCAAGAAAGCAATGTTTGTACCTGCTTTAGTTTTGTGGATAAGATAGGGCTTAGCCCATTCAGGTTGTCTCCCCTCATCCTTGAGATTTCCTATGATCGGCTGAAACTTAGCCTGCTCATAAAGACAGTCTAGCTCCTCCTTGGCCAGACCAATCCCCTCATTATTTCCAATAGTCGCATAGTCTATCCCCAACTCATTCATCAGGGCTACATTAAAACGCCCGGCTGTCGCATCAGATAAGGGATGGGACTTATCCACATTGTCCCCAAGATCTACCTTGATCAACTCTCTATCTGTCTGACTCAAATCATCCACAGCTCGCTTGAGTTGTGGATACTGTTCAAAATGAGAGTGTAAATCATTGATATGAAGAATTCGAATCTTGTCTTTCATGACTCCTATTGTAGCACTTTTGCTATAAAAAAACTTGACAATCATTCTGCCAAGTTTTTACATATCTAAATTTTCTTACACCTAGAAGCCAATACTTAGAAACTTTGCTTCTTAGCTTTACGCTCAGCACGCCCCTTAGCACGGTTAGCCGCACGACGTTCACGTTTGCGTTTTTCATCAACCTTCCACTGAATTTTCTTCTTGTAGCCAGGCTTGATTTTTTTCTTTTTCTTCTTAACCAAACCGATCATTTCCGTATCAAGTTTTTGATAGGCTTTTTCACGGTTGGCACGACGGTCACGGTCATAAGTATCTTGAAACTCACCGTCCTTATAGACTTTAGGGTCAAAGGTAATCCCCATCTTTTCAAGCTCACGAATATCTGAGTCGTCACTTGGTTGATAAAGGGTGATGGCTGTTCCTGACAAACCATTACGTCCTGTACGCCCTACACGGTGAACAAAGAAGGACAAATCTTGAGGGATAGCATCATTGATAACATGGCTAACCCCTTCAATGTCAATCCCACGCGCTGCAAGGTCAGTCGCTACAATATACTCAAAATCAAGCTTCTTGACTTGATTCATGATACGCTTACGTTCACGTGGTGGAATACCTCCATGAATTTTTGCAACCTTAAGACCATTTGACACTAGGTAGCTGTGCAAATCGTCAGCACGTTCCTTGGTATTAACGAAAATCATTGCCAAATATGGCTGCATTCCCTTAAGCATCTCAAGAATCTGTTCATTCTTGTTTCGCCCCTTGGTAGATACCAACCAGTTATCAATGGTATCTGCAATAACTGTTGAAGTTTTGATTTGTTCTATGACTGGATTAGTCAAATACTTCTTCAAGAATGGCTGCAATTTTTGAGGAATGGTTGCTGAGAAGACCAAAATTTGCACTTCTTTAGGAAGGCTTGCCGCAATCTTATCCACAGTATCCAAGAATCCCATGTCCATGGTCATATCAGCTTCATCAACAACAAAGGTATGGGCCTTGTGGATAGCCAAGTCACCAGACTTAACTAGGTCATAGATACGCCCTGGTGTCCCGATAACAATATGAGGTTGGGCTACCTTGAGTTTCTCAATCTGACGTTGCTTGTCTGTACCACCCACATAATTGACTACACGAATTTCAGTCTCAGAGTGTTTGGCAATTTGTTTTGTCGCTTGGTAAATTTGCGTCGCCAATTCACGTGATGGCGCTGTAATAACAACTTGAACATCTCCACTTTTTGGATTGAGCTTCTCAAAAATTGGCAAGAGGAAGGTATGTGTTTTCCCTGAACCCGTCTTTGATTCACCAACCAAATCACGACCTGAACGGACTACAGGAATCAATTTCTGTTGAACAGGCGTCGGCTCCTTAAACTTAATCTCATCAAGAGCCTCCTGAATAAATGTTTTAAAATTAAAATCTTTAAATGACATGTTTACTTACTTCTTTTCTATCTAGTCTATCCTTATCATTATAACAAAAAAAGAGCATTTCTGCTCTTTTCATTTATTTCATAACGTTTCCAAGAACCATCCAAAGGGTAATGGCACTTGCAAGCGCTCCAACTGCCCAAAGGAAAGCATCAACCTTCCACTCTGACCATTTGTCACCCTTACCTGAAAGACCACCCAATTCGAGGTGATGGTGGAATGGTGTCATACGGAAGATACGACGACCTTCTCCATACTTACGCTTAGTGTATTTGAAATAGCTGACCTGTAGCATGACAGAAGCTGTCTCAAAGACATAAACCACACCAATCAAGAGTAGCGTCCACTCTACACGTAGGGCAATAGAGATAACTGCAAGCATAGCTCCAAGTGACAAGGAACCGACATCTCCCATAAAGACCTTGGCTGGCTTGTGGTTAAAGACGAAGAAGCCAAGAAGTGCCCCAATCATAGTGATAATGATGGTCAAGATAGCGAACTCACCCTTGACAAAAGCGATAATCCCATAGGCAATCAAGCTGATAACCACAGAGATAGAAGCTAAACCATCAATACCGTCTGTCAAGTTCACAGCATTTGAGAAACCAACAATCCAGAATAGGACAAAGAGAACATAAAAGACACCGAGGTGAATGGTTAATCCACCAATAGCTAGGCTATCTGTCCCATTAGGGAGTACGTGGATAAAGTAGAAAAGCAAACCCGCAATAATCTGCAAGGCCATCTTTTGCCAAGGTTTAAGTCCCTCATTGATTTGACGGAAAATCTTAAGGAAATCATCAAGGAAGCCGATGATTCCATAAATCAAAATGACAAAGAGAATCCCCGCTGTGGCACCATAGGCTTGGTGCCCCTCGCTAAAGACGTGGAGGTTGAAAATCAAGCTAACCAAGATGGCAACTACTAGGAAGACTGTCCCTCCCATAGTTGGCGTCCCAGCCTTAGCCAAATGCTGCTTCACATCTTCATGCATTTGTTGGCCACCGATTTTCTTGATTTTGTAGTAAGTAATAAAGTGAGGCATGGCGAGCACCGTCAACACAAAGGCGGCCACGCCTGCTATCAGACTCATAGTCATCTTAGTCTCCTAAAGTAATGGTAATCTTCTTAGTTTTAGACAGGGCTTTTCCTGCCGCAACACTTTGTTTGGTAACAGTCCCTGACTTGCCACCCTTGTAAGTAATTTTAATGCCCTTCCATTTGGCAAAGGTTTCAACGTTCTTCTTGGTCCAACCATACATGTCTGGAAGTTCTGTGAAGTCATTGGTCATGATAAGAATCTGTTCATTAGCCTTAATATTGGCTTTGGCATCTACAGAAACCTTCTCAATCTTATCACCAACACCCAGAACAATTGGATGAATTAAGTTTTGACGAAGGGTGTTAGCTATCTCACCTGGACTCTTACCGATAATATCGCCGGTTTGATAACTCGTTTCCTCGGTCTTTTCACTACCTTCAGACACAGAAGTATCTAGGGTGTCTCCCATAGACATGGCTTCTTCTAGGACAGGGTTAACCACCGTCGCATAAAAATTATTATCCCAGGTCTTAGGTTCCAGAACTGTTACATACATAACATATTGTGGATCATCAGAAGGAACCATAGCTACAACTGAGTTGAGCGTTTCGTTGGTCCCAACTTTATAGGTTCCTGTCTTTTCATCGGCCACTTGGGCTGTTCCTGACTTAACCGCAACATCATAGTTACCAACCTTAATGATTGGCGAACCTTCAGACTTGTTGTACATGGTACCAAACTCTGGGTCTGTACCAACAGAAATCATATAATTACGGGTCTCAGAAGCAGCCTGCTTGGAAACTGGCTTACCAATAACTTCTTTCTTAGCCGTACGAACAGTGCCTTGGTTGACATCCGCAACTTGTTTGATAAATTGAGGTTCCAGCATAACACCGTTGTTAGAGATAGCTGAAAAAGCACGAAGCATCTGAACCTGAGTCACTGAAATCCCTTGTCCAAAGGATGATTGAGCTATATTAACAGAGTTTCGAGAGACAACCCCTGAAGACTCACCAACCATCCCAAAACGGGTTGGAAGACCAAATTTGTAAAGAGATAAGTAGTTAGACCAAACTTTGTCTCCCATCTCTTGTTCCAACATGGTCATAAGAACGTTACTTGAATAAGAGAACCCTTGGGCAAATGACATGGTACGACCTGTTGAGATACCTTCATTGATTGACCAGTCATTAATTTCAACGTCGTCAACCTTAATACCATTAGCATTACTGTAGGTCACATTCGGGTTAAAGCTGCCATTGTTAATAGCAGCTGACAAGAGCATGACCTTCATGGTTGATCCAGGCTCATACTGGGCTTCGTAAAGACGGTTAACCCAGTCATAGTTCTTCTTAGCCTGTCCCTCAAGGGTATCCGAATTATAGGTCGGACGTTGTGTCGTTGCAAGAATCTCACCTGTCTTAGCATTAACAACTGTCGCTGAAGCATTTACCCCTTGCGTCTGCTCCATAAAGGTATCCATCTGCGTTTCTAGGAAGGTTTGAAGAGGTGCTGACAAGGTTGTATAGATGTTCTTACCATCAATAGCTTCCTTGGTAATGGTTTCCGTACCTAGAAGCGTGTTACCGTTTTTATCCTTCTCATAGATGGCCTCACCATCTGTCCCAGTCAAGAGGCTATTGAGCGAGCGCTCCAAACCAGTTTGACCAATCAAAGAATATGAGCCGTCTTTTTTATTTTCAACAGCTTCGGCACGACCAAGAAACTCTGACGCGAAGGTCCCATTAGGGTACATACGTGACGTTGTTGCTTCAAAGGCCATCCCCTTAATTCCCGCATCTTTAAAGGCTTTCTCTAGTTCTTCTTTAACAGAGTAGGTAATTCCCTTCCCCTTTAGTCCAAAGGAAACCTGATAGGCACCCTTGGTACGTAATTGGGCCAAGGCATCACTCTTTTCAATTCCTAGCTTATCCTTTAAAATATCGGCAACCTTGTCAAACTGACTATCTTGGACATAGAGTTTTTCTTGAGTTGCTGACACATAGCTGGTCGACACAATAGCGTAAATGGCATAACTGGTTGAATCCTCAGCCAAAACATTTCCATTTCGATCGTAAATCGTTCCACGCTTGGCAGCCACTGTGGTCTTAGTGTTATAAGACTTAGCAGCCTGGGTCGACAAATCGACACCAAACTTACTGTCTGTTCCGATAATCACGACAAAGTTGATAATAAAGACAAAAAAGATAAAGATACTGAGAACCATAAGGTTCTGACCAACGTGCTGTCGGTTCTGGGCTGGCTTTCGCCTATCCCTAACGACATAGTTTAGAAATAAATGTTTAAGTTTTCTTAATCTGTTCATTGGCTATTTCACACTCTTAATACTATCGTTATTAATAGACAGGCCTGCCTTATTAGCAATCTCTTTAATACGGTCAGAGTTAGTCAACTCATTAACCGCCTGCTTAGCATTGTTAAGCTCTGTTTTTTCATCACTAATCTTGCTATTAAGGTCTGTGATTTGTTGCTTGATAGCCTGATTACGCCCTTGTAAAAATACAACAGCGATACTCATCACAATAGCTGTCAAAACAATTGCCGAATAGAAGGCCTTTTCCATACGCGTCATAAAACGAATATGGTTTCTAATGGCTCTATTAACAATCTGATGTTCCTTATTTTCCATAATTATTTCCTGATTTTTTTAGCCACACGCAATTTAGCAGAATGCGAGCGGTTGTTAGCTTCTAATTCTTCCTGACTAGGTAGGATTGGCTTACGATTAACTAAGGCTACCTTAGGTTGGAGGTCTTCAGGAATAAAAGGTAAACCTTTAGGCACATCTACCGTACTGGCTTCCTTGAAAAGCTGTTTAGTCAATCGATCCTCCAAAGAATGGAAGGTAATGACCGAAATACGACCATCTACAGCAAGTAAATCCAAGGCCTCTTGAATAGACTCATCCGCAGCACCAAGCTCATCATTCACTTCGATGCGAATAGCTTGAAAAATTTGCTTGGCTGGATGGCCTTTCTTCTTCAATTCCTTAGCAGGCTTAGCCGATTTAATGATTTCCGCCAGTTCCGTCGTGGTCTCAATTGGTTTAACCTGACGAGCCTGTTCAATCTTACGTGCAATCTGTTTAGAGAACTTGTCCTCACCATACTTGAAGAAAATACGCACCAAATCGTTGTAAGGGTAGGTATTGACCACATCATAAGCGGTCAAGCTCGCCTCCTCATTCATGCGCATATCCAGCTTAGCATCCTGTTTATAGGAGAAACCACGCTCACGCTCATCCAACTGTGGGCTAGAGACACCCAAGTCATAGAGAATGCCATCAATTTCAGACACCCCCAAGGCTTCAAGGTTGGACTTGAGATTACGGAAATTATCCTTGATGAAAGTCACCATACCCTTATCAATATAGTCCTTAAGACGCACTTGAGCATTATCAATAGCCTTTTGGTCCTGATCAAAGCAGTACAAATGGCCCTTTTCAGATAATTGCGACAAAAGATAAGACGAATGTCCTGCGCCACCCAAGGTCGCATCAACATAGATACCATCGGGCTTGATATCAAGCATATCAACAGTTTCGTGTAAAAGAACGGTTATATGGTGAAATTCATTAGTCATAACTTTTATTATAGCACAAGAATAGAGAAATTGTCTCGTTCTGTAAGTTGACAGAATAGTAAAAGAGCCAGACCCGAGGCCTAACTCTTTAGTTACTATATCATCTGATAAGATTAATCCACTCTGTAAAAATAGCTTTCCTCAGATGGCACTCCATTCGTCGCTAGAATACGGTCCTTACTGTTATCTCCCGCATCACTTGCATCACTAACTCCCTTAGGACAAAGCTGAATTGGAGTATTCCCAACTGGACTAGAATCAACATAAGTTAAGGTATATATACCAGACACATACTGATTCGGTGAGACTTTGTCGATAGGATAAGTATAGCCCCAGAAATCCAACTGTCCATCCGAAGTAATGGTGATGGTCTTTCCATTTGAAGACTTCCATGTTCCTACGGCTGACTTATAGTTACCATTTTTCAATTCATCAGCGTTAAGTGAGGTTGAGCTTGTTTTATCTTCCGACGATGTTTTAGAACTACTATTACTTGAAGCACTACTCAAGTCCTTCCAATCCCAACTAGAAAGGTCCGCTTTCTCAGCACCCGAATCACTGTCATCTTTTACAAGAGACTGGCCATCCCTACTAAAGTGGTAGCCAGAACCTCCACCAGCCATAGCACCAGCACTACCATAGTAGCTAAAGGTGTTATCCATGAGGTAGGCCAATGTCATACGCTCACCCAGCATGCCCAGTTGTGGACCTTCTGTCAGACGAATGACCTGACCACTATCCTTAGAGATAGTGTAAATATCCGTAATCATATGCTCTTTAAAAAGTTTCCCCGGCTTAAAAGCAAGAATCAACTCATCAACACCATTACCATCCAAATCACGATAAGTATAGACCGTTGAGGCAGGACTTGTTTGAGAATTAGCATAGGTCACAATAAGAGAATTAATTGAGGCATCCGTTTGGTTGTTGGCCACAGCCGTTTGGTACTTACTAATGATGCTATCATAGGCAGAGGTATCTACCTTTTTCTCTTGACTAGAGCTTGAACTTGTACTTATGCTAGAGCTTTCACTACTACTTGATTGTGACTGCTCTACTGATGAAGATGAAGTCGTCGAAGTCAACCCATTTTGCTGGTTTGAACAAGCTGCTAACAGGACTAAACTAGACAAAGCCGTCACTAACACTAAAACTTTACTTTTCATTTTTAGTCTAACTTTCCTTCTCTTTGACTCTTACTCTGCTGTCCCAGAGCTGACATCTGCACTGTAGGCAGGAGCTGTGTAACTTGGAGCCTCACTATGTGACTCGGTATAAGTTGTTGGTGGCACATAGTTATACTGAGGAGCTTGATAAGTCTCTTGTGCTGAAGAAGGCGTTGGAGCCGATGCTACCGCAGGAGTTGAGCTTGCTTCTGTCTGACTAGCTGCTTCTACCGTTGAGCTTGATGACGACGATTCGCTTGAAGACTCACTTGAAGTTGAAGAAGATGATGACGAACTTGAGCTCGATGACTTGGATGAAGCTTTGGGTTTGCTTGATGATGATTGCTTAGTCCCCACCTTAACTTGGACCTTAGCATGATTCTGCGCAGGTTGCAAAAAGACAATAGCCAATGCCAAAAGAATAGCCGGTAGGGTAAATGCCAAAATAAGGTAACGTTTTTCTTTTAAATGACAAAGTAGTTTCATAGTGTGTTCACATTTCTTAAATTATATTTTAGTATTGATTAGTCTCAGATAAGATTATATCAGAAATATTAAAATGTTCAACATTAACATAAAACTTTTTTGACATCAGAAAAACCAACTCAAAGAGTTGGTTGATTGTCATTATTGCTGTGGGTTATCGACGTTGTTCAATGGCACTTCTACTTCTGTTGGTTGACATAGTAGAAAAATAAGGATAAAAATACCGACAAATGGAATTAAAGGAATAATAATATACGGCCAATTATAGCCAGCATCACGTAAACGACGAACCGTTAGAGCAATACCAGGTAAAACCGCAGCAACACCATAGGCAAAAAAGATAAGTAGGAAAATCACTTCATTAGTAAGTAAGGATATTTCATCTACCGCCATTCTTTGAAACACTGCTAGGAGCAAATAAGAAGCAAAGAAAATCAATACATGTGCCGAATATGCAAGCCAGTAATCCGAGGGTGTTGAACGGCCCTTAAAATCAACATAGCCCTTCCAAAATTTTTTGTAGGCTTCAATCATAATAAAATCCCCCTTTTTTATGTTACTCCCAGTATAACAAGAGAAGAGAAGCTTGACAAATCAACTAAAAAACAGCCTAGCTAGGCTGTTAAGTCATTATTATTGCTGTGGATTATTGAAGTTGTTAAATGGATACTCAACTTTAGTTGGTTTACATAGTAAAACAATGAAGATAATAGGACCTACAAATGGAATAAATGTAACAAAAATATACGGCCAATTGTAGCCAGCATCACGTAAACGGCGAACTGTTACAGCAATACCAGGTAAGATGGCAGCAACACCAAAGGCAAAAAAGATAAATAGGATGATGAATGAAATAACAGCTAAAAAGCTTGATTCTGTAGCACCTGCAATGCCTCCAAAGATTGCCAGCAACACATAAAAAGCAATAACTGTTAACATATTTGCCAAATATGCAAACCAGTAATCTGAACGTGTTGAACGTCCCTCAAAATCTACGTAGCCCTTCCAAAACTTCTTATAAGCTTCGATCATAATAAAATCTCCTCATTTTTTGATACTTATACTATACCAAAAGACTGGTCTTCTGGCAAATCAACTAAAAAACAGCCTAAGGAGGCTGTTAAGTAACTATCATTGCTGAAGATTATTAAAATTGTTGAAAGGAAATTCTACTTTTGTTGGTTGACAAAACAAAACCAACAGAACGATATCGCCTATAACAAAGGCAAAACGTAAAAAAATCAAGGCCCAATGATAGCCCGCATCACGCAAGCGACGGACCTGAATAGCAATAGATGGGATAAAGCTAGCAGGAAAATAGGTCATTACAAGCAGATACAGTATGTTGAGAATAATATGGTAAGGACTATCGGGACTATCAAAAACAATTACAACTATAAGTATGCTAAATAAAATGATAGTTACGATAGTATTTGCTAGAACTGCCAACCAATAATCTGAGCGACTTGAACGTCCCGTGAAATCGACATAGCCCATCCAATACTTTTTATAAGCTCTAAACATCACAAAAGCTCCTCATTTTTGATACCCCCAGTATATCAGAAGACCCTTGGTCTAGCAAACAGACAAAAAAGCCCCATGAGGAGCTTTTTGTTTATTCTCTAACTTGACCTCGGCCGTTGATATAGAACTTAGTTGAGGTTAGGGCCTCAAGTCCCATTGGGCCACGGGCGTGCATTTTTTGGGTTGAGATTCCGATTTCAGCCCCCAATCCAAAGACGAAGCCGTCTGTGAAGCGGGTTGAGGCATTGACATAGACAGCTGCAGCGTCTACGTCGTCTTGGAATTGCTCAGCACGACTGATATCCTGAGTCACGATAGCCTCTGAATGCGATGTCGTGTAAGTATTAATCCAACCAATAGCCTCGTCAAGGCTGTCTACCACTTTAACTGACATGATATAATCAAGAAACTCTGTCGCAAAATCTTCAGGTGAAGCGGGTACAGCTTTTTCCATAAGTTTCAAAGCCCTTTCATCCGTACGGAACTCAACAGACTGAATTTTTGAAATAGCTTTTTCCAAGTTAGGCAAGAACTCTTCTGCAATATCAGCATGAACAACGAGAGATTCTGCAGCATTACAAACACTTGGTCGTTGGGTTTTGGCATTGATGACAATCTGTGTCGCCATATCTAAGTTAGCATATTTATCCACATAAATATGACAGTTACCAACACCCGTTTCAATGACTGGAACTTTGGCTTTTTCTTTAACCGTTTGAATGAGACGGGCTCCGCCACGAGGGATGAGCAAGTCTACATACTTAGTCGCCGCCATAAGTTCTTCTGCTACCTCATGAGAGGTATCTTCAACCAGCTGAACGGCATCTGCTGTGATACCCGCATTTTCCAAAGCCTTACGAGCTACCGTAACCAAGGCCTTGTTGGAATTGATGGCATCACGTCCTCCACGAAGAATGATAGCATTATTGGTTTTAAAGGCAAGGCTAAAGGCATCGATTGAGACATTGGGACGGCTCTCAAAAATCATAGCGATAACACCCATAGGAACACGCTTTTGAACGATTTTGAGACCATCTAGATTCGTATAGCCACGAACTACTTGACCGATTGGGTCCTGAAGATCTGCCACCTGACGGACACCCTCAGCAATCCCTGCGATACGGTCTTCCGTTAAGAGCAAGCGGTCTTGCATAATCTCTGAAATACCATTTTCCTTGGCATTGGCCATATCCTTAGCATTTTCAGTGATAATATAGGCACTCTCAGCTACTAGAGCTTTAGCTACCTGATTTAAAAGGTCGTTTTTAGCTGCTGTTGATAATTTAGCAATCTGACGACCTGCCACCTTGGCCTGTTGACCTAGTGTATCGATATATGTCATCTTAGTCCTCCTGTTTAAAGAGTGTACCAATCTTGGCTCCTTCTAGGACACGAAGGATGTCACGTGGATTTTCACCATTCATCAAAACCATTTGGCTTTGATTTTCAAAAACCATCTGAGCTGACTTAATCTTACTCATCATACCACCTGTACCAAATTTACTACCGGCACCACCAGCTGATGCTATAATTTCCTCTGTAATCTCTGGGACATAGCTACGAAGGGTGGCATCCTCATAGACATTTGGGTTCTTATCGAAGAGCCCATCAATATCTGACAACATAATGAGTAGGTCAGCACCAACAATCTTAGCTACGATAGCTGACAAGCGGTCGTTGTCCCCAAACTTAGTCGCATGGTCCATTTCATCTACGCTGACAGCATCATTTTCATTAACAACTGGAACAACTCCAAGCTTGAAGAGGCTCTCGAAGGCATTGATGGCATTGGCCAAACTCTCAGGATACTCGACCACATCACGGGTCAAAAGAAGCTGAGATACCTTAGTTTGGTAATGTGAAAAGACCTGAGAATAGAGGCTCATCATGGCTACCTGCCCTACACTTGAGACGGCTTGTTGCTTACCGACTTCAGCCGGTCGCTTGTCTAGGTCTAGGACATTGAGCCCGAAGCCCATGGCACCAGAGGATACGAGGACAACCTCAATCCCTTTATTATGCAGGCTAGAAATGACAAAAGCTAATTGATCGATTTTTTCAAGATTAATTTTTCCTGATGGTAAAACCAGAGAGCTAGTCCCGATTTTGATAACCAGGCGTTTTACTGAGTCAAAATTTCGTTTCATGTTTATGATTATACACTAAATTCAGGTTTTTTAACATATATAATGCATAAGTTTACATATTAAAGATTTTCAGTAAAAAAGAATCCCTCCAATCGGAGAGACTCTTTAAACAGTTTGTTCTAGGCAAAAAACATGGCTCTAATACGTTTCCAACGTCTGCGATCAACAAAGAGATAAACGATTAGGACAACTAAAGCTATAAGCCCAGATACTATGGCATTGACTACTAGGGCAATCCAGAACTTACTTGCAAAGAAGACAATACCTCCTAGCAAGGCAGCGATGAAAATTGTAAGAATAAAGATACCCATATAGAGCCACTGTCCTCCACCTCGATTGAAGAGCTGGGTAACTTCCTGCCAATTCACTTCCAACAATTTAAGGTCACGTTCAAAGTAATAGCCACCTACAAGATAGGTTGTTACGAGAAAACCAAGAGTGAAACTTGCTACCAAAATAGGATGGAGATGAGCCAAGAATATTAAACCAAGTCCTCCTAATAAGAGGGAAACACCGACTTGCAAGCTATAGAAAAGCCAGAACTTTTGACGAAGATAGTCACCCGTATTGATTGGTAGGCTACGAATAAAGTCAAAGTTTGTCCCCTCTAAGGATGTTGCTACACCAAGAAAACTTGTTGGTTGAGCTGAAAAGAAACCAAAGGCAATTCCGACCAAAAGCAGGAGTCCGAAATAGTCTGGACCTAGATCTTTCAAAAAGACCGCACCCCCACCTAACATGATCATATAGAAGACCGGCACCACATAGGTATTGATAATGAGGGTTGAATTCCCCAAAGTAGATAAATGATGGCGGACCAAGACCTGTCTTTGGCTTCGAGTAACAGCTTTGGCCTGAGGCTTTCTAGCCTTTTGGTTATAAATGGCTTCGTGGAAATAACGAGGCATTCTGACTTTATAAAACCAATAGCCCAAGATAAGCACTACGAAAAGAGGAAGATAGAAATTTAGTAGAGCCTCCGGAGATAGAGGGGCAGCTACGACATCATAGTAACCTCTTAGATAAGGAAGCAAGGGAAAATCGGCATGTCCAGCACCATCAACATAGCCTTTAATAAAACCAACCATCATAATAGGCAACATAATCAATAGGGTTGACAGGGTCATCAAAATGGTTGAATAGAGCTTTTTATGAGAACTGCGAACAATCAGCGTTCCAATACTATTAGACAGAATCACTGAAAAAACGAGATTGATAAAGAGAGAAACGATAAAGGTCAGAAGTCCAACGACTATCCCCAGTGGGCCAATAAATTGCCAGTAAGCTAGAATGAGAAGACTAAGGATAGGTACCATGAAGGTCATCCCAACCATAGAACCTGACAAGGTCTTGGCCAAAAAAACTTCCTCTGGCTTCAAGGGAAGAGGCAGATAAGCCTTGCTATCCTTACTGTCATAAAAGGTACTATAGAGAGCCGTAAAGGTCTGGAGAAGCCCCATTATTGAAAATGTCAAGAGATATAGGGTTAAGACTCCAGGATTAGCCTTATAATCGACACCTACAAAAAGATAGCTATAGACAACCGTAAAAACAACTAGAATCAAGAGTTGTTGTCTAAGCATGGCATTAACGATGGAGAAATTGGCTTTTTTCTTTTTCTCCTGACGTTTCTGTAGGTTAGTTACTGCTTGAGGATTAGCGTAGAGGAGATTAATTTTAAAAAGCTCCCAAACATGATTCCAGTTCATGACTATACCTCCTCAATCTTACGTCCAGCCATTTCCAGATAAATAGTTTCCAAATCCTTGTCAGGGTACTGAGCTTTCAGTTCAGCTAGAGACCCTTGGAAGATAAGTTTTCCTTTCTTCAAAATAGCAATCCGATCACAGAGCTGCTCAGCTACACTTAGAACGTGGGTTGAGAAAAGAACACTATTACCTTCCTTGGCATGATGACGCATGGCTTCCTTCAAGTCAAACGATGCCTGTGGATCCAAACCAGTCAGAGGCTCATCCAAAACCCAAATCTGTGGATTAACCAAAAGGGCACCGATAACAACAACTTTCTGACGCATACCGTGAGAAAAGGAAGAAATGAGGTTATAACGACTCTCCGTCAAGTCAAAGGTAGCCATGAGATTAGTCAAACGTTCCTCAACCTGACTAGCTTCCAAATCATAGATACGTGTCAAGAAGTACCAATAGTCATTGGCCGTCAAATTTAGGAATAGGTCCGGTGAATCTGGCACATAAGCGATTTTTTTCTTGATGGCATCACGATGTTGACTGAGGGCCATATCATCAACGTAAACTTCACCGTAGCTAGCTTCAATGATAGACGTCAAAATGGAAATGGTCGTGGTCTTACCAGCTCCATTGTGACCAATCAGCCCAAAAATCTCACCATCTCGAATATCGAGGTTAAGATCTGAGAGAGCATCTTTATCTTCATAACGTTTCGTTACGTGTTCAAAACGAATCATCTTTTATCCTTTCTTGAGAATCTATTTAACAATAGTCTCATTTTACACTTTATATTAAATTATAAATTAGAATTATTGCTATGTTTTTTATGAACAATACTCTAATAATGTCGACAATAGGTTTAGATAAGGCTATTTCGTTGTCTTCTCATTTATTGTATCATTTCAAAGGTACAATTTCAAGAAAACGTTTGTAAAAACGGGACAATTTTGCATTCGGTCTTTGATAATGCTAAACTTATAGTATTTAGAACAATAGGAGGAAAATCACTGGTGCCAACTGGAATTATCATCAACTCGCTATCTATTATCTTAGGAGGAATCGCTGGAGGACTCTTTGGGGATTATCTCAGAGACGATTTCAAGGACAATCTTAACCTTATCTTCGGCCTAGCCTCTATGGTTATGGGGATTAGTGCTATTATGAATATGGTTAATATGCCTGCAGTTATCTTTGCAGTAGTTATCGGTACCATTATTGGACTGGCCCTAAAGTTTGGAAACCTCATCAACAAGGGAGCTGGACTTATGGAAAAAGGCTTGTCTAAGATTACGCCAAGCAAACAAACAGGATTAGCTCACGATGAGTTTTATGCACAGCTCTTGACAGTTATCGTCCTTTTTTGTGCGAGTGGTACAGGAATTTACGGGAGTCTTGAGTCTGGGATGACAGGCGATGCTTCCATCTTGATTTCCAAATCTATCCTAGATTTCTTTACGGCCATGATTTTCTCTTGTAGTCTAGGCTACATCGTCTCCATGATTGCCATTCCACAATTTATCGTTTTCTTCCTCCTCTTTGTGAGTGCTGGTTTCATTCTTCCTCTAACAACAAAAGCTATGATTGGTGACTTTAAGGCTTGTGGGGGCTTTCTCATGATTGCGACTGGTTTTCGTATTATGAGACTTCGCCAATTTCCAACCGCAGATATGATTCCAGCCATGATTCTGGTTATGCCGATTTCCTGGGCCTGGGTCAATTGGGTGGTGCCTTTGATTAGTTGATATTAGGATTAAACTAAACAAATACCGTCAGTCTAATGCTGGCGGTTTTTGTCTCTATTTATTGCCGTTATGGACTTAGATTATTAAAAACTAGTAATGTTTATGGTGTTTAATTCTAATTTTTCTAACCTTGTTTAGACTAAGATGAGTTTGTTATAATAACCCTTGTAGGCTTAAGCAACCTACAAGATACTTTTTTTCATAACTATTTCCATCCTCTAATATTTTAGCGAACTTACAATACTGATGGAAATCTATCGAAAAGACTGGTGTGTGCACACCGGTCTTTTTTGGTGGGATTGAGACACCAAAAAACCACTCTTTCACTATGAAAGAATGGTTATGCTATAGCTTATACTTCCACGACTTCCAAGTTTTTTCCACCTAGGAGAATAAGGTATTTATCAATCTTATCTATTTGATAGGCTTGGCTGAGTGCTTTAGCATAGAGGCTCATTTGCCCTTTGTAGCGTTCCTTAAGCTCACCAGGTTGAGTGAAGCGGTCCGTCTTATAGTCAAAGAGGACAATACGGTCATCAAGTAAAAGGTAGCCATCAATGATACCACGGACGACAAAGTCTTCTTTACTAGTGGGATCTTCTGCCAACATAGCAAATGGTGCTTCGCGACGCAACTTATCACGGTTAGCTAGAATGAGCTTCCCAAGTTCGGTGTCAAAGAAGCCTAGTAGCTTTTCTAACTGTACGCGCGCCTTGACTTGATCATCTGCTGATACTCGACTCAAGGCCTGTGTCAAATCTTGGAGGGTCACCTTGTCAGAAAGAATCAAGCGTTGCATGAGTTCATGGGTGGCTGAACCAACTGCAGCTCCAGTGACCTTCGTTTTTTGCCCAAAATCTGGAAGCTCAAAGCTAGTGGTAGTCTCAAGAGGGTGCACTTCCTCTTTCTTGTCCATAATATCCACCCCTTCGGTATCCATGACAGGTTCATAGAAGGCTTTGAGCTGGCTCGGAGTACGCACAGATGGCAGGTCAATCGCTGGTGCATAAAGTTGATTGAGTTTTTCAACACTTTCTAAGACAGTTAGGGCACGCTTAATATCTTCCGTCTGACGATTGTTAGATAGATCATCAGCATCTACTGCTGCTTTAACTTCAACCTGACCAATAGCCTCTGGAGTCAACTCCTCAGCCTCAACAAAGCGAACAGTAAACTTGAGATCCTTTCTCATAAAGGCGGTATCCAAAGCCATAACCCAATCCTGATAAGTAGCGATTTGGTCACGTAGAGCTACTGGTAGGCGATTATTTTCAACATCCGTGCCAAATTGCTGGGTCAATTTCTCCTTACTGCCCTTACCAACTAGGTAGAGTTTTTTCTCTGCACGGGTCATTGCAACATAGAGCAGACGCATCTCTTCTGAGATACTTGCTCGGCGTTCTTCCCTACGATTTTCCTGGAAGGTTAAGGTCTCGAGAACAACATTTAACTTAGGCAAATTAGTGTTTATCTGGTCTTTGAGGTCAGCTAGATACTTAATGCCTAGTCCTTTTTCACGGTTAATGATGTACTTACCACTTAGTCCATCCTTGCTGTGACCAATGAACTTGCGATTCATCTGCAAGACAAAGACATACTTGAACTCTAGCCCCTTGGACTTGTGAATGGTCATGAGGCTAACGGCATTTTTGGGAACCAAGTCTGTCACTTCCTCTAGGTCGTTACCGCTAGAAATGATCTTATCAATCATGCCAATAAAACGAGAAAGTCCCTTAAAGCCAGTCTTTTCATAGGCATTGGCACGTAAGGCAAGGGCGTAGAGATTGGCCTGGCGTTGCTCAGCTCGTGGAAGACTGCCAACATAATCATAATAGAAACGATCGTCGTAAATCTTCCAGATGAGGTCATAGAGCGAGTGCCACTTACTGTAATCACGCCAATCTGACAGAGTCTCAATGAAGAGAGTCAACTTGGCATCAAGTCCTTGGGTGACAACTTCTGGATGAAGTCCTGATTTAGTATGAGATGCAAGAAGCTTGTCATAGAATTGTCCTTTGTCAGCCTGAACAGCAATCCGAGCCAGGTCGTCCTCGTTGAAGTTAAACATAGGTGAACGAAGGAGGGCAACCAAGGCGTAGTCATTGAGAGGATTATTGATGGCACGAAGGGTGTCCAACATAATCATAACTTCTAGTGACTCTAGGTAGCTTGACTTGTACTCATCAGGAACCAAGGGAATTCCGTGCTCCTCAAAGCTTGCCATCAAGTCCAGATAGGTGTTGCGAGTTGGTGCTAGGAGGGTAATATCCTCAAAACGTACACCCTGCTCGTGAAGTTTGATGATTTCTTTGATAACCAAGGAAATCTCGCCGCTACTAATAGGTTGATCAGCACCTTCTTCGTCAGGAGTCACACTCGCTTCATCACTATTGTAAATCAGAACCTCTGTCTCATTTTCAGGATGGGGTTCTTTTTGCTTCTGGCTACCCGCTACCAGCATGTGAGTCTTGTCATAGAGGATATCCCCGATTTCCTGGTCCATGAGGTGGCTGAAAACACCATTAGTCGCATCAAGAACTTCAGATTGACTACGAAAATTCTCTTTAAGGAGAATCAGCTTACCTGCATCTGGATTTTCAAGGAAAAGCTGGAACTTACCATTAAAAATCTGAGGGTCTGCCTGACGGAAACGATAGATGGATTGCTTGATATCTCCCACCATGAATCGGTTGTGGCCATTAGAGAGGAGCTCCAACATGCGTTCTTGGGTATGGCTATTGTCCTGATACTCATCTACCATCACTTCATGGTAACGGTCACGGTAGCTAGCTGCCACCTCTGGATTATCCTCCAAAATACGGATAGCAAAATGGGCAATATCTGAGAATTCAAAAGCATTTTCCTGAGTCTTGGCCTGTAAATACTGGTCCGAAAAATCAAGTACAAAGGCCTGAAGTAACTCCAACAAAGGTAGGATGTCATCATTATGCTTGGTCAAAACCTCGAGGACCGTTAGCTGGGTATCAACCTCTCGTAACTGGGCCACAAACTCATTTTTGGTCTTGTTGTAAGCTTCCTTGTAGGCCTTGAGTTCCTCGTCTTTAGGACGGGTCATATTGGTCAAACCAGTACCTCCTGACAAAGTCAAGAGTTGTTTGAGCAAGTCCTCCATATCCGTTTGGTCATTGGCCAAGGCTCCTTCAAGAAGGCTAATGGCATCCGACACATTATTAAGATACTTAGCCTTGGCAAATTCACGCTGAGCTAGGCCTAGATGGTCTCTTAAGAAGGCTAAGAAATCAGCCAACAAGCCATCTTTGAGACCCTCTAAAAGCTCAGCTTTAACCTTGTCTGGATTGGCCTCTGCCTGCCCTTTTAAAAGATTTTGACGTAGCCATTTTTCAGGACCTGCAGTAGCCTGAGAAAAGTTATAGACATCGTACACTAAATCACGAAAAGCCCTACTAGTCTTGCCATTTCCTGCGAAGTTGCGGACCAATTTTTGGAAAAGTTGGGCATCCTTTCCTTGCATATAATCGTTAAAGAGATCGGCATAAACCTCATTTTTCATGAGTGTCTGCTCGGCAGGGTCTGTCATAATGCGGAAAATAGGTGACACCCCCAAGAGATAGCCATACTGATTGACCAATTTCTGGGTGAAGGCATCCATAGTTCCAATATCAGCCGTTCCAATCTTGGCAATCTGATCTGAAAGAAAGGCACGCTCTTCATCCGTCTCAACTTGTCCAAGTTGCTCTGTCAGACGCTTTTCCAGACGCTCTTTTAACTCACCCGCGGCCTTTACCGTAAAGGTTGAGATAAAGAGTTGATCAATGCCAACGCCACGTCCAATCATATCAAGGATACGCTCAACCATAACAAAGGTTTTTCCTGATCCAGCCGAAGCTGACACAAGAATATTGCTACCATTACTGTAAATAGCCTCAATCTGCTCAGGTGTTAACTTGCGTTCCTTGTCAGAAGCTGCTTCTTGGGCAATACGTTCCTTAATCTCTGTTGGACTTAAAAAAGCTTTAGTCAACATGGTTGTCCTCCTGGTCTTTTTTGTCTGCTGTCACAGCTTGATTGGCGACAAGAAAGGGGATGGTTTTTTCAGCAACTTGCATCTGATTCTTGTCCTCATCTTTTGCCATCAGCTCCAAATAGGCTTCCTTCTTGCCCTTACTTGGTAAACGCAAGAGTTTTCGAGCCTGTCCCATGTGTCGGTCGGCTTCAAAATGAGTAATTGCCTTGATTTGATCCCCTTGAACAGACTTGCCATCCTCGGTATAAGGATTAACCGCAAAATTCCCGCTTCGAATAACTTCAACAGCACTTGTAAAGAGCTTAATATTGTAATCGAGCAAGGTTTCTAGGTCCTCCTTGTCATAGGTGACAGTCTTTTGTAAATCATAGTTTCCACCAGCTAGATGCTCTGTTTCTGAAGCCACAAAAAGTCCCTTATAGGTTAATTCCTTATGAGCCTGAGCTGCTAGCTTATCCAGACCAAACTGAGCTAGGTTAAGCTGTGGGTCCTGCATGTGAAGATACATGGCACCAAAAAGCTGATCAGCATCAACCTTATAGGTCTGGCGGAGGGCTTCCAGATAGGTTACCAACTGTGGGCTGAGGCCATTGTAGAATTTTTGAATGTCAAAGACATTTTTACCTGATTTGTAGTCAACGACACCCAGAGCCCCATCCGTTAAACGGTCCACACGGTCAATAATCCCTGTAATCTTGATGCTATTTGCTAAAAGCAAGTCAAACTTGGCTTCCTCACGCTCAACCTTAACCGCTGCATTGTCACGCAAAACACTGGCAGTTGAACGGGCGATATCTTCCAAGATCTGACGAGACAAGTGACTCTCTTGGTCCTCGGTATAGAGAATTTCAAAGGGTTGTTCCTGATTGGTCTGAGCAATAGCCTTTTCCAATTTATCATCGAAGTTTTCTGACGAAGAATCACCCATCACACGCTCAAAGACACGGTGTAAATAAGTCCCGTGGTGTCGGGCATCTGGATGGATGGACTCCAACTCTTCAAGTCCCAAAACATAACGCAAGAAATAAAGATATTGGTTGTTATAGAAGGTCGTCAGAGCCGAAGCTGATAATTTTAGTGGTTCTTCCCCCGGAAAGACCAGCTGCATGACCTGATTATCCACCTTGGTCGTCGTCACATCGTCAATCACATTTGGAATCAAGACTTGGTCCTTATCAAGTCGCTTACGGAGATAACGCACAGCAACTGACCAGAACGTCTGCGTTTCCTTGTCCAAATCAGCATCTAGATGGCTACTGTTAAGGGCAATGACAGTCGATAGGAGGTCCTTGTAGTTCCCAATCTGGTCACCCTTAGCCTCGAAACGATTGCGTCCCTTTTCAACCAAAGGAAGACCAAGATCAAGAAGTTCCTTCAAATAAACCGATATGTCATCCTGCGTCTCATTGAGAATTTGTGGCTGACTAAGCACCAATTGTTCACTAGCCGCATTGAAAAGCGACATAGCCACAAAATGCCCCCGCTGACTATTGCTCTGCGTGACAATATCCAAACTTCTATGCTCATCCGTCGCCTCATTGATACGACTGCGTTCCTCGTCAGACAGGAGACTCTTATTTTGCCCTACCTTTGGAAAATGTGACTGGGTCATTCCCAAGGCAAAAACATAAGGAGCTGAATGTGGTTGAATCAAATCGTATTTCTTCACATTGACCACATCAACAGTGGCTGGAACCGTACGGTAATCACAGGCCAACATTCCCGAACGCAAAATGGACAAAAAGTCGTCCACTGACAGCGTTTCTTCTCCAAAAATAGTCTCAACCTGCTCCAAGAGTTGGGTGAAAGACTTCCAGACCTGTTCATTCTGCTCTTTTTCAGCTTCACTGGCCTTGACAGTCAAAGCAGCCATCTGATTTGGCACTTGTACAGCCCCTAAAAAGACCGCAAGTTTCTTAAGCAGACTAGAACCCTTTTGTTTGCGACTGTTAAGCAACTTGTCCAAAGGCTCTACCAGTTGTGAGCGCAAGGCATTAAGCTGGTCTAAATCATACTTATCACGACTATTGGCCGTAAAATCAGACAAGAACTTGTGACGCCCCTTGATGTCTGCAAAATTGACATAATACTCAAAAAGGTCTAAGTCCTCTTGAGTAAAACCGCCATAGAGACCTGATTTTACGAGATTAAGCAAATCCTCAGCACGATAATTATAGCGCTTGATACGCTCTAGCGAATCCACAAACTGCACCAAAGGATGGCTAGACATGGTTTCTTCCTTACCGAAATAATAGGGAATATCAAATTTTCGGAAAATCTGACCCACCTGAAGCTTATAACTCTCCTCATCACCAAGCAGGACCAAGATATCCTTGTAGCGCTTACCATCCGCCAGCAACTGACGAATACTCTTGGCAACCTGAGCCACCTCTTCCTTTTGGTTGACCACTTCCCAGACCTGCAAGGCTTGCTTGTCTTGATCAGTAACCTTCTCATCTACCGTACTAAAATCATGACGGCTCTCCAAAAGACGACTAATACGTGCAAAAGAAGGATTGCCCTCTTTGTCTGTCGTCACGTAGTCAGGTGTCACCTTATAGGTCTGAGCCAAAGTCCTCAAAAAATCCACTGAGGCCTGATAAACATTGCCATAAACAAAGTTAGCCTTATAAGCTTTTTGACTGGCATAGGTCCCAATGACAATCTGGTGGCACTTATCATTCAAAAGACCAACCAGCGCCTCCTCCTCGGCAGAGAAACGCGTAAAGCCATCAATGACCAAAACCGTGTTACTCAAGGCCTTATCTAGGTGGCCTGAGGTAATCTCCTTGAAGAAGGTACTGAGTTTTGATTGATTGTCGAAATCTCCCGCCAACAAGAGATCCTGAGCCGCACTGAAAATCCTTACCAAATCCTCTTGTTTCTCCGCCTGATCCAAATGCTGCAAATCCAGAACTGTCATATTAGCCTGCTGCAACTCTTTGTAAAGGTCCACCAATTGATTAATAAAGTTACTATCCTTGCGTAAACGACCATAAACCTTGAGCTCATCATCGCCCATATGTGATAAGACCTTATAAAAAATCATGGCCAGACCAGTATCATCCAGCTGAGTTTTCGGGTTACTCGTATTGAGAATAAAGTACCTAGCCATCTGAGTAAAACGAGTCACCGTAATCTCAAAGGACGCTGACTGAGGCAGGTATTCCAAGACCTTACGCTCCTTCTCAAATGATAGGGCATTAGGGGCAATATAAAAGACCCTCTTTCCCTTTTGAGCATAGCTAGTCGCCTGCTCCGTCAGAATTTCAGTTAAATCCTGAGACATATCCGTATAAAGTAATTTCATAAGACGTCCCTTTCTTGTCTCTACACCAGTCGTTAGGCTAAGCAATCACCATTCACCTAGCTCTAAGAACCACTAATCCTTGCTATTATAACACAGAATGAAGCAACAATCAGACTCCCTCCCTCACCCCTTCCTCCTCCGATGTCCTAAGCTTCGGACATAAGCATAAGCTCAACAGCAAAGAGCCCTACTTTATGGATCTGTAACGAAAAAAAGAGCCAAATCCTTTGATTTAGCTCCATATATTTATTTAAAAATCAATTCCTGTTTGAAGAGGTAATCACCACTGCTTGTAATCAGATTGGCATCACTATACTTCCTAAGAATATCCTTGGCTGAGTGAAGGTTAAGACCAGAGGTCTTCTTCTGATTTTCTTCCTGCATAATGGCATCAAGGTCAACTTTTTCTTCTTGCGTCCTATTTTCCATGACGAAATGGTAACTCCCATCCTTATCATGACGATAAAAACTAAAATTGATTTGACTGGCAGGCACCTGCTTACTCTCATCAATCGCATTACTAAAGAAAATGGACACCAGCAAGGTCAAGTCAACCACGTTCATGGTAAAGCCTGAAATCTCCTCAGGAATATCACAAGTCACTGGAATATTACTACGTTTAGCCTCCATCATACGAGCCGAAAGAAGACTACGTAAGGGCAAGGATTGAATATTTTCTAGCTTAGGATTATCAATGACACGGAAACGTTCAAACTCCTTGGCACTCTCTCTAAGAACATTCTGGTACACCTGTTCAGCAAGAGCCTCTTCCTGGTCACGTACTTCCTCTGAAAATTGTTCCACAACCGTCTGATAAGACTGTCTGTATTGTAACAATTCATTGTAGAGAAGATCAATCTTTTGGTTGGCCTTGGTCAAACTATTCAAATGCCGTTTTTCCTCCATGGCCAAACTCTCTTCCAAATACTGCCTAGACAGTTGATTAAGATGAGCAATTAGGAAAATGAAGGCCACTGCAGACAAGAGAACCCCTAACATACGAAGTCTCAATTCCAAATCTAAAGAATAACCAGGTAACCAGTCATCTAAATTCATACTGAGAAAGATTCCCAATAAATAAGTAGCCATGGCTAAGGCAGCTCTTCTAGAAATCTGGAGGTTATGGAAAGAGTCATCACTATAGACCTTCCAACGCTTCAAATCCAAGCCCAAGAAACGGTCAAAAACAAAATAAAGTGGCAAAATCAAACCGTAAGATAAGAGATAGAAAAGTGCATTAGACCCCACCTCAGCTACAGGGAGATTTAAGAGAAGGGGAATAAAGAAGAGTCCCAATAAACGATAAAGCAAATCTGATGTCACCACTGGAAACAAGGTATGAAAGGCATACTGCGTTACCGTCCAAGTCTTTCCTTTAGCCAGAATAGCCAAAACCATCAGAATAAAGACATCAGCAATCATGTTCATACTCTTAATATTATACTGAAGGACCACATCTAGCAGGGCTAAGGTCAGAAACACCGTCCAGGAGATACGAATGTCTGTCATTCGTTTGAAAATAGCACAGTTTATCGTCATCGTTATAATAATCTGAATGGCTAGAAAGGCATCTGTATTATAGAGATTTAAAAAATTTATTCCCAAAAACGATTCAAACATCGAATCTCCTTTCTATATATTTTTTACAAGTTGTTTAGTATTCAAATTGCTGTCTATAGATGAACTTATCATTCTTAAAGCTAAGTTTAGACTGAGGGTAACGCTCCATAATATCTTCGAACTGTTCATTGATTGACAGATGATTCTCGTACGCCTTGTGAGGTGCCTTAGCACTGTCATGCGAAAGGGTTGTCTCTACAGAGAGGACCTGAACCTCACCACTTTGGTAATAAGACAGACGAACTAAGCTATTTTCTTGACCATGAGCTCTCAACAAGGCATTGTCCAAGAAGGTCGTTAGGACAGCTGATAAATCCACTATATCAATATGGGATGGGGATATAGGGTCTGGAACCTCCATGATAAAATCAATTCCAACAGCATGAAACTCCATATACTTACTCTCAATGACGGAACGTAACAATTGAGAAAGCAGGTTGGGAATATCTGGCATAACCTTGCTGAAGGGAACTTCTTCCTCAGATAGGTTTTGACTGTCTCCCTCTTGACTAGTAGCCAGAACAGTCTTAGCCTTCTTAGGTACAACTACCTTAGGCACTCCATCACGGTATAACTCCTGATAAAGATGGAGGATATGCCTACTAGATTCCTGTAAGCTCTGGAAATGACGTTCCTGCTCCTCTTTCAACTCCAGAAAAAGTTCATCCTTTATCCACTGATTGGCATAGGAAACAACGATAAAGAAGGCTCCTGTTGCCAATAGAACGGCCAACTTAGCATAATTGTTAACCACTTCTACAGGCCAGATGCTAGCAAAGTAAGGCATGAAATCATTTAGAAGCCCGTATGAAAGAAAGGCAAAACTAACCCCAATAACAATAGGGGTGAAGTGTATGCGTAAGCGCTCCTTTTCCTCGACCTGCAAATATTCATAACCAATAAAACGGTGAACCAAGAGGTATAGAGGATAGGTAACTACCACACATATAAACTCCGTTAAAGATTCTGGAATGCGGCTCATCAAGTCGTCTCCCAAAAGTAAAGGAAAGACGATTAATGACAAGCCTCGTATAATAATATTGGTTGTCCCCCAGGCATAAAAACTATTAAATACCGGCTCTATCCATGGCAAATCTGGACGTTTGTAATAACTAAAACAAAATAAAATGAGAGGATTAAGTAAAAATTTGAATCCCATAGGAAGAAGAGGAGTCAAAACAACTGATAAAAGGCCACCTAATAAAAGTAGCCACCAAGAAATCTTGACCCTACCAGCTGCATGAAACATCAGATAATTGACAAAGAAAATCAAGAGCGTGTCTATAGATACTAGCCAATGAAAATCTTTAAAAACAGCAAGTAGCGATTCAATAATAGAAGTCATTCTTTTCCCCCTCTCCCTCTAATCTGATTTAAGAAACTTCCTCAAAAATCCCCTAGGAAGCCCTTTTTACAACACTACTCATTATATAGCTTTTTGTAAGTTTTCACAATAATTAATTTTCTTATAAAATCTATAATACCTCTAAGAATCCATTTATTTATAGAAGATAGACTTACTATTAAATTAAAGTTACAAATGTAACATAAAAAGTTGAGACAATTTTATCTCAACTTTTTCATTAAAGGCATATTCTTTTAGAAACTTTCTTAGGTGACTAGGAACCTCTGCGACCTTCTTCGAATTTCCAAGACTTATTTTTAAGCCTAAGGTCTAGTCAGCCTTATAGTAGAATTGTTTGGCGTCAGATTGTGGTGATGCTGACTGAGTAATCAAAATACGATCTTTAGTATTATCCGAACCGTCCACAAATCCCTGTACTGTCGGAAGCGTTACTCCCTTAGGAATAAAGACAATCGCTGCTCCGGAAATACCCATTCTTAAACTTGATGTGAGATAGCCATTCTCAAGTTTTCCATTTGTATTTTCAACAACATAATTCTCAGGAGCTGTTAAATTATCCTTAGAAAAATTTAGACTTAAGCCATTCCCATTCTTCCAAGTCCCTTCGAGGCTTTGGAAGTTATTATCCTTGATAGCATTAACATCCATGCCTGTTTGTTCGGTCTTGGTTTCCGTTTTTGATTCTGTTTTGGCCTCTGATGAGCTTGATGATGACTCCGATGTTTGTGAAGAACTTGAAGATTCTGAGCTTTCAGATGTGCTAGCACTAGAGTAATGCTTGAGCAACTCTTGGTAAGCCTCTTGCATATCATCTGGTGCTACCTTATAGGTCTGAACAGCCTTCTTATCGTAATTGCCCTTCCAGTAGTTCGTCACATAGTAAACAGTACCATTAGAGCCGAGAACAATTTGGTAAGAATCCTTATCTTGGTCAACCAAATCCTTATAGAGCTTGTTGTAGCCATTATAATTGCCACCAGTCTTATCATCAGCTGAGAAGTCCTTAAAGAGGGCTTTTTGTTCAGCAGCATCGTCTTCATACATAGCATGTTTCTTATCCTTCAAGGTATAAAGACGGAAGGATGATCTTGGACTATAGTCTGCGGTCTTACCACTATTGTCATTAATCCCTAAAGTAAAGGAATCAACCGTGTTTTTATAGTCCTTGAAATCATAGTTTGAGACTTCCTTGCCATTGATGATACCACTTGGAACACCAGTAATATGTTCATAGCCATCCGCATTGATGAGATTAGCAAGGATGGTAATCGTTTGGCTGCTACCTTTTTCTTTAGGTGCCTTAAATGACAGGAAGGTTGGACTACCATCATTGACCTTGGTGATGCTGTCAAAGCTGCTTTGAACTAAAACAGCATCCTTGGCATAATCAGACTGATAGAGCCATTTCCCAAAAGCTTCCGTGATAGACTTAATGTCCTCAGTCGAATAATCTGCAATATAAGTGGTTTCCTTATCACCATTGACATCGGTCTTAGTCTTGATATCTGCATTTGGCTTATTTGGATCGTTAGAAGACGATTCTGAGCTTGCATCGCTACCTGAGGATGAACTACTTGATTCCAAAATATCCTTAATAATGCTTTTAACTTGGCTACTTGAAGAACTAGACGAAGCCTCGCTAGACTCAACGACTTCAGAGCCTCCCTCAACCTGAGTATAGGTGTCTGATTCAGTCATTTCAACCTTCGCATCTCCTCCAGGTACCATACTTGGTGTGATACGGATAGTACCGTCTGAGCTACCGTTAGTTCCAGGCAACTTAAAGCTCAAAGAACGGTCTTCGCCGGATTGGGCATTAGCCTGATAAGTATCCCCGGTCTCCGTATTTTTGACTTCGTATTTGTCTCCCTTGATCTTACGAACTTCAAAACGCACCTTGTTCCCGGTATTCTTATCGACAACGGTTGTGGCATAAACTCTTGAAGACGATGTAAAAGCCGTGCTCTGAGTGTATTTTCCAAGTACCATGAAGACCAAAAAGACAATCAAGGCTAAACCGATAAACTTTTTATGTTTAAACTGTTTCATGAGGTCCTCCTAGATAAATAGATAGCCAACAACATAGCCAAAGAGAGCAATACAAATCAAGAGCAAAATTTCCAAAACTAAAAACCAGCTAAACTTGAGATCACCCAAACCAACCTTAGACAAAACTTGTCTGAATTTAGAATTTTTCTGTCTGCTCAAGCCACTAGAAAGAGCAAAACCAGTCTTAGCAGCTTCTGCGACTTCCTTATCACTTGGCTTGCGACCATGCTGCACTTGGAAGTCAATCAGCCATTCATCATATTGTTGCATTTATTTCTCCTTCTTCTGAAGTGTGACGAAAAAGAGTAGGGCATAAACTAGGCAATGAAGCACCAAGGCCCACCATTGGCCCCAGAATTCGCCTGTAGAACCTTGAAAAGCCTCCAACTGGCTCTTAGGGACAGGAACATGGTACTTAGCCAAACTAGATGGCAAGTCTGACAAGTCACTAGAAATCCCAAAAAGCTTGTGGCCATAACCTAGATAGATAAATTTTTGTACCCAATCAATGGCCTTTGGCAAAGACAGGATAGTTCCCGACAATGAAAATTGCATGATACCCACAACGACTGCTAGGATAACAGAGGTAATCTCAGATTTGCCAACCAAGGCTGAGATAAAGAGGGCAATAAAATGCGACGCCAAGAAAACCAGGAGCACTGTAATCCCAACTTCCCAACGGTAGGAACCAAAAATATGACCAGCATCTGGAAATTCCTTGTCAAAGAACTTACTAAAGACAGAGTAAGATAGGATAAAGACAATGGTTTCCAAAACGGCAAAGAAGGCGTGAATCCCCATACTAGCCAAGGCGAAGGCTGAACGACTCAAACCTGAGAAAAAGTCACGGTTGAGGACCGAGCGTTCCTTAGAAATATAAATACTGTTTTGAACCACAATCAAGAGACTGGTTGAGAAAAGCAAGAGAAAGAGGGTCATTCGAGTTGTTTCGAAATCTTTCAAAAATCCCTTGTCTTGGATATAGAGGATTAAGCCTTCAAAAGCGACAATGCCCAGAAGAACCTTCACAAAATCCATGTAGTGGTGTTTAAATTTATACCAACTTAATCGTAATGCTGCGTTCATAAATCTCCCTAAATCTTGTAAATACGTGTTGAAGCATTGAGCTCTTGGTAGACATCTGCGATATTCATATCCATATATTTACGAATCATATAAGGATCGCTAGTCTTGTATTCCAAAAGCAACTCTTCATAGGTTCCTGCAAATGTCGGACGTCCCTTAGACAAGAAGATGATCTTGTCAAAAATAGCCAAATTTTCTGTATTGTGAGTAATAACCACAATAGACTTGTTAGCTGATTTAGCCAAGATTTTCAAGGTACGTAAGAGATTACGATCACTAAGGGCATCCAAACCTGAAGATGGCTCATCAAGAATAAAGTAGGGACTAGGGCTAAGAAGCTCAATACCAATAGAGACACGGCGTTTTTGCCCACCAGAAAGCTCTGAGATCTTCTTATTAGCAAATTCCGTCAAGCCTAAATCATCCATGATGCCTGCAATGCGATGCTTTTTAGTCAGCTTACCACTCCCTTTCAGATGGTGGTCCGCATAAAAATCAAAGGTCTCAGATACCTTGAGGTACTCACGTAGGAGATTTTGTTGAGGTACATAGGACCAAGAGCGTGAACCCGCAGTCACAGGTTTGCCATTTTCTAAAATACGAAATTGTTGGCAAGTCGGTTTAAGCTGGCCTAGGAGAATCTCTGTTAACGTTGTTTTCCCTGAACCAGAAGCACCCAAGATACCGACAACTTGGCCAGTCTCCATAGTAACATCCAAATCTGTAAAGAGCTGGTTATCATTTCCCTTATATTTGAAACAGATATGTTCAAATGTTAATTGATTGGTTTCCATTAATATCTCCTAAGACATAAGTAACATCAAAGCCACAATTAGAATGGCTCCGATAATAAGAACGATGACATTGATATTGAAGAAGAGAATCAAGCTTAGTAGAACCACAAAGGCGAAGGCTGCAAAGAGGTAATTTTTAAGAGGTGACTCTTTAGTCTGAGTCACCGCAACAGGTTCAAAAGGGATTTCCTTTTTACCTGATACATTGCTAGCATCAGTGGCCGTCCCCTTCTCAACTTCCGAAGCCTTTCTCTGAGCCTGTCTGAGTTTTCGGTCATATTGTAACTTCTCATGGTCTGAGAAAAAGATTGAGCGAATCGTGTAGAGCTCACTGCGCAAACGCTCACCTTCTTTATCCAAGGTACCATTTGTCCAGAGCTCCTCCAGCTCCTCACGTAAAAAGGAAAGGGCCACGAAACAATCTTGAGCCGACATCTCTGGAGAGATACGGTTACTGACCTCTCTTAAATAAGGCACTGCCTGTCCTGTCTCTGTATCAATTGCTTTGTAGTAGTCTATCATGAGATGAATTTAGCAAAAATAGCTTGAAGTTCTGACAAATCTTCCTTAACCACTTCTTGGGTTTGGTTGACTTGTGCATTGACTGAAAAGCGTGCCACAACAGTATTGCTTCGAGGATCCGACACTGTCACAGTAACAATTTGTTCCGAGTCAAAGGCATAGGTGACTTGCGCCAAGAGCTCGCCTTTCTGACGAGGTTGTGGCACTTGCCCTTCCACTTGTCCTAAAATCTTCACAGCAAATGGATTTTCATAATTTCCTTCTGTGATACGAAGTTTAAACTTACTCTGTCCATCCACGACCGCAAAGAGATCCTTGGTAACAGCCAAAGGCAAGACCGAGTTACGTGGAACCACGACACTATTATAGTAGTCACCCACAAAGCTGTAGTTTTTGTTTGGATTTTTCTTGAAGAGCAGACCGATTCCCTGAGAAGTCACATCCTTGACAACCACTCTATCTGTCTCAGTTGTCTTACCATCCTGGTGTTCAGAGAAGCTAACCTCATTATTGACGATAAGGTCAGCCAAAATAGAAGCCCCTTGTGCCACGATAGTGTCTGGATTAAGGTCAAACTTAGGTTCCAAACCACTCATCAAACGAATCATTTGACGAATCATTGGCATACGTGTTGACCCACCCACAAGGAGAATATGGTCAATCTCTTCCCATTTCAAGCCAGATGCTTGAAGAGTAGATTGCACCTTGATTTCAGTATCTTTGAGGAGGTCCAAGGTAATTTCATTGAAAATCGCTTGAGTAATCAAGACACCGTAACCTTGACCATTGACATAGTGCTCATAGAGAGCTTGGTCATTCACAGATAGACTAGTCTTAATCTGCTCAGCCTTATATTGAAGTTGAATTTTTTCCTTCTCGGAAAGGTTAGTCATATTGACCCCTTGTTTTTCCAACTCCTGCATGATGTAGCCCACAAGACGCTTATCAAAGTCAATCCCACCAAGACGTGAATTCCCATCAGTTGCCAAAATATCATAGGCATGATCAGCCACGCGCATGATGGTAACATCAAAAGTTCCTCCACCAAGGTCGAAGACCAAGACATTTCCTTGAGCATTTTTAGTGTGGGCATAGGCAATGGCCGCAGCTGTAGGCTCATTGATAATACGCAAGACATTAAATCCTGCAATACGACCAGCATTCTTAGTTGCCGCACGTTGATCTGACGTAAAGTAGGCAGGCACTGTGATAACAGCGTCCTTGATACCATCTGCCTGACCCATCTCCTGACCAACTACATAAGCGCGTTTACGAAATTCGTTCAAAACCAAGGCCGAAAGAATAATAGAATTGACACGTGTGTGGTCTGGTGTATCACTAGCAATCGGACGCCCGATGTCACGTTTGAAGTCAAATTTAAAGTTTTCTGTACTTCCGATTTCTGTCCCACGCTCGATGGCTTCTTTACCAAAAGATACATGGTTTTGGCCACTAATATTTGAGAAGTAAACCGCTGAACGTAAGACCTGATCGTCATTCGTCCCCATCGGAATAATCTCTGGCACATCATCACGAACAACAGCCATAACGGAATTCGTTGTTCCTAAATCAATACCAATCGCTTTTTTTCTCATAACAATTTCCCTTCTAGCCTCATTCCTCATTTTGAGTTTTCTTGACTATAGCTCCAAGCAGGCATCCGCTTAGATTGTCTCCATTCATCGCTGTCACATAAAACTCCAAAAGAGTAAAGTTATTCCAGTCTAGTTTTTTTCACTATACTATATTATCACAAATAAAGAGACTATAAAATAGGAAAAAAGGGAGTAGGACCGAACAACTTTTTAAAAATTGTTCCTTGTCCCACTCCCTTGAGTCTCAATCAATCTGATAGACTGGATGAACTTAGAAATACAGGAGTATTATCCACTTAAAGTGTCATGCTTTATAGCAACTAAGATACTCCTACTTTCTAAAAAAGCTGAGAATCTCACCTCAGCTTTCTTTGTTATAGTCAAAGCGAATGACTTGCTCCGTTGCATCTACATACGCGTGGACTCCAAAGGGAACAATCGCTCTTGGAGTTGCGTGTCCGACATTCAGATTATAGACAATCGGGATATTGCTATCAATGATGTCCATTAAAGCCTCCTTATAGTCGTCATAGAAGGTTTCATCCATAGGTTTCCCGACCAAGAGTCCACTGATGACCTCAAATATGCCAGTGTCCTTCAAAGTCCGCAACATTTTTTTGAAGTCCTCAGGTTCAGGCTTTTCTTCGCTTGTTTCTAGCAAGAGGATCTTTCCTTCCCAGTCGGATAAGTCAGGGAAGAGTTTATACTTTTGGCAGAGTTCTCTACTGTCTGCATATCGAGAATTGTCAAAAATATCATAGAGAGACTCGAGACAACCACCGAGGATTTCTCCCTCAAACTGAGCATTGCCTTGTAACAAGTCAAAACCTGTATTTACATGGCTAATACGAGGTGTTCCCAAGGCTTTGGGACTAAAATCAATCCGTTCCTCATACCAAACGTTACTAGGGCGAATTTCTGAGATTTTTCCAGTCTCAATCAATTCTTTAAAGTAGTGGAGGCTATATGGCAACATTTCTTTGTCTAACTCACAAATGTCTGCTAGAAATGATTGACCGTAAAAAGTCTTGACACCTAGTTTATGTAACATGAGATGGTTCATAGTTGTATCCGAGAAACCAAGAAAAGTCTTTGGCTTGATCACCTTTTTTAGCTGGTTATTTTCAAAAAGATAAGGAAGCAAACGATAGGTATCATCTCCACCGATGGCGCATAGGATCATGTCGATGCTATCATCAGAAAAGGCCTGAATCAAATCCTCCGCACGTGCCTCAGGATGTTCTTTGATAAAATCTAAGCCTTTTAGCGAATGAGGTAAAAAGATAGGATTGAGTCCGAGGTCCTTGAGACGTTGAATACCCAAGTCCACTTCGTGCTTGACAAAGTCTTCACCGATAATCCCACTAGATAAACTTATAATACCAATAGTAGAAACCATGTCTTGTCCCTCCTGAAAATAGATTGAGCCTATCTTATCACAGGAGATGAGATAAAACAATAGGTATTATATTAATCAGAGGTTCCCTCCACTAACTTAATCAATCGCATTCTCACCAACATAAATAATTTCTAAATTACCCAAGGAAACATCACCTTTGATGTAGAAGTCCTTGTTAGTTAAGTTGCTAGGATTTTCCTCATGCTGTACAGCTGAAAGAGAGTTATCCACATTCACATGTACCCGCCAATCACTGGGCACATAGAGGCTAAGACTTCCAAGAGAAACGTCCACATCAAACTGAGCAGATGGCCCCTCAATACGGCAATTATCAAAATAAACGGAAGCTTGTCCTAAACTAACATCCGCACTCCCATGCGTAAATTGCTGGTCATTGAGATATTTGGTCACTGCTGAAAAAGTGACATCAATATCATTTCCACCATTATTAGCGTCTGAGCCAGTAGCTCCCAATCCAAAACGATTCTTTGTTTTACTAGAAGAATTGAAGAGAATGTTCAAGCCAATAACTGCAAGAATCGAAGAAAAGATAAGGACCGAATTAGATACTGGAAGAAAATGGAACTGTCCATTAAGTGAAAATAGAGCCACAATGCCATAGGCGAAACCAAGACCAAAATGTCTCTTCAAAAGACTAGAAAGGGACAAAATTGCCAATAAGACTACCCAGGCCAACATCCAAATACTAATTTCCCATTTTATAAAATAGTCTTGTACAATTACCAAAGCTGCCAAAAGGATCAAGAGGATCCCAATTAATTTCTTTCTCATTATCTTACCTCATTTCGTTTAGTCGTTCTTTTAAAACTTGATAGTAGCGTCTTGATACATGGACCTGCTTGTGGGTCTGATAAAAATTCACCGTACTAGTCCCCGAAAAAGACTTCTCTAAAGAATAAATCTGCTTAGCATTAACAATCGTCGATTTGGAAATCCGACAAAAGGCAATCGGAAGCAAGCCTTCCAATTCGTAGAGCTTTTGCTTCACCTCATAGGCCTCATCCTTGGTATGTCCAAAAATCTTTTCCCCGTCTGTTTCAAAAAAGAGAATATTTGCCAAATCCAGAAAATATTCGCTTCGATCCTTGTAAAAGGCTAAAGGAACTAACTTTTGCCTTAGAATAGATTCTTGGAGCTGGGCCAATTCCTGTGTTAACCGAGGAGCTCGAATCAAGATTTCAGGCTCATCCATGGATGGGTCCAATTCGATTCTAACTTTCATAATACTCCTTTCCTGTCTTTTTGATGCTTCCATTATAACAACTGCTTTACACAAAACAAGGCCTTTTGGGCAAGTGGCACGGTTTAGCCCCTAAGAGGTAAAAACAGACAAACAAAAGAACCTGGCTGTTGCCAAGTTCTCATTTTTAGTGTGGAGGACTCCCTCCCATTTGTAATCTGTTCAATGCTGACTAACTGGGCAAGCAACTACTACTTCACAGTATCTTCACGACTCACTTTTTGTGATTCACCAGCCTTACCATTGATACGGTAGTCGCTGTAGTTAGAACCACTACTGCTAGAGTCGCTATCGTCACCAACATATTCCACATTACATGACCAAGAGATTTTATCTTTGATATCTCCTGATGACTTAAATTTCGAATCATAACCATAATAGAAATCATAAACTGCTGTGAAGGTCACCTTGAAGGTCTTCTCACCAGTCTGAACGACTTCTGTGACGTCAACGTCTGAGAAAGAAATACTATCAGCAGCACGGTTTTTAGCACCCGTAGTATTTCTATCAATATCAGCTGTTACATCCTTGTACATGGTATCATCAGTACCATTAAGGAAAATGTCGGATACACCATCTGGTGTTGTGTTGTGATTAGAAGCGTAGCTACCAAATTTACCGTAGGCAGCAGTCAAAAGACGATCTGCCGTATCACGATCAAGAACACCATCAGCATCTAGAGTAACCGTTTGACCTTCAGAGAGTTTCTTAATAGACAGTGTCTCTGTCTTGATAGAGCTACCATCTTCGAAATTCTTCTTAACATAAACGGCTGATGATCCAGCTACTGCTACCTTGTTAACATCTAGTTTCCCTGAGTTAAGGGTTCCAATCTTGGTACCACCAACGTAGAGGTCTCCATCCTTAAGATTAGACTTAACAGTAAAGCTAAGATACTCTACAGAAAGATTGACTTCTGTTTTAGAGGTCACATTTTCCTCAGATGAGACAGTGATATCTTGATCATTGACCTTACCAGAAGCCACAAAATTGTAAGTTCCTGGATAGAGATGGTTCAATTTAGCCGTGTAGTTATTGCCATCTGTAGTCGCATAAGAAACCCCGTTAATAGTCACATTCAAATCAGCTGTATTAACGGTTAAATCAACCGTTCCAGGATCTACCACGACTCTCCACTTAGGAAAAATAAGGAACTGACGCCCAACCTTTTGCATACGTTCGCCAGACAGGAGTTGGCTCTTGCTATAGGCTTGTGTACTTTTAGTGTCTGTGTACTTGACTTCGGATGTTTTAATTTCCTTTTTAGTATCAGACCATACTTGGTATTCCAAGCTATCTTTAAAGCTCTTCTTAGCTGCTGCTTCATAACGCTCTGCTACTTGACCACGTGAGTAGTAATAAGAACCAAAGCCGTAACTAGCAAGCGCTAAGACTGCTGCAACAACACCAGCAATAATCAGGATTTTCTTTCCTTTAGCCATGGCTGGCTTGGCTGGTTTCGCTGCCTTACCATCTGAGATAAACTGATGGATGGTTGACACATCATAACCTGAAGACTTACCAAGTAGGAATTCCTCAGGGAGAGGCTGACGTCCAACATAGGTTTTAAAAGCCTTCATCCAGATGGCTTGTGCTTCTTTAGAAGCAGCCTCTGAATTTTTTTCAGTTTGACCTTGATCTGCTTGAGATACTGGTGAAAGCTCCTTAGTTTCTAAAGGAGTCGTTTCCTCTTCATCACCAAGCGGTACATCTTCAAACACTTCCTCGGCAACGTCATACTCATCAACTTCTTCTGTTGGTTCAGAAGGAGTGGCTTCTTGGTCCAAGCCCATTGCCGAAATGCCTTTAATAGCCTTTAAGTCAAAGTCTGCTTTCTGGCCTTCTTCAATCTCCAAAACATGGGGCGGACGACCAACTGCCTTTTCAAATAAATCAATCCACTTTTCTTTTGTTGCCATAAAGACTCCTATAAACTTACTTTTTCAAAAATTGCTAGATGTTTGCTTAGAATAGAAGACCTACTGTAAATGATGACATGATAGCAAATACGATTGCAAACAAGATTGACAAAATCACACCATTCAAAAGTGCTGCCAAAATCATTTGATAGAACTTATCAGCCTTCCACGCTGTTGTTACAGGAACAATTGTAAATAGATTAGCAATTGCAAATAAGAAGTAAACAACATAGAACAAGAATCCTGGGAAGGCAACAAGTCCAATAGCTCCCAACAAGATTGTTACAAGCAAGATTGGCAAGGCTAATGATGTCAAACGACCAAAACGATCAAAGCTATTCAAGAAAGTAGTCTCAGGGTCACGGAAGATGGCCTTACGTGTCACAAATCCTGCCAAGATAAAGGCAAAGATAAAGAGGAAGGCAGCTAGGATACTTGCGAAGAAGGCTCCAAAACCAATGCTAGATGTATGACTTGAAACTGGAGATGAGTAAGCATCTGTTCCATAAGAACCAAACATACTAGACAGTACATTTGTGGTTGACACAATTGAGCTAACAACTTTACGTGCAACAGCGCTCAAAATTGCAAAGAATGCAAGTCCAGTCAAGAGTGACAAGAAGATGTAGTTAAGCCAACCATTGTGCTTACCATAATCTGTCATGTCAGCTGGACGACGCCATGCATTAAGCAACCATGTCCAATAGTTTTTGAAAGTTGTCGCAAATGCTGATGGTTGTGCTGGAACAACTACAGCTTGGCCATTGATAAATTGAACATTTTGACCTGGTTGAAGCGGTTGACCGTTAGCAAAAGCTGTTTGTTGACCAGCTTGAGCATTGGCAAAACCAGCTTGTGGTTGCACTGCTTGATTTGGCACTCCTTGTACTGGAGCAGTTTGAGCCCCTGCAAAGGTTGGTTGTGCTTGAGCAGCCTGAGCATTTGCAAAAGGAGCTTGCGGTTGTGCTTCTTGTGCACCAGCAAAAGTTGGCTGCGGCTGCGCCTCTTGTGCACCAGCGAAAGTTGGCTGTGGCTGCGCCTCTTGTGCTGGTGTTTCTTGGGCACTAGCAAAAGCTGGTTGAACTGGTGCTTCTTGTACTGGAGCAGTTTCTACTGCTGGGGCGTCATCTTGGAACTCACCAGCTGCAAGTGCTGCTGCAATTTCTTCTTCAGTCGCTGAACGACCATTGATGGCTTCAAAAAAGTCTAACCAATCTGCTTTAGTCATAATAATCTCCTTAAAAATACATAGAATGTCTTTATTTTATCACAAATAAAGACATTAATAAATGTCATTTTTATTAGAAAAAGGCTTGGAGCAAACTGTCCAAACCTTTATATCTTCTTACTTATTTCTTTGTAGAGATTTTTGAATCTGACGATCCAGCTCTCGTTTAATGTGTGGTTCTGGTGCAAATCGCGCTTCCCAATCACTTGGTTTAAGAATTTTGTGAGTCACAGGATCAAAGTGAGCTTTGCCATCTGGGAAAATTTTCCCCATATTAGCCTCATGAACCGTATCAAAGAAAGGCTTAGGATCCACCCCCATAAGGACAAATGAACCATAGGTCAAGTAAAGCAAGTCAGTCAAAGCATCCACCTGACCAACCATCGTTGACTCTGAGTGCTCTTTAGAACTAACTTTGAGGGCCGCCTTATCAAGAGCAGCATGCAAATCCAGAACAGCCTGACCAAAGACACGCTTGTCCCCACCTGATGAAGCATAAAGAAATTCGACGATTTCTTCCAACTTGAAGTCCGCACGGTGACTAGCTTCCTCAATACCGTAAACACGAGGCATGTCGTTAGTTGAGCCATCCATCAAATGGTGGAAATCCTTAACCTTGTTGAAGTTGTCATCATCACTGGTAAATGAATTTTCTGTCTCAAAATGAATCAAACCGTAGTGTGACAAGGCTTTGGCAATCCCATTCTGGTTATTAGTATCAGTGACATGGGTAGCCTGGTCTTTCAGCTCGTCTTCACCATTACCCATGGCAACACCAATGCCGACGCCAGACAGCATTTCTAGGTCATTTTCCGAATCCCCAAAGGCCATAACCTCACTGAGTTCGAAACCAAAAACCTCACCTAGATGAGCGATACCTTTTAACTTAGATTGGTCCGCTGAAATAATATCGGCTGAATAAGGACTTGAACGGGTAATCTTCACATGAGGAAACTTTTCTTCAATATCTTGTGTTTCCCCCACCGTCGCTACCATAACCACCTGATAAATAGGCTCACGCATGATAGTCTTAAGAGTCTCAATACTTTGTGGCTTGAAACGACGAATCAAAGACTTGAAACTACGTTCCACCATCTTAGCCCAGGACTTAGGGACAATACGGCTGACGATTTGTCCAAACTTACTCGTTCCCATACTAATAATATTGGAACCAACAAGACCTGTGCTAGTCCCTAGAGAAATCTCTCTACGGTGCTTGGTGGCATAGCGAATCAAGTTGTAGACTGTTGATTTAGGGAGCTGATTTTGATACAGGACCTTGTCATGAGTCAAAATATATTGACCATTATAAGTGACTGCAAAATCCAGACCCAGATTGTCCATGAAAGGCTGAACAAATCCTGGACCACGACCTGTTGCCAAACCAACCAAGATACCATCTTCCTTCATTTGACTGATAGCTTTTTTGGTTGAACTTGACACACGTTTTCGGTCATTTAGAAAAGTCCCATCAATATCAAAAAAGACTGCTTTAATGGCCACAGAGCTCCCCTCCTTCTAACATATTATGCTAAAATAAATTATAACATATAATATAATGGTGAGTAATATAAATGACAAAAAAAATCCTAGTCCTTCACACTGGAGGAACAATTTCCATGTCAGCGGATAATGATGGCAAGGTCAGTCAAAACGCTGATAATCCCATGAACCATGTGGGGCTTGATTTAGACAATTTAGAACTAACCGTTCTCGATTTTCTTAATATCCCTAGCCCACATATCACACCCTACCACATGCTGGATATTTACAAAAAAATCAAGGAAACAGCTGGGCAATATGATGGTGTGGTCATCACCCACGGAACAGATACTCTGGAAGAGACAGCCTACTTCCTAGACACCATGGCCGTCCCTGAGATTCCAATCGTCCTAACTGGTGCCATGCGTTCGTCGAACGAACTAGGAAGCGACGGAGTCTATAACTATCTCTCAGCCCTACGTGTTGCTAGCGACGACAAGGCCGCTGACAAAGGAATCCTGGTCGTTATGAATGATGAAATCCATGCAGCCAAGTATGTGACTAAGACCCATACCACAAACGTGGCAACCTTCCACACACCAACCCACGGTCCACTAGGAATCATCATGAAGCATGACATCCTCTGGTTCAAAACTGCAGAGCCTCGGGTTCGTTTTGACTTGGAACAAATCACAGGAACAGTACCAATCATCAAGGCCTATGCTGGGATGGGTATCGGAGATGGAATCATCAGTCTCCTAGACCCTGAAAAGATTGATGGCGTGGTTATCGAGGCACTAGGTGCTGGAAACCTCCCACCATTGGCTGCAAGAGAAATCACAAATCTTATGGAAAAAGGAGTCCCTGTTGTGCTCGTTTCCCGCTGCTTCAACGGTATCGCCGAACCTGTCTACGCCTATGAAGGCGGGGGAGTCAAACTCCAAGAAGCTGGCGTTATGTTTGTTAAAGAACTCAACGCACCAAAGGCTCGCCTCAAACTCCTCATCGCACTCAGTGCGGGACTCAAAGACCAAGAATTGAAAGACTATATCGAGGGATAAGACATGAAACTTAGTATTGAAGCAACCGATAAATTGGAAAATAAAGATTTCCACTATGAGCTGACAGTCTCAAAAACACATATCGCCATGGTCTGTGGCACCGTGCTAGTCAGTCTAGCCCTGGTCGCATGGTTGAAGAAAAAATAAAAAGCTTGAAGCATGATCACTAGAGAAGTGACTACTGCTTCAGGCTTTTAATTTTCTTCATCTGATCTATATTCAAGAATATCTCCTGGTTGGCAATCTAACTCCTTACAAATAGCATCCAGAGTCGTAAAACGGATTGCCTTGGCCTTGCCGGTCTTTAGAACCGAGAGATTGGCTGGGGTAATACCAATACGTTCTGCCAACTCACCCGAGCGCATCTTCTTCTTGGCAAGTTCAACGTCCAAATTGACAATAATCATATGCCCCTCCTAAATCGTGTACTCATTTTCCTCAGCAATGGCATTAGCCTTAGTCAAAATCATAGCAACAGCATAGAGGACAAAGCTAACTAGCAAATAACTGATGTTAAAGAAACTATAACTATGGCTGCCTGTTCCAAATGTAAAGATACCATTATTGATAAAAGCCCCAAGAACTAGCAAATGCGCTGACCAACGAACCAACTTAGCATTTTTAGCAATGAAAATATCAGAACGATAAAGATTAATCAAAAAGGCACGTAGGCACAACAAGAAACCTATGTTGACTACCATACGAAGGAAATCAATGGTTGCTGCAAAAAGCGTCAGACTAGGACCCTTGCTTTTCACGGTAACTCCCGACCCAAGAAGCATACGCAAACCTTGTTGTAAGAGTCCTTCATGACCAGTCAGGATAAAGGCATCATTAAGAATGGTAATAACAAGACTTAAAAAGCCCGCAAAAAGGAGGACATTAACGAACAGGAGAACACTACGCAGACGTTTCTGTTCTTGCGTCTCCTGACGATTTTTAGCACTTTTAGCCGATTTCCAACCATAATAACTAGAGCCAGCCAAGGCTAGGACGATTAAAAAATAGAATAAGATAGTTGTCATGTGTTACCTCGATTGTAAATACATTTTGATTTTTTGGGAGTATAGACTAGAAAAAGCCAAGGTGCCCTTGACCTTATACTAAATCAGCAGCTAACTATTAACAGTATCAATTATATCGAATATCAATATAAAATACTAGTTTATAGATAAGATTTTACTACTTTTCAACTAAGATACATTCAATTATTTGACAGCTGTGTGTCCCTTACGAAGACGGATAGCATCACAAGCTAGAGAGACCAAGAAGAGCCAAACTGATGTGCTGAAGTCCATTACTAGGTGATCTGTCGTTCCCAACTGCAAGAAGATATTCAAGGCTGATGGCACAAAGGTTAGAAGGGCAGCCTTTTTCAAGAAAAGAGAGAAATCTTCGGTCCAAAGTGCCTTCCAAGTAAAGTCTTTAAGCTCTTTACGAAGGAGCCAAATCAAGGCAAGATAGAAGGCAAATTGTAGCTCTGCGACCAGCCAGTAACCCCAACCAGAAAGGTATTGAACCTCTGCACCTGGGAAAAGATTGGCCACGTTCACAAAAGGAAGGATAAGTAAAGCAAGCATTGCAAGACCGTAGATTGCCATAAGAAGAATAAGAAGAGCGTTGATGATTAGTTTAAGTGTTTTCATAATAAGTATTTCCTTTATTAAATAGTTTTTAGTATATAATTTCTCTTTTTCGCGAATAAGATTATCTTTATCGAAAACTTATTATCGTTTATCGATAATTATATATTACACTCTTTATTTCTCCTTGTCAACACATTTTTATCGTTTTTCGATATTTTTTATCTAAAAATCAAAAAAATAAAAACCAGTCAAGAAAATCTCAACTGGTTAGCTTACTTATGTTAATCGCCCAGACTGGTCATGCTTCCGTCTAGACTTTTTTATGATTTTAAGAAGAGGGATTCTACGTTATGAAAAAAAGGAAAAAGGGATTTTGGAAAATGAGGGATGAAAGTTGTAGAATATGGGTAAATTTAGCCTCTTCCTAGCATCAATACTAGTTTTGATAAACCTTAAAGTCTTGAGGATGCTTCTGGAAATTTGGGTTGTAGGTTACTTTAATTTTTACTGTCATTGTTATGTCCTCCTTTTTAGGAATGGTTTGGCCTAGCCAAAACGTTTTATTATCAAAACCTATCTCGTTTTGATGGTTTTATTATAGGTTGCCTAACTTAAAGAAAGCTTGTAATAAGCTTGAAGGAAACTTAAAACTCTCAGTGAGTTTACTGAGAGTTTTTCTATCTAAAGCATGGATAAAATAATTCCCAAGGTCAGAGCCACCCAAACGGCATAGCGAATTGTCGCATGATAGCGGTAACTTTCAATAACCTTGGGTAGCTTTGTAAAGAGATAGGCAATGTAGGCAACTATGGAAAGAAAATACCCTTTAAAATTCCAGGACGAGCCTAAGATACTAAAATCTTCGAATAGGGGCACAAGCATCAGTACAGCTGTAAGCATGCACCAAACTGGCAGAAGCGTTCTTTCCTTTTGATGCTGTATATGGATAATCAGTTGAGCTATAAGACCCGCGACGTACATAATCAGTAATACCGAACAAGCTAGAGAGATAAGAAGTGAATAAAGATATAGGGTATGAAAGTCTGTCTTTCCTTCTATCAGCTTTGTCAATTCGGTAATAAACCAAATCAAGATGAAGGCGAAAAAATAAAATATAAGACCTAACATCATAAGAAACAAGGGATGCAAGATAGCAAAAAAATCGAGTTTTAACTGTCTTTTGTTCATTAGTTTCCTCCTCAATCAAACTCGCCTTGGCTTCTCAAATGTGCTCCTAGCACCTGCCATTCAGGATTCTCTCGCCAGTTAGGGTCAGATACAATTTGGCTAGCCACCCGTCTGGCTTCCTCTAAGATATTGTAGTCTTCCACAATATCGGCCACCTGAAATTCAGGAATACCTGACTGACGTGTCCCAAAGATTTCTCCTGAACCACGCATTTTTAGGTCCTCTTCTGCTAGAACAAAACCATCCGTAGTCTCACACATGGCCTGCATGCGTTTTTTTCCAGTATCATTTTTAGGATTGGCCACCAAGACACAGTAGGACTGCTTATGGCCACGACCTACACGTCCTCGAAGTTGGTGAAGCTGGCTAAGTCCAAAGCGGTCGGCATCCATAATGATCATGACTGTAGCATTTGGCACGTTAACCCCTACTTCGATAACTGTGGTTGATACTAAAATCTGAGACTTTCTTTCCTTGAAGTCCTGCATAATTTGGTCTTTTTCATCATTTTTCATGCGACCGTGCATCAGAGCCACTGTAGCTAAATCCCCAAAAAAATCTGTGAGTTCCTGATGAAGGGCCACCGCATTTTTCAAATCGAGAGCCTCGGACTCTTCAATCAAAGGTGAGATAAAATAGACCTGAGCATCTTTTTCCAACTCACCCTTGATCCAAGTCAGTACGGTATCTAGTTGCTCATGTTTAACCCAACGGGTAATAATGGGCTTACGCCCAGCCGGCATCTGGTCAATGATTGACACATCCATCTCTCCAAAGGCAGTAATCGCCAAGGTCCTAGGGATAGGTGTCGCTGTCATCATGAGGACATCAGGATTATCACCTTTCTCACGGAAAATACGACGTTGATTAACCCCAAAACGGTGTTGCTCATCAGTAATTACTAGGCCAAGCCTGTGATAAGTCACAGCATCCTGAATCAGTGAGTGAGTCCCCACGATCATCTGAGCCTCCCCAGATTCGATTTTGGAAAGAGCTACTTTTTTGTCCGCTGCCTTCATCCCAGAAGTTAGGAGCACTACCTCTAGCTCAGGAAAAAGCCCCTGCAAACTCTGATAATGCTGCTCTGCTAAGATTTCCGTCGGTACCATGAGAGCAGACTGCAATCTTGCCGTATAGGCCCCATACATAGCCAGGCTAGCGATAACTGTTTTCCCTGAGCCCACATCTCCTTGCAAAAGACGGTTCATATGAGCTCCAGATTTCATATCAGCTAGGATTTCCGATAAACTGCGCTGTTGGGCTTCTGTCAAGGGGAATGGTAATTCTGCAATTTTGGCTTTGATTTTGGCCTCATCGTAAGCAATTGCTATACCATTGGTTTCGGACTTATTCTCAGCCTTCAGCACCTGTAAGTTCATCTGGAAATAAAAGAGCTCCTCAAACTTGGTCCTACGTAGAGCCTGCTTATATTCAGCCAAATCTTTCGGAAAATGCATAGCACGCACAGCCTCTTGGCGTCCCATAAGACGATACTTGTCCATAAGCACCTGTGGGAGACTCTCCTCCAATAAATTCAAGGCCCCACTATCAAAAGCTGCCTTTATTGCCTTTATCAGCTGGGCCTGACTAACGCCTTGGGCCACATGGTAAACTGGCTGCATATCGTCCTCAACTTGAGCCAACACTTTCATACCAGTCACTGCAGACTTCTTCTGGTCCCATTTGCCAAAAATAGCCACTTCTGCCCCCATCTCAATCTTGTCCACAAGATAAGGCTGGTTGAAGAAACTAATGGCAATCACTGCTTCTCCTTGCTTGATTTTAAAACTCAGACGATTACGTTTAAAGCCATAATATTGCACATTGGCAGGTGTCACCACCGTTCCCGTAATAACAGCCTTTTCGCCATCCATCAGTTCAAAGATAGACTTACTCTTAAAATCTTCATATCGGAAAGGAAAATAAAGCAAGAGGTCCCCAACCGTGTGCAAATCTAATTTGGTAAATTTTTCAGCGGACTTAGGACCAAAACCTTTCAAATCCGCAATTGGTGAATCTAGTCGAATCATATCCTCTATCATTTCTATCGTGTTCTTCTCCTCGTGAAAGAGGAAGCCTTATCAGCTATTATAACACATGAAAATGGACTTCACTAAAATCAAAAAATCCAGTATCAAACTGGATTTCTCGTTATTTATATTAGTCATAGCTACGAGGTACACGATCACTAAGCAAACAAAGGACCTCGTAGTTGATAGTGCCACGTTTTTCAGCCACCTCTGTCGCAGTGATGCTTGCTCCCCCATTTTCACCCATAAGAGTGACAGGAGTTCCTAGGGGATAAACCTTAGGAAGGCGAACGGTGATCTGGTCCATAGACACACGCCCAACAATAGGACAAAGCTGGCCATCCACAATAACGTGGAAACCTTGTAAATCTCTGGTCCAACCATCCGCATAGCCAATCGGAATGGTTCCAATAACCTCATCAGCTGTCGTCGTATACGTTCCACCATAACCCACATCTTGACCTGCTGGCAGAGTCTTAACATGAACAAGCGCTGTCTCCAAACTTAAAGCAGGACGAATGTTATAGGGAAGGTCTAAAACACTGCCACTAGGATTGAGACCATAGATAACAACACCTAGACGTACCGCATTAAAGACTGTTTCTGCATGCCAGATACTCGTCGCAGAGTTGCTAGCATGTACCAAGCGAGGGCGGTCCACTAAGTTATTAACCAAATCCGTAAAGAAGGTCAATTGACGCTTGAATTTACTATCATCTGCCTCATCAGCTGTTGCAAAATGGGTAAAAACACCTTCGACATCCGCACCAAGTGCCTTCAGACCAGCAATCAAACTATCTGCATCCCCTTGGCTACGCACCCCAATGCGTCCCATACCTGAATCAATCTTAATATGGCAGGTCAAACCAGTCAAATCAAGTCCTTGATTCTTAGCCATTTCCAACCACTCAAGCGAAGCTACCGTCAGAGTGATGTTTTCTTGAATAGCCAAAGGAACCTCGTCTGGTAAGACGACTCCTAAAATAAGTATAGGTTGCTCTAAGCCAGCCTGACGGAGTTCAAGTGCCTCGTCTAGGTTGGAAACACAAAAACCATCTACCTGTTTAGACAAATGCTTGGCCACCGCAACAGCGCCATGACCATAAGCGTTGGCCTTAACAACTGCAAAAGTCTGCACCTTTTTAGGGATGTGACTAACCACTTGTTCAATATTTTCTGAAATTGCTGATAGATCAACCTTTGCCAAGGTTGGTCGATGTAAACTTGAGATCATAAGCTATCCTCTTCCAACATCTATCTCTTAGTTTTTTTCTAAAATAACACTTGCCTGAACAAAATCACCGCTATGGGAAATCGAGATGAAGACATTGCCTTCAAAAGGCGACTGGGTCACCACTGGCGCTCCCTTGTCATTGGTCAAAATTTCAATATCCTTAAAGCCGACTGCTCCAATACCTGTACCCCAGGCCTTTGAAAATGCTTCCTTACCAGCCCAGCGACCTGCTAAATAGGACATCTGACGATTGCCAGAAAGGGATTCAAAACGCTCCCACTCTTTTGGTGTCAATACCTTTTTTGCAAAGCGTGGATTACGGTCATAAGCCTTTTTTACAGCTGAAATTTCCTGCAAGTCTATACCATATCCAAAAATCATAATTATAACGAAAGTCGATTGTGGATTTCACGAATAAGGCTATCTGTCTTATCCCAACCAAGACATGGATCTGTAATTGATTTACCATAAACTTCAGGTGTGTCTTGACGACCATCCTCAAGGTAAGACTCAATCATAAAGCCACGCACGGTATCCGCGATACGCTCATCCCACTCACGGTTAAGAAGGACTTCACGCACAATACGAACTTGCTCCATGAAGTTTTTACCTGAGTTGTCATGGTTAGTATCAACAAGGATAAATGGATTTTCCAGATTAAGTGCACTATACTTGTCCAAAGCCTTAACCAAGTCCTCGTAATGGTAGTTGACAATGTTCTGACCATTTTCATTGTTGGCACCACGCAGGATAGCGTGAGCGAGTGGGTTACCATCTGTTTTAACTTCAGCACCATTGTAAAGGAAATGCTGTTGATTCTGCGCAGCATAGATACCATTAAACATGACATTCAAATTCCCTGACGTTGGGTTCTTCAAGCCAATTGGTACATCAATACCTGAAGCTACAAAGCGGTGCTCTTGGTCCTCAACAGAACGTGCTCCAACAGCATGATAGCTAAGCAAATCATCAAAGAAGGAAAGATTTGACGGATAAAGCATCTCGTCAGCGATGGGAAGACCTGTCTCAGTAATAATACGTGACTGAAGGTGGCGAACTGCCTTAACCCCAGCAAGAAGGTCTACATCACCCTCTGCATCTGGCTGGTGGATAAGCCCCTTATAACCGTCCCCATTAGTACGTGGTTTAGCTGTATAAACACGCATAACAATAAAGATTTTATCTTTCACTTCTTCCTGAAGTTTGGCCAAACGGTGAGCATAGTCAAGAACAGCTTCTTCATTATCAGACGAACATGGACCAATAACCAAGAGAATACGTTTGTCCTCACCCTTGATAATTTTTGCCAAAGCCTCATCATTAGCCTGTTTAGTTACTAGTGCATCTCCCGTAAGAGCATGCAATTTCCTTACTTCCGCTACATCAATCAGCGGACTATTTTGATGAATTCCCATCTATTTCCCTCTCTTTGTGAAAAGAGAGCGAACCGCTTGGTCATCCAAACGGTTCACTCCCCATATATGGTTTCTGTTACCTTATTATTTTGACAAAGTATCGTGGATTTCACGAATCAATTCTTCTGTCTTATCCCAACCAAGACATGGGTCAGTGATTGATTTACCATAGACATCTGGTGCATCTTGACGACCATCTTCAAGGTAAGATTCAATCATGAAACCACGTGCAACTTTGTTGATTTTTTCATTCCAATCACGGTTAATCAAGGTTTGACGAACGATACGGATTTGTTCCAAATAACGTTTACCTGAGTTATCATGGTTTGTATCAATAACGATGAATGGATTCTCAAGGCCCATTTGTTCATAGTGTTCGATTGTTTCAAGAACATCATCATAGTAGAAGTTAGGCACGTTTTTACCATATTCATTCGTTGAACCACGAAGAATAACGTGTGCCAATGCGTTCCCTGGAGTTTCAACTTCTTCACCGTTAAAGAGGAAGTTTTGTTTGTTTTGTGCGGCGTAGATACCATTAAACATGACGTTAAGGTTCCCTGATGTTGGGTTCTTCATACCAGTTGGAACATCAATACCTGACGCAACAAAACGGTGTTGTTGGTCTTCTACAGAACGTGCACCAACGGCAATGTATGACACAAGGTCATCTACCAAAGGAAGGTTTTCTGGGTAAAGCATTTCATCAGCAGTTGTGATACCAGTTTCAGTGATAACACGGTAGTGAAGATTACGCACAGCCTTGATACCGTTAATTAGGTTTGGTTTCCCTTCAGCATCAGGTTGGTGTACAAGTCCTTTATAGCCATCACCATTTGTACGAGGTTTAGCTGTATAGACACGCATAACCATAAAGACTTTATCTTTAACTTCTTCTTGAAGTTTAGCCAAACGGTGAGCATAATCAAGAACAGCTTCTTCATTATCAGATGAACATGGACCGATAACCAAAAGCGTACGGTCATCTTCACCCTTGATGATTGCTTCAAGCTCTTTATCACGAGCTTGTTTCTTGGCAAGGGCTTCACCTGTTAATGTCGTTGATTCTTTAACTGCATCAAAATCAATTTTTTCACTTACTGCTTTAAAAACCATAATAATTACCTATTTTTTCCTAAAATTGTTTACGACCGTGACAATTTTTAAATTTCTTACCAGAGCCACATGGACAGAAGTCATTACGACCAACCTTACTAAAGTCAATTTCTTGACCATTAGCATCTGCTTGGTGGGCCTGAATATTGCCTGTTGCTGTTGTCGAAACACGTTCATTCACATTTTCACGAGATTGTTCATGAATTTGTGCTTTCATCATTGTACGTGTCACATCATATTCAATTGCCCCAATCATATCTTGGAACATCTTGAACCCTTCAGATTGATACTCAACGATTGGGTTGTTTTGTGCATAACCACGCAAACCAACGGCATTACGTAATTGATCTAGGGCATCGATGTGGTCCGTCCACTTGTTATCAACAACCATCAAAATCAAGACTTTTTGGAATTCACGGATAGCTTCCTCTGAACGCAATTTCTTGATTTGACGATCATAAACATCATCTGCTAACTCATTCAAGTAAACTTTAATAGCGTCATAATTAACACTACGTTTCGTTACCTCTCCCACTTCTTGTAAATCTTCAAGTGAGATGGCATTCTCAGGAACCAAAGCCTGACGAGCAAAGTTCAAAATACCTTTAAGAGCTTCCTCTTGATCATTGCGGCTGTGACCATCTACTGTACGGTTAATCGTACGCGTAATCATAGCCTTAATCTCAGGTTCAAGGTCACGTTCCGCTGTGATAACATCATAACGCTCAGCGTAGATGATTTCACGTTGTTCACGCATAACGTCATCGTACTGAAGGACTTGTTTACGAGTATCGTAGTTATTTCCTTCGACACGTTTTTGAGCCGCTTCCACTTGGCGTGTCAACATACGTGATTTGATAACAATATCTTCATCATCAGCATTCAAACGTTCCAAGACTTGTTTGATACGATCAGAACCGAAACGACGCATCAATTCGTCTTCAAGTGAAAGGTAGAATTGAGATTCCCCTGGGTCCCCTTGACGTCCCGCACGACCACGCAACTGGTTATCGATACGACGGCTTTCGTGACGCTCTGTACCAATGACACAGAGTCCACCAAGGTCAAGAACACCTTCACCAAGTTTGATGTCGGTACCACGACCGGCCATGTTGGTCGCAATCGTAACGGCACCACGTTGACCCGCATTCATGATAATATGCGCTTCTTTTTCGTGGTTCTTGGCATTAAGCACTTCATGAGGAATACCTGCTTCAACCAACATCTTAGAAATCAAGTCAGATGTTTCAACGGCAACCGTACCAACAAGGACTGGCTGTCCCTTTTCATAACGACGTTTAACATCTTGTACCACAGCGCGGAATTTAGCATCCAAGGTAGGGTAAAGAAGGTCATCGTGGTCAATACGTTGAATTGGACGGTTAGTTGGAATCGGAATGATTCGCATGTTGTAAATTTCACGGAATTCATCTTCCTCAGTTTTACCAGTACCAGTCATCCCTGACAATTTCTTGTACATACGGAACATATTTTGGTAAGTGATTGAGGCAGATGTCTTCGTTTCTTCTTGAACTGGTACACCTTCTTTTGCCTCAATGGCTTGGTGGAGTCCATCTGAGAAACGACGACCTTCCATGGTACGACCTGTAAATTGGTCAACGATAAGAATTTCTTGCTCAGGACTGACCACATAGTCAATATCATGCAACATGATGTAGTTGGCACGAAGGGCGTTGTCAATATAGTGAGTCAAGGCAACATTGTCAATATCGTATAAGTTGTCCAAGTTGAAGAATTCTTCAGCCTTGTCAATACCTGAGTCATTCAAACCAATCGTTTTCGTTGGAATATCAATGGCATAATCATCCTCTGTCAAGGTCTTAACAAAGGCATCCGCACGGTGATATAACTGATTAGTTTCTGAACTTACAGGACCTGATACAATCAATGGTGTACGAGCTTCGTCGATAAGAACTGAGTCAACCTCATCGACCAAGGCATAGTTCAATGGACGTTGTACCATGTTTTCCTTACGAACAACCATGTTATCACGAAGATAGTCGAAACCTACCTCTGAGTTGGTTGAGTAAGTGATATCACAGTTATAAGCTTCACGTTTTTCAGCTGGTGATTTGGCTGAAAGGTTAATCCCTACTGACAAACCAAGCCAACTATAAAGCTCACCCATTTCAGTTGCATCACGCTCTGAAAGGTATTCGTTAACGGTGATAACGTGCACACCTTCACCTGAAATAGCATTTAGGTAAACAGGCATTGTCGCAGTCAGGGTTTTCCCTTCCCCTGTACGCATCTCTGGGACGTCACCATGGTGAAGAACAATACCACCCATGATTTGCACACGATATGGGAAAAGTCCAAGAACACGTTTTGCCCCTTCACGAACAACTGCAAATGCCTCTGGCAAGAGTTGGTCTAGGCTTTCTCCGTTTTGATATCGTTTTTTAAATTCTTCTGTTTTTGCCTGAAGTTCTTCATCTGAAAGAGCCGCCATTGCATCAGCATAGCTCTCGACTTTCTTGGCAGTTTTTTCTAGTTTCTTAATTTCGCCTTTATCATTTTCAATGATTTTGCGTAATATATTTGCCATCTTTTTTCCTTTCGACAGTCTTTATCTCCATATTTTACCACAAAAGCCCCCTTTAAACAAGAAATCACTCAAGGATTGACAAAGAAAAAAGCCCTAGTTTAAGGGCTTTCACAATGGATTTGCAAATAAACGAAAACTTTTTTATTAGATTCACTGAAAATATCGACAATAATGCTTTAAAACTACTTCTTAGAGTTCTCTTGGCTCTCTAGGATATCCTCAAAATCATGCAAGAGATTTTCAAAAGCCTGCTCAAAGAAGACATGGTCGGTGCTACTATAGGCCTTCATTATCATAGGGCTAGCTTCAAAATCAACGTAGAATTGATAGTCCAAGACACCATTTTTCCAGTAAAATTTGATGCTAGGGGAGGCCGTTTTTTCACCGCACATACCCGGAATGGCCCGTTGTAAGCCATAAATGTGATCTCCATAATCTTTCAGACGATAGTAAGCTCCCTCAAAATAATAGGATTTGCCGATTTCAATACGCTCAAATAGTGCAGCTAAAACTTTTTCATTACTCATACTTAAGCCTCGTTAGGGTGACTGACAATCATCTCCAATTGTCCATCAATTTCCCAATCTGTCACATCATTTGGAAGAATGAAGTGATCACCTTTTTTTAGACAATAAATGCGTGAATCGATAGTCATAGTCCCATTGCCAGAAAGTACTGAACAAAGCAAATAAGGAGCTGATTGCTTGAAGTCAACCAAGCCACTGAGTTTCCATTTATATACGGTGAAGAAGGAGTTTGATGTCAAACAAGTCGACTCTAATTGCAAGGTCTTAACAGTTACTGGGACACTATTTTCTGGGTCCCCTAAATTCAAGACATCAAGAGACTGTTGAATATGAAGCTCACGTTTATTGCCCTGATCATCCCTACGATCAAAATCATAGACACGGTAAGTGGTGTCGCTAGATTGTTGAGTCTCTAAGATCAGGATACCTGGACCAATAGCATGCATGGTACCACTTGGTACAAAGAAAAAGTCACCTTTTTTAACAGGAGTTTTCGACAAAAGTCCGTCCCAATCACCTGCTTCAATTAAGGACGCCAATTCTTCCTTGGTCTTAGCCTTGTGACCATAAATAATCTCTGCACCCTCTTCAGCATCAATAATATACCAACATTCTGTCTTTCCTAGCTCACCTTCATGCTCTAGTCCATAAGCATCATCAGGGTGTACTTGTACTGAGAGCCAGTCATTAGCGTCCAAAATCTTTGTCAACAAAGGAAAAACACTAGTCTTGGGATTTCCAAAAAGTTCTGGTTTATCCTTGTAAAGTTCTGCCAGATGAAAACCAGCATACTTCCCGTTTTTGACATAGGATACACCATTAGGATGGGCAGAAATTGCCCAGTATTCACCAGTGTGTTCACTGGGAATATCGTAACCAAACTCTGTCTTAAGTCGATTACCTCCCCAGATTTTTTCATGCATTGGCGAATCTAAAAATAAAGGTTCCATTACATCCTCCTGTATAGAGCAAAACGCCTTAAGATCATGTCTTAAAGCGATTTTACATATTTTGCTTATTTGCGTGAGTGTTTGTCAGCTACATCTTTGGCAAGTGCAAAGTTACCAAGTGTCGCAGAGCCATTACCTGAAACAGCAGGTGTCACAATATACTCAGTCACGTCTGGTACTGGAAGGTAACCATTCAAAAGAGCTGTGAATTTTTCACGGACACGACGAAGCATGTGTTCTTGTCCCATAACACCACCCCCAAAGACGATAACTTCTGGACGGTAGAGCACAGTTGCCTGGACAGCAGCTTGAGCAATGTAGTAAGCTTGGACGTCCCAAACGTCAGAGTGCTGATCAATCAATTCACCACGAATACCTGTTCGAGCTTCGAGTGATGGTCCAGCAGCCAAACCTTCCAAACACCCACGGTGGAATGGACAAGTTCCGTTAAATTCATTGGAAACATCATTTGGATGAAGCGGTACATATACGTGACCAGCTTCAGTATGACCCATACCACCAATGAATTCACCATTTTGAATAGCACCGGCTCCGATACCTGTTCCGATAGTGTAGTAAACAAGGCTCTTAACACCTTTACGAACAAGTGTCTCACCATAAGCAGATGAGTTAACATCAGTCGTAAAGTAGAAAGGAACATTAAACTCTTTAGCAATCAAACCAAGAAGGTCGACATTTGACCAATGTGGTTTTGGTGTTGAAGTCACAAAACCATATGTTTCAGAGTTTGGATCAACATCAATTGGTCCAAATGAACCAATTGCAATTCCAGCCAATTGATCTTCATAACGTTTGAAAAATTCAATAGTACGGTCAATTGTTTCGTAAGGTGTAGTTGTTGGGAATTGAGTTTTTTCAACGACTTGGAATTTCTCATCGCCAACAGCACAAACAAATTTTGTACCACCAGCTTCCAAGCTTCCGTAAAGTTTAGCCATAGGTAAAGCTATCTCCTTTTATGATCAATAATAACTATTTATACTATTATAAATAAAAGCTAGGCAAAAGACAATCTAAATGAGACCTTGTTTAAGGAGGTACAGACTACTCTGCTTCATACTTTTCTTTATGAGCCATTTAACTAAAAAAGCCGAATTGGCTTCGACTTTTCTAGCTTATTATTTAACTGCGATGAAGTCTGCACCTTCAGCAACTGAACCAGTCGCTACTGATGAAACATCTTCGAAGTCTGCAGTGTTTGTAACGATAACCATAGTTGTATCGTCAAGACCTGCTTCAGTGATTACTGAGCTATCGAAGGTAGCCAAGACATCACCTTTTTTAATACGTTGATTTGCTTGAACTTTAGCATCAAATCCTTTACCGTCAAGTGAGACAGTGTCGATACCGATGTGGATAAGCACTTCAGCACCTTTATCAGATTTAAGACCGTAAGCGTGACCTGTTGGGAAGGCGATTTGCACTTCACCATCAAATGGTGCGACTACTTGGTTTCCTGAAGGTTTAATAGCGGCACCTTTACCCATAGCTCCTGATGAGAAGACTGGGTCATTAACATTTTCCAAAGCTACAACTTCACCTTTAAGTGGTGCAGCGATTGTTTCGGCTTGCAATGCAACTGGAGCTGATTCTGCAGATGCAATATCTTCAGCAACAACTTCTTTTTGAGCTTCAACTTCTTCCTCTTTGTAACCGAAGATCCAAGTAAGAGCAAAACCAAGAGCAAGTGTTACAAGTACCATGATCACATACTTAAGCACTTGACCGTTAAGGTAAAGAAGAGTACCAGGAACGATTGTTACACCAAATCCTGTACCAGCGAGGTTAAGGATTGAGGCCAACCAACCACCAGCAGCACCAGCGATAAGACCCATGATAAATGGTTTACCGAAACGAAGGTTAACCCCGAAGATAGCTGGTTCAGTGATACCAAGTACCGCTGAAAGAGTTGCAGGGAAAGCAAGTGCTTTCAATTTAGCATCTTTAGTTTTAACACCCACTGCAAGTGTCGCACCAGCTTGGGCAGTCATAGCAGCTGTGATGATAGCGTTAAGTGGGTCTTTACCAGTATTAGCAATGAGGTTAGCTTCAAGCAAGTTAAAGACGTGGTGAACCCCTGTAACGACGATAACTTGGTGAACTCCACCAAGAACAAGACCAGCAAGACCAAATGGCAAGTTAAGAATCCATTCTGTAGCAGCAAGAACATAGCTTTCAACAGTATGGAAGACAGGACCAATGATAAAGAGGGCCAAAGCTGACATTACTGCGAAGACGATAAGTGGACGCAAGAGAAGGTCAAGAACGTCTGGAACCCATTTACGAACCCATTGCTCGAACTTAGCACCAAGCAAACCTACGAAGAAGGCTGGAAGCACTGAGTTTTGGTAACCTACTACTGGAATAAAATCAAAGAAGTAAATTGGTTTAGCAGCACCTGATGCAACATCCCAAGCGTTAGGAAGGGCGTTGTTAACCATCATCAAACCAAGAACCAAACCAAGAAGTGGTGAACCACCAAATACGTTAAAGGCTGACCAACAAATCAAGGCTGGGAAGAAGGCGAAGGCTGTATCTGTCAATACAACTGTGTAAGTATAGAAATCAGTAGCAGCAAAAGCTTTTGATGTTGTACCGAACAAACCAAGAACTGTATCGTTATTGATTGCTCCACGGATACCCATGAAAAGACCAGTCGCTACGATTGCTGGAAGCAATGGAACGAAAACGTCACCGAATGAACGGATAGCACGTTGGAACCAGTTACCTTGTTTAGCAGCTTCTGCTTTTTGTTCGTCTTTAGATGCTGTTGGAAGACCTTGAGCAACGACTTCGTCGTAAATCTTGTTAACAGTACCTGTACCAAAAATCATTTGGTATTGACCTGAGTTAAAGAAAGCACCTTGAACTTTTTCAATGTTCTCAGCCTTTTCTTTATTGATTTTGTTTTCATCTTTGACCATCACACGTAGACGAGTCGCACAGTGAGCAACACTGTTGACGTTTTCACGTCCACCGAGGGCATCGATGACTTCTTTTGCAATTTGTTTGTTATCCATTTGCAAAATTCTCCTTAATAAAATTTGGTATGAAAGCGTTTAGCTTTTCTTTACGATAACTATTTTAGCATCTTTCTGCCATATGTCAACCGTTTAGCATATTTTTTTATTTTTTGTTATAAATCGTTGATTTTTATAGGTAAAACGTTTACTATATTATTAACAAATAGATTAGGAGATTACTAAATATGAATCTACCAACAGAAGTTCGTTACCGTCCATACGCAGATTGGACAGACGAAGAAAAAACAAAGATTAGAGAAAATGTCGCTAAATCACCTTGGCGTGCAAGTTACCATATCGAACCAGAAACAGGGCTTCTTAATGATCCAAACGGTTTTTCTTACTTTAATGGTAAGTTCCAACTTTTCTACCAAAGTTGGCCCTTTGGAGCTGCTCATGGTTTGAAACAATGGGTGCATACTGAAACTGAAGATTTGGTTCACTTTACAGAAACTGGTGTCAAACTCTTGCCAGACCATGAAAATGATAGCCACGGTGCCTACTCAGGTTCTGCTTATCAAATCGGTGATAAACTCTTTATCTTCTATACTGGGAACGTTCGTGATGAAAACTGGATTCGTGACCCACGTCAAATCGGCGCTTGGATGGATAAAGACGGCAAAATCGAAAAATTCGACAAGGTTCTTATCAAACAACCTGCTGACGCTACTGGGCACTTCCGTGACCCTCAAATCTTCGATTACAAGGGACAATTCTACGCTATCGTAGGTGCTCAAAACCACAATAAACAAGGTTTTATTAAACTTTACAAAGCTATTGATAATGATGTCGAAAACTGGGTTGAAGTTGGAGACCTAGACTTTGGTGGCACTGGCTCAGAATACATGATTGAGTGTCCTAACCTTGTCTTTGTAGATACCAAACCTGTTCTTCTTTATAGCCCACAAGGTCTTGATAAAGCTGAACTTGACTATGGCAATATTTACCCTAATACTTATAAGATTTTCCAAGATTTCGACCCTGAGAAACCTGCCCTTGTTGATGGCACACCAATTATTAACTTGGACTACGGGTTCGAAGCTTATGCTACTCAAGGATTTAACACTCCTGATGGTCGTGCCCTTATTGTTAGCTGGATTGGTCTCCCAGACGTGGACTATCCAACTGACAAATACGACTATCAAGGTGCTATGAGCTTGGTTAAAGAATTATCTATCAAAGATGGTAAACTCTACCAATACCCAGTAGAAGCTATTACAAGCTTACGTGCTAGTCAAGAAGATTTCTCTGAAAAAACGGCAACAACTAACACTTACGAGCTTGAACTTAACTTTGAAGCTAACACTCAAACAGAACTTGTCCTCTTCGCAGACCAAGAAAGAAAGGGCTTGTCACTTACTGTTGATACTGAGAACGGAAAAGTTATCCTTGACCGTTCTAAAGCTGGTGAACAATATGCTACTGACTTTGGAACAAGTCGTGAATGTACACTTGATGCCGGTCAAGCTGCAACAGCAAACATCTTTGTAGATAACTCAATCGTTGAAATTTACTTCAACAAAGGTGAGAAAGTCTTCACTAGTCGTGTTTTCCCAAGTGCAGAACAAACTGGTATCAAAGTAACGTCAGGAAACGTTTCTGGACACTACTTCGACTTGAAATACTAAGGTGATTTATGGTCGCAAAGCTTACTGACGTTGCCGAACTGGCTGGTGTGAGCCCAACCACAGTTTCTCGCGTCATAAACAAAAAGGGCTACCTCTCACAGAAGACCATTGACAAAGTTCACGCTGCTATGCAAGAACTCAACTATAAACCAAATAATTTAGCTCGAGGTCTTCAAGGAAAGTCGGCCAAACTCGTTGGCTTGATTTTCCCAAATATTTCCAATATATTTTATGCCGAACTTATTGAACGTCTTGAGGATGAACTCTTTAAGCAAGGCTATAAAACCATTATTTGTAATAGTGAGCATGATCCTAACAAGGAGAGAGACTATTTGGAGATGCTTGCCGCCAACCAATGTGACGGCATCATCTCGTCTAGTCACAATCTTGGTATTGAGGATTATGAGAAGGTTGAAGCTCCCATCGTTGCCTTCGACCGTAATCTCGCTCCAAAGATTCCTATTGTTTCGTCTGACAACTTTGAAGGTGGCAAGTTAGCCGCAAGAGCTATGGTCAAGGCTGGCTGTCAACGCATTGTCATGATTACAGGCTATGATAATTCGGATTCTCCAACAGGACTTCGTCAACTAGGTTTTAATTATGAATTGGACAAGGAAGGTATTATTTGTCCTGTTCCAAACGATTTGTCTCTCATGCGACGAGAATTAGAAATCAAATCTATTATCTCTCGTGAAAAACCAGATGGCATCTTTGTTTCGGACGATTTAACAGCTATCTTGGTTATGAAGATAGCTAGACAATTGGGACTTTCTATCCCAGATGACCTAAAAATCATCGGTTATGACGGTACCGCCTTTATCCGTCACTTCTACCCAGAGTTAGCAACTATCCAACAACCTTTGGATGAAATTGCTAAGCTTTGTGTCGAAATTCTTCTCAAGAAAATTAAAGGCAAAACAGTTAATCGTGATTATGTACTTCCAGTGAGTCTGATTGCTGGTGGCAGTATATAAATGAAAGTCGCAAGAAATCTCCACTTGCGACTTTTTTCTTGTTACATTTGTAGAAAAAAAGAAGTTGAAACAACGCTCAACTTCTTTTACTTATGCTTCATCTGTCACAAACTGACTAAGTACACCATTAATGAACTTAGCAGATGTTTCATCAGAATATTTTTTAGCGATTTCAATGATTTCGTTAATAGCTACACGTCCTGGTGTTTCTTCAAATGACGTGATTTCATAAAGTCCCAAACGAAGGAGAGTACGATCTGTCACAATCAAACGTGAGAGGCTCCAACCCTCTTTCAACTTTTCTTCAATTTGACTATCAAGTTGGGCCAACTCTTCACGGACACCTGTTACTAGGCTAAGGAGAAAGGCTGGTACATCAACTTCAGTTTCTTCGTCAATTGGCTTGTCATAAGTGTAAGCGAAATGTGCTTGTTCCAGAGCTTCTCCACCAAATTCAAGGGCAAAAAGCGTTTGAAAAGCACGCTCACGAAGGTCACGACGTGAATCTTTAAAGATATTAGTCATTCAAAAAATCCTCGTTAAACAATTCAGCCAAGTCTGGTTTTTGTGACTTTTCAGTAACAATAGATTCAACGTGAACATTGACTTCTGAAATTGCCACTTCTGCCATATCATAGACAGCTGCTTTAACAGCCTTTTGAATTTCGATTGAAACCGCTGGTACCTTAACCCCATACTGAAGTGAGACGTAGATATCAGCATTTACAGTACCATCTTCTTCTGTTCGGAGGTAAACACCACGTCCCAAGCTTGTTTTGCTGAGACTATCCGTAACATTTTTATTTTGAAGGGCATAAACACCTTCCACTTTAGTTGCAGCGATACCTGTAATCACTTCGAGCACGCGAGGGGCAATTACAATTTCACCGATATTTTCTGTAGTCATCGCATGTTTCCTTTCCGTTAGTTTGGAAAATAAAGCCTTCAAACCAGTGGTTTGAAAGACTTAGTTGGGCTTAGGCACGTGATACGTAAGTACCTTCAGCTGTGTTGATAACCAATTTTTGACCAGCTTCGATAAAGTCTGGAACGTTAACCACAAGACCAGTTTCAAGTGTTGCAGGTTTACCTGAACCTGTAACTGTTGCACCTTTGATTGATGGTTGTGTTTCAGTAACAGTCAATTCAACAGTTGTTGGAACTTGAACACCAATAACTTCTGTTCCGTAGAATTGGATTTTTACGTCTGAGTTTTCAAGGATAAATTTCAATTCTTCTTGAACGTTGGCTACTGGGATTTCATATTGGTCATATGTTTCAGTGTTCATGAAGTATGCAGTATCATCCATTTGGTACAAGTATTGTGCTGGTACTGTTTCGATGATTGCTTGTTCAAATTTTTCTTCTGGACGATAGCTAGTATCAAAAGTTGAACCTGAACGAACATCACGCAATTTCATACGCATGATTGTGTTACCTTTACCAGGTTTGTGGTGGCTAGCTTCAAGAACTTTGATCAATTTGCCATCGTTAGTTACGAAAGTCATACCCGCACGGAGTTTACTTGCTTCAATCATTATTAAATACCTCTTTGTAAAAAATTATTATCAGTTTATTTTACCATAAATGATAGCATGGCTCAAATGTTTTATAGATTCAAGCCCAATCCTCAGGCTTTTTTCAAAGAACAAACTAGTCATCCATTCCTAAGTGAACCTCTGGAACATCATGTTGCAAATAAGAAACGCCTTTTTGTTCCATCAATTCAATCGCAAAGGGATGGGGCCTATAATTGGCCTTGTATGTAATCTTAACAATACCAGCTTGCAAGAGAGCTTTGGTGCAGTTGATACAAGGAAAATGAGTCACATAAATCTCTGTATTTTTTGTAGAAATCCCCTCTTTGGCACATTGGATAAGGGCATTCATCTCTGCGTGTACCGTACGAATACAATGACCATCTTCCATATAGTGGCCTACTTCGTTACAGTTATCAGTCTCAGAAACTCCGCCGTTATAACCTGTAGCGATAATACGCTTGTCCTTGACTAAAACAGCTCCAACAAAGGCACGGTCACACGTAGAACGCTTAGAAATCAGCTCTGCATTAGCCATAAAATAATCTTGCCAAGATAAACGGTTTGGCATAAAGTATTCCTCCAAATCTTAGAGAACAATCAATTCCTTAGGCGCAAGGGTAATCAATTCACAACCATTTTCTGTGATAATGATGTCATCTTCGATACGAACACCGTATTTATCAGCCAAATAAACACCTGGCTCGTCCGTCAAGACCATACCAGCTTCAATAGTCTCATCAGAGTTACCAAAGTAAGGAATCTCGTGAATGTCAAGACCGATACCATGTCCAATACCATGTGTAAAGTAGTCACCGTACCCCGCTTCGACAATAACATCACGCGCAACCTTATCATAGTCGCGACGTGTCATACCAGCCTTAGCTGCGTCAATCAAGGCCTGGTTAGAACGTAGAACGATATCATAAATTTCACGCTCCTCATCAGTGGTGTCTCCAATATGGATAGTACGAGTCATATCGCTAACGTAGTGGTTGTAGTAGCAACCAAAGTCCATCGTTAAGGTTTCACCAGATTGGATAACCTTTTCTGAAGCAACCCCATGAGGCATAGCAGAACGGTAACCTGAAGCAATGATAGACTCAAAGGAAACCCCTGAAGCTCCGTACTCACGCATACGGAAATCTAGGAAGTTTGCCACTTGTAGCTCTGTTGTTTGACCTGGTTTAATAAAATCAAGTACATCTGTAAAGGCACGGTCTGAGATAGAACAAGCCTTACGGATAGTTGCCAATTCTTTTTCGTCCTTGATCATACGCAACTCTTCCATGAAGTTGCTTTGTGGTGATAAAGTGTAGCCTTCAAAAATCGCTTGAAGACCTTGATAGTAAGCAAATGATACCTGATTATCAAATCCGATTGTTTCCAGTTTATCAGCCTCGATAATTTTAACAATATCCTTAAGTGGGTCCTTACTTTCGATAATATCAAAGCCATGCACGGATTGTTTGGCAATGAGGGTATAACGTGAATCGGTTAAGAAGAGGCGACGACTCTTAGTGATGAAGACAGTCGCATTTGTCCCCCAGAAATCTGTCAAATAATAAATATTGTTTTGTCCTGTCACCAACAAGGCATCAAGGCCTGATTGGGCAAGTTTGGCATCAAATCGTTCAAGTCTACGTTGCATTATGAATTACTCCTTTGGTATTTTAGGTTAATTATACCAAATTTTCAGATTTTAAAGGATTAAATTGACATTTTAGATTGTTTTTTTGAGGTCATAAAGAAAAAGCCAGATCAAACTCTGACTTTATTAGCATTACACAAAGGCTCGCTTTTCGTAGATAGTTGGCATAAAAAGGAGCAAAACCAAAGTCCAAACAAACAAAACAAAGGCTTCGCGAAGATTAAAGAACTCTTGACCACTAGTAAAGACTGCTCGCATAAAACTAAATGGCACATAAGTCATCAGCTTAGTCATGGTATCCCCTAAACTAGCCAAATAGAGTGTAAAGAAAGTCATTCCTGTTACTCCAAAATAAGCCGTTACAAAGGCCGTTAAGGTATTCTTCACAAACAAGACAAGCAAAGAGGAAATCATATAAATAAAGGCTCCATAGAGTAGAAAATCAATATAGATGTTTCTGATATAATCCCACAAAGGAAAATCGACATGTTGCACAGAATACTTATAAAAAGCTAACTCTAAAACCAAAATAGTCGCGGCGACTATAGACAACACAAGGAAACTTAAGAGTTTTCGAAGAATGACCTCACATCCAGATAAGGAAGATACCCGAATCATATTAATTGTTCGATTCTGAAATTCTCGTCCAAGACTAGATACTGCTAGATAAGCAAAGACGATATCCACGATAAAGGAATAACTGGCAATAATCGCTGATGGCCCAAGGTAAGCTCCCTTATAGCCATCACATAAGATTACAATTGCACCAATCAATGCTACCAATCCAAGACAAATAAAGACACTCCTTGTCACACATTCCTGCTTTAAAAATACCGTTCTCAATTTACTTTTCATTGAATAGCACCTCACTTAATCCTTCTTTTTCATAAGTAAAAGGAATCCCCTCCCGATCCATAACCTGCTTAACAGCTGCCAACCCTTTGACTAAGATGTCATGCTTTTGTCGTTCAAAAGGTATACCATTTAATTTGAGTAGGGTCATTAATGACTTCAAACTTAAATCCTCAGTATAAATCTTATATTTGACATTATCACTATCATCTAAGTAAATTAGCTTATGATTCTTCAACAAATAGTTTTTCGTACAAACCTGTTCAAGATTAGACAGGATATGACTTGAGATAATAAAGGTTAGACCATGGTTTTTAGCTAACTTTTTAATTAATGTGAGGAGACTGTTGATTCCATTAGGATCCAAACCATTTGTAGGCTCATCAAGAAGGATGAGTTCATCTGAAGCAATTAAGGCGATAAATAAACCCACACGTTGCTTCATTCCCAAAGACAATTTGGAAGCCTTGCGTTTAAGATAGGCTGCCACCTCCAACTCGTCCTTATAACGATCAATTAACGCGTAATCCTTACTGTACAATTTACAATAGAATTTAAGGTTAGCTTCAACAGTCATGTTAGGATATAGAGCTGGAGCTTCAATCAAGGCTCCTACAGTTTTTGTTTTTAAGTCAATAATATCCTTGGGTCCTGCCAAGATACCTGAGACTAGTTTCATCAGGGTCGTCTTCCCTGCACCATTATTACCAATCAAACCAGCAATATCCCCCTTCTCTAACGTGAACGAGATATTATCCAAAACGGTTTGCTTTCCAAAACTATAGGTTAAGCCTTTCACCGCTAGTACTGTCATGTATTTACCTTTCTTTGTTTAAATAACTAGCCCAATCGCTTATGATACACGAAGAAATGACCTTAGACCAAGTCAGATGAAATCATATTTGATAAATTCTTTTATTCTCCAACTTAGAAAATAGTCTGTTAGATAAATTTCCCTAAAAGACTTATAAGCAGATCTGTTAGATTCCTAAAAACTTGCTTAATTTGAGACATTAGGCTAGTAACAGACCCTTCAGTATGATTAATTACATCCTTATCACTATCCTTGATAGTATCTTCAGAAGGGGACTCAGGTAAGGGATTTTCCACCTTCTCTACTACTTCTGTTCCCTCTGGTGCCTCTGTTTTCTCAGTTTCTTCCTTGAAAACAGCCTGATAAATAGCTCGGGCATCTGGAGCACTGCCAAGATAGCCAGAAACCAATTGACCATTTTTGAGACGAATGACACTTGGAGTCCCTGGAATTCCTAACTTATCAAATAGTATTTTACGAGACTCACGGTCCAACTGATCTGAATCTGTATTGTAATAAAGAAGCTGACCATCAATCAGGGTATTGAAATCCTTCAAAACCGGAGAATTTTGACGACAATAGTAGCAGGTTGGCCGGCCAACATAAAGGATATGGTCCCCGCCATCTTCAGTCAACATATTTGTGACATCACTATAAGAGACTGGCTTCAGGTTTTCAAGATTCTTTTCATAAGTTTCAACCGAGATCTCTTCGGACCTTACTTCTGTCTCAACCACTCCTGTCTGTAATGATTGAGGAAGCGAATTTTCCTTTGTCTCACTAATAGATTCAACTTTCTCAGCTACCTGTTGAGAAGCTGTTTCAGAAGAAACTTCCACATTCTCTACTTCACCATTCTCAACAGAATTATTGGATAATTCGACTGTAGATTCCTTAACATCTAACTCATCCGCTGCTCCACTAAGCACCGCCAACTGGCAAGTACCTAAAACAAAACTCGCCATCAAAATAAATTGTATTTTCTTCATGTATTCTCCTTATTTGTTTACTGTGTTACATCTTACTTTTTACCAATTAACAAAAGCAATGGTACCATGACACTAATTACCATGTTCCTCTCCTTTTTCTATTTATATTAATATTTTAGCCACTAAGTCCAAGCTATGTCTTCATTATAAGAGCTTAACGAAATAAAAAATAGTGACATAGATGTCACTATCCCATAGGAATAAAGATAAAAAGAAAAGGCTAAGCAAATAAACTCAACCTAAGACTATAATAATCAGCAGAAAAATCATTTCTCCTTATCCTTACTCGCTACTCTAAGCGCAAACAAAGAAAAAGCTAGTGAAAAAGTTGACCAAACGAGACAATGGTCAATAAAGGCAACACCTTCGGTGAAACTTAGTGTAGCATTTATGATCACAATAAATAGCCAGACAATCACGATAACAATGCTTAAACTTCTAATAAGATTATTCTTCTGTTTATCCATACTCCTCTTTCCCATATCTGGTGCTCATGGTAACTTCTAATCGCCATAAGGAGGTCTTCTTTTCAACCACCATTTGTTCCAACCCAATCGTTCAGGTAAGGTTTGAGGTTTAGATACAAAACCACCCCCTGTAACATTTTCTAAGGTGTCAGCATTGAGCTCTTCACCATACGCCTTAGTTCGCATTCTTATTTCTCCTTTCTTTTCAAAAATAAATACAGCAATGACCACTTGGACTATGTAAAAATCTAATCATCCTGGAGACCTAGTGACTCTAGGTATAATGTCATTATAAGTTCTCCCATTTCAAAAAAATAGTGACATAAATGTCACTATCACTGAAAACAAAAAGACAGGCCTTTATAAGACCTGTTCTAAAACTTGTTTACTTCTACGGTGTTTCAGAATAAGATAAAAAATAACTTCAAAGAGAAGAAAACTAAAATAGAGCCCTAAAATATAAAGCAAAGTTTCCCATTTATCTGTTGCTGATTGAAAATGGCCGTGATGATCCACTGTACGAATGCTAATTAAAAGACAAATATCTAGAAATAAGGCTAGAAGAATACCATTAAATCCTATAAAAAAACGCTTTTTAACCATAGTCTGACTCCTGTATCTTTTTTCTTAACCATAGAATAGCAAACTCAACTTAAACCAGCCTAAAGCAAAAAAAGACTCAGAGAGCCCTTTTTCCTTTATGTCAATTTTTCTTTCAAATATTGTCCTGTGTAGCTTTCTGGAACAGCTGCTACTTCCTCTGGAGTCCCTGTAGCTACGATGGTACCTCCGCCGACACCGCCTTCAGGACCCAAATCAATGATGTGGTCTGCGGTCTTGATAACATCTAGATTGTGCTCAATCACGAGAACAGTGTTGCCATCATCCGCAAAACGCTGAAGCACCTTCAAGAGACGAGCAATGTCATCTGTATGGAGACCAGTTGTAGGTTCATCGAGAATGTAGAAGGACTTCCCAGTGGAGCGTTTGTGCAACTCACTAGCCAGTTTCATACGTTGAGCCTCACCACCTGATAGGGTTGTTGCTGGTTGTCCCAAAGTCACATACCCGAGCCCCACGTCCTTGATAGTCTGAACCTTACGAGCAATCTTAGGAATAGCCGCAAAAAAGTCAACTGCGTCATCAACTGTCATATCCAAAATTTCAGCAATATTCTTGCCCTTATAGCGAACCTCTAAAGTCTCAGAATTATAGCGTGTGCCATGACAAACCTCACAAGGGACATAAACATCAGGCAAGAAATGCATCTCAATCTTGATAATACCGTCACCAGAGCAGGCTTCACAACGGCCACCCTTGACATTGAAAGAGAAACGCCCCTTCTTGTAACCTCGAATCCTGGCCTCATTAGTTTGGGCAAACAGATCACGAATATCGTCAAAGACACCTGTGTAAGTCGCTGGATTAGAACGGGGTGTACGACCAATTGGACTTTGGTCAATATCAATCAAACGCTCGATATGCTCGATTCCTGTCACTGATTTGTGTTTACCAGGTTTCTCACTATTTCGATTAAGCTCTTGGGCAATCTTTTTCTTGAGAATTCCGTTAACCAAAGTCGATTTTCCCGAACCAGAAACACCAGTGACTGCAATCAACTTTCCAAGTGGAAACTTGACAGATACATTCTTAAGGTTATTTTCACTAGCACCTTTAACCTCGATAAAACGACCATTACCTACACGACGTTCCAGAGAAACAGGAATTGATTTTGCACCTGACAGATATTGCCCGGTGATTGAATTCTTGATCTTGGCAACTTCCTCTGGGGTTCCTGAGGCCATGATTTGACCACCAAAAGCACCAGCACCAGGTCCCACATCGATAAGCCAGTCAGCCTCACGCATGGTATCTTCATCATGCTCCACCACAATTAAGGTGTTGCCCAGGTCACGCATCTTTTTAAGACTTGATATCAAGCGATCATTGTCACGCTGATGAAGCCCTATAGAGGGCTCATCCAAAACATATAAGACTCCAGAAAGGTTAGAGCCAATCTGTGTCGCCAAACGGATACGCTGACTCTCACCACCTGAAAGGGTTCCAGCCATACGAGAGAGGGTCAAATAATTAAGACCTACATTATTTAGGAAAGTCAAGCGATCCTTGATTTCCTTGATAATTGGACGGGCAATCATTCCTTCATTTTCACCTAATTCCAGACTATCAATTTCCTGAAGATGATCTGAAATAGACAAATCAGAGATTTGACCAATATTTAGGCCATTCTCACCACCAACACGAACCGAGAGAGCTGCTTCGTTAAGACGATAGCCATGACAAGTTGGACATGACAACTCATTCATATAACCTCGCATGACATTACGAGTGAAATCACTATTGGTCTCGTGGTAGCGACGATTAATATTAGTCACAACCCCTTCAAAAGGAATGTCAATATCACGCACCCCACCAAAATCATTAACATAATGGAAGTGAAATTCGCGGTCCCCAGATCCATAGAGGATCAAATCCTGTTCTTCTTTTTTCAGATTTTCAAATGGTGTATCCATATCCACGCCGAACTGCTCCATGGCCTGCTCAAGCATAGCTGGATAATAGTTGGATGATATAGGATTCCAAGGCGCCAGAGCGCCTTCACGCAAGGTTTTACTAGCATCAGGGATAACCAAATCCATATCAACTTCCAGTTTATTACCCAAACCGTCACAGGTCGGACAAGAGCCAAACGGTGCATTGAATGAAAAGAGACGCGGCTCCAACTCTGGTACTGTGAAGCCACAAACTGGACAAGAATAATGCTCTGAGTAAAGCAACTCATTATCATCCATAGTATCCACAATCAAGTAGCCATCTGCTAAACGAAGGGCCGCCTCCACCGAATCAAAGAGACGACTACGGATACCCTCCTTATTCACCAAGCGGTCCACAACCACTTCGATATTATGCATCTTAGACTTGGACAACTCTGGCACTTCTGTGACATCGAAAATCTCACCATCTACACGAACACGAACATAACCGTCTTTCTGTACACGCTCAAAAACGGCCTTGTGTTGCCCTTTCCTACGACGAACAATCGGTGCTAAAATCTGCATACGCGTACGCTCAGGAAGAGCTAGGACCTCGTCCACAATCTGTTCCACAGAGGACGACTGAATGGCTCCATGACCATTGGGACAATAGGGGACACCCACACGTGCATAAAGGAGACGGAGATAGTCATTAATCTCCGTTGCCGTTCCGACCGTCGAACGAGGGTTTTTACTTGTTGTTTTCTGGTCAATGGAGATGGCAGGACTCAAACCATCAATCGAGTCCACATCAGGTTTCTCCATATTTCCCAAAAATTGGCGGGCATAGGCTGAGAGACTTTCAACATAGCGTCGCTGACCCTCTGCATAAATGGTATCAAAAGCCAAGGATGACTTCCCAGAACCTGACAAACCCGTAACCACTACCAGTTTATCACGTGGAATCTCCACATCGATATTTTTTAAATTGTGAGCTCTTGCTCCATGAATCACTAACTTATCTTGCATATTTTAAGAGGCCCTAACCCAGAAGCTACGGCCACTCCTTTCTACAGACGGAGGGAAAATCCATCCCGACTTTCTCTCATATTATAACAAAATTTCAATTTATCCAGCCCAAAAATGTTTCAAATGTAGTATAATATTGGAGTGTCTAAAAAAGGCAAGGAACATCGTCCCAAGCCTCATTTGACATCACTAAAAAAAGCTAAGAGCAGTGTTTATTTTACTTAAAAGCGATTGTAAAAATCCTTTTGTAATCAAGGCGCTAGCGCTTACCTAATGACAAAGGAGGGGTTCCCATTGAAACAAATGTTCTTATCCACCGGAAAAGAATTCAAAGAAATTGAAACATTCGAGCCTGGTGCTTGGATTCATTTGGTGAACCCTTCCCAAGAAGAAGCCATGAAGGTCGCAGAACGTTTTAACATTGATATTCAAGACCTCCGTGCCCCTCTGGACGTGGAAGAAACATCACGTATCGATGTCGAAGATGACTACACCCTGATTCTGGTCGACGTCCCAACCCAAGAAGAGCGTAATAACAAAAGCTACTACGTCACTATTCCATTGGGTATCATCGTTACCGATGAGGTGGTTGTTACAACCTGTCTCGAGGACATCAGCCTCATGGACAACTTCCTCAACCACCGTGTACGTAACTTCTACACCTTTATGAAGACCCGTTTTGTCTTTCAGATTCTCTATCGCAATGCTCAACTCTTCCTAACCGCCCTACGTTCTATCGACCGTCAGAGCGATAAATTGGAAGCTCAGTTGGAAAATGCGACTAAAAACGAGCACTTGATTGACATGATGGAATTGGAAAAATCCATTGTCTATCTAAAAGCCTCACTTAAGATGAATGAGCGAATTGTCAAAAAGCTAACAGGTAACGCCTCTAGCTTGAAGAAATATATCGAGGACGAGGATCTCTTGGAAGATACACTGGTCGAAACCCAACAGGCCATTGAGATGGCAGGCATCTATGAAAATGTCTTGAATGCCATGGCTGAAACCGCTGCTTCTATCATCGGCAATAACCAGAACACTATCATGAAGACACTCGCTCTCATGACTATGGCTCTGGACATCCCAACCGTTATCTTCTCCGCCTACGGCATGAACTTTAAAAATAATTCTATGCCTCTAAACGATTTAGATAATGCTTTTTGGGTTATCTTTTTCATCGCAGCCTTCGGGTCATCCTGCGTTGTTATCTACTTTATCAGGAAAAAATGGTTCTAACATAGAGCCTCTTCTTTTCCCTAAACTACAAAACTAAAAAATAATACTATTTATCGAAAGGTCATCTCATGGACATCCAAAAACTCACCAAGAAAAACCAAGAATTTATCCACATCGCAACCAACCAACTCATCAAAGATGGTAAGTCAGACCAAGAAATCAAAGATATCCTTGGCGATATTATTCCTGAACTTATCGAAAACCAGAAAAAAGGAATCACAGGACGTGGACTCCTTGGTGCTCCAACTGTTTGGGCAGCTAGTTTCTCTCCTGAAAAACACCAAAAACCTGAAACTGGTAAGCCTAGCAAAGAAGTGCCTGAAACAGATAAAACACCTTGGAAGATGTGGCTTGATACCTCACTCTTCCTTCTAGCCATCGTTGCTATCATGAACGCAATCTTTGGTTTCTCAGGTACACAAACCAGCTACGGCCTCACAACCCTGCTTTCAGTGTCATTCATTGGCGGTCTTGCTATGTATACCCCTTACCACTACATCTACCGTCACAATAACAAACCAAAGGAAGAACGTCCAAAATGGTGGTTCAGCATGACCATCATCACTCTCTCTTTTATTGCATGGTTTGCCCTCTTTAGTCTTACAGCCCTTCTTCCAAGCTACCTCAACCCTGGTCTTTCACCAATTGTGATCCTTATCATTGGTGTCATCGCTGGTGTTGCCAAATACTTCTTCAAACGTCACTACAACGTTCAAAGTACTTACGCACCTGCATCTTAATCAATCTCAACCTCAAGCACCCTTATGGGTGCTTTTTTACGTCAGAAATCTTGACACAGTTGGCTATTCTATACTAAAATGTTAAAGTTAATAGACAAAAGAAAGAATTCCAATAGATGCGTATCAAATTCCCTCTACTAATCATTGCTTGCTGCCTATTACTTATGGCATGCAGCCACAAGAATACTCAGAAAAACTATCAAGCTTACTATAGTTTCAACAACGTGACGACTCCCACTCAGGAAAAACAGCTAGCCAAAGCCTTAAAAAGCAAAGGCATACCGACCAAAGACTGGGACAATCTAGCCCCTTATATTACTCGTTACAATCAGGAAAATACAAACCTTCAGCCAGTTGTCAAAAAATGGACCAAAAGTAAAATCGGCAAGGACCAAAACCAATTCGTCACCTTCCTTAATGAAAAAACTTTTGAAGATAACAAATCACACTTTACTGATGACTTAAACTGCCGACGAACATCATTCCTGCTCCTTCATAACCTTATTACAAGCTCAGAGGACCTTATCAAATTAGACCTCCCCCTTCAAAACGAATTTATAGATCTTAAGTCACACCACAAAGAGTTAACTGCCAAGGATCAAGCTCTCTACAGTCTCCTTTTTGGTGATAATATCAGCTATCAGACTACAGACGATCTCCTTAAAGCTTGGAAAAAAGCTGGACTCAAGTTTCCAGAGAAGGTTAAACTCCTATCGGTCTTTCAAAATAGCCCTGGTGATGTCAGCAATTTCCACACGGCTATAGCTTATGAAAAAGACGGCAGTATCTATGTCTTTGAAAAACAGGACCCTACACTTCCTTACAGGTGGAGTCGCTTCAACAATTGGGCAGACATCAAAACACACTGGTTATCCAACCGCTTCAAGGTCTTCAAAGACAATATCGATATCCTCGTTAACGACCAAAAATTTGATGATTTCTTAGAAAACACACTCTATATACCACAAAACAACCAGCTAGCTCCTCAAGATAAATGAGAAGACCAGTTGGTTTTTCTTTTTCTCTAAAGTATAAAATAAAACTCAGCACACAAGCCTAAAAATAACAAAAAACTACAAAATCAAGGCAGAAAAAAATACCCTCAGTCGAGGGCATTATTTTTAGTCTTCGTTTACGTAAGGCATAAGTGCCATAACGCGAGCGCGTTTAATCGCTGTTGTTACTTTACGTTGGTTTTTAGCTGAAGTTCCTGTTACACGACGTGGAAGAATTTTACCACGTTCTGAAACGAAACGGCTAAGAAGCTCAGTATCTTTGTAATCAACATATTCGATTTTGTTAGCTGCGATGTAATCAACTTTTTTACGGCGTTTGAATCCGCCACGACGTTGTTGAGCCATGTTTATTTCTCCTTTATATATTTAATTCGTTTTGTCCATTCTTAGAATGGGAGATCGTCATCTGAAATATCCATTGGATTTGAATTACCAAATGGACTCTCATCACGACCGAAGTTTGGTGTAGATTGTGCAGGTTGTGATCCACCAAATGAACCACCAGTTGAAGCTCCACCACCGAATGAATTTGAATTATCAAATCCTCCAGCGTTGTAAGAACCACCACTGTGACCTTCACGTGCCGCACGGCTTTCCAACATTTGGAAATTATCAGCGACAACTTCAGTTACGTAAACACGTTGACCTTGTTGATTTTCATAGTTACGAGTCTGAATACGACCTGTAATTCCAATCAATGCGCCTTTCTTAGCCCAGTTAGCCAAATTTTCAGCTTGCTGGCGCCAGATAACACAGTTAATAAAGTCTGTTTCACGTTCACCATTAGCACCCTTGAAGTTACGGTTAACCGCAAGGCTAAATGTTGCAACAGCAACGTTGCTTGGTGTATAACGAAGTTCCGCATCACGGGTCATGCGACCAACGAGTACGACATTATTAATCATAATTTACCTTCTTACGCGTCAAGTTTAACGATCATGTGACGAAGAATGTCACCGTTGATTTTTGAAAGACGGTCGAACTCGTTAAGAGCTGCATCGTCGTTTGCTTCAACGTTAACAACGTGGTAAAGTCCTTCACGGAAATCTTGGATTTCGTATGCAAGACGACGTTTTTCCCAATCTTTTGATTCAACAACAGTTGCACCGTTGTCAGTCAAGATAGAATCGAAACGTGCTACCAAAGCGTTTTTAGCTTCTTCTTCAATGTTTGGACGAATGATATAAAGAATTTCGTATTTAGCCATTGATATTTTCCTCCTCTTTTGGTCTAATGACTCATGGTCTTTCGCCACGAGTAAGTGAGGTGCACTCACAAGATATAATTCTACCAAAGTTTGAAGGATAATGCAAGGGAAAAGTGAATAGATAGAAATTTGAATCGCTAAGAAAAAAATTAAGCCTTATGAGTCGTCTTTTCTCCGGCCAAACTTCATGCTAAAATAAGAGAATGCTTTATCATAAAAAGAAATTAGGAGAAAAACTAGGGCTTCCAACCTTTAACCACTACTATAATATTCCTATTACTTCACTAGAATATGATTTAAAAAACTTAGGTCCGAGTGACGTCTACATTATCACTTTCAAACAGGACAATAACCTCTTTGTTGTTGACATAACACATCAGCTTGGTCATACCAGTCATTTTGATACCGTCTCCCTCTTTGAACTAGACAAGCTCTTATCTGGTATCGCTGCTGTTCCTTTAGCCGCTGTCCAAAGCATACAAATCTTGTCCTTTCCAGACAAGTTACACTCTCTGAACCCTAGTCAACGTCTAAAAAATCTCGTTGCTCTTTACTACAAGGATGCAGAAATCATACGTTACCTCAAGACGACTAAAAATACCGGTGATCAGGTGACAAGATATCAATTAGAGGCTGAACGACTAGAAAGACAAGGTGAGAGTTTTGACTTCTTCAAGTACGTCAGTCGTGGCAAAATACGAGAAGAAGACGGTCTAGCGGAAGTGTCTAGCAAGGACTACGACTTCATTCCTGATTTTCACCCCTTCTTAACCTCACCAAGAAGCCAGCAGGTTTTAAGCGTACCAGTAACCTACTTTGATGACAAAACGAAACAGACCGCCAAAATAGACATCATGGGGTGGTATATCAAGGACCAGCAACTTAAGATTCGTTGGAAACCCAAGTACATGCGCAAACGTCGATGGCGCTCATCACGTATCTCAGTTGATATCGTGACCGACAACTACTTCTTCCAAGGACAAATCTATAGAGACAGTAGTGCCCCCATATTTCTGAACAACCTAAACTTCGATAGTAAAATTCCTAAGAGTTTCCTACCGCATCTTAAAAATCAATACCAAATCTTTACGACTCTAGTAAAAGAACAAAAAAGGCTTGCTCTCCTACGGAAGGTTCGGTTGAACAAAAAGGACTAAGAGTCTCTCACTAAAATCCACTAATATTCAACATATCAAAAAGCTCATTCTTACACGCTAGAATGAGCTTTTAAGATTCTTCAATTGTCATTAGAACATCCTTTTGGAATTTCGTAAAAAATATTTTCATAAGGAGGAGTCATTGTGTGTCACCATTTTTATACCTAGCAATCATAGATTACCTCCATCAACTTACAAACAACTTTCAAGCATTGTAAATTTTCTATTACATCGGTATCACTCCCTAAGCTATTTTATGCAATAACTTGAAGTGTCTCCATTTTTATAACGTCCTAAATTCATCATCATAGTAATCGCCTCCGATTCTTATGATTTGAGACCTATCTCCCCATTGACCACTCAATGAGGTTTACTTGTCGCCGTTCTTATAACGACTTACATCAAACATCAACATAAGCGTCACCTCGGTACTTTGTTACAAGATTTAAGCATTTAACTTTTGTCGATAGATTACTCATTTGGCATTGGTATCACTCCTTAAGCTATTTTACGCAGCAACTTAAGTGTCTCCATTTTTATACCTACTAACATTTCTCATGAGCTTTACCTCACTTTTTGACGTTAATCTTGAGTTTAGCTTTCGATTTCTGGTGGTATCACTCCCTTGTAGCTATTTTATGCAACATTATTAATCGCCGTTTTTATACCTACTCATATTTTTCATGAACTCACCTCGTTCATCTTAAGAATATAGGATTTACGTTTCGTATGGCATGGGTATCACTCCTTAGGCTATTTTACGCAACAACCTATGTGTCTCCATTTTTATACCTACTAACATTTCTCA